>JAMPGN010000047.1 GCA_023663915.1 Eubacterium sp. | reverse complement strand
TTTTAAAGATCCCATAATGGGGTTGGTTGAAATAACAGTTTATAAGTTTATCCTGCATTTTTAGTTATAACCATTGACAGACGGAGTTAATCATGCTACACTAACTACACTTTATGAAATATTTTTTTCATAAATGCATATAATATTTTGGAACGTACTCCGGTGTCCTTCGGGCCGGGGTCTTTTTATATCATTAGGAAATTGCTCGAACCAACTGGAAAGCATTTTATTCTATTTATCTTCCGTAAGAAATTTCTGTGCACACGGGAATAGATTATATTGTTTTAGAACCAAACGCCGACTTGCTGATTTTGATGCACATACAGAATTAAAGATTCCAAAATCTGACAGCAAAGAATATGACTATGGAAAAAGAGACTTATTTGCATGTATGCTAGCATTGAAATATGTGCTCTCTAAATCTGAGTATATGAAATTAATAAAGGAAATATACCGCTTATTTAATTATATACGTCCTAAATTACCAGTTATAAGTGAAGAAGATATCCTTCGGGAAATGGGATTCCCTTTAGATTGGAGAGCGCAGTTATTAAATTTGCTAAAGTAAATCTTCTTTTTTCGTAAAATGTGTCCTTTAATTGCTTTGCAAACTGGAATTGCAGAAAATTTGCATGATAATACTTTTTGGGATTTCATTCCCAAAACTTATGATTTTTAAATACTTTTTGGAATAAAGTCATTTTTGCTGCAAAGTATATCCTTCACAAATTCCGTCTTCGCCGCAGTATAGCCGTCCCTGTCATGCTCGTACTGCTTCCATAACCTAAGTTTTAACTTTTCATACTCTTTGGCGGCATCGGGATGCGCAATCAGATAATCGCGAAAATACAGCTCATCATTGTCACCAGCCATGCGCAGATGCAGATGGAAAACCCGCTTAGCAAAACCGTTCTCCGTGTATCCCTTGTTAAAGGACAAACGCACGTCGCTTTCCGACATGCATAAATACCCCGCGTCAAGCAAACATTCCTTAAAAGATTGAAAATCGCTGTCCACCGTTATTTCAACGAGAATATCAATAATCGGTTTCGCCCATATCCCGGCTACCGCCGTACTTCCTATATGGCTGATGCGGATCACCTGACCTGCCGGAAATACTTTCCTAAGCATTGCTGCTTCTTCTGCATACCATTCCTTCCAACAAGGCTTATGTTCCGTCAATATAATTGGAAATAACTGCCATAGTTCTTCAAAACTCATGTCTGATAGCTTTTTACTCATAACCGATCCTCCTCGTATAAGTTCAATCATAACTGCACACACAGCTTTCCTTTGATTTCCATGCCATACTTTCTCGCAAGTTTTATTGCACTCTCATTTGCCTCTGCACCGGAATTTCCAAAGAAAACTTTTGAATACCCCGTCATTCTACATAAAAACCCTCCCATTTTGTCTGCAACGGTAATTTTACTATTGCCGGAACTGTTTCCTCATAATTTTTATAACACGTTCCATATCCTCTTTTGTATTCTTAATATCACTTGGCAGACAAAGCCCCCTGTTAAAAATATCTTCACTTACGCTTAGTCCATCTTCTATCTGAATAAAATCATATTCCTTAAATACGGGCTGCAAGTGCATTGGTTTCCATATCGGTCTTGTTTCAATACCTTCCACATCTAAAGCAGCCATAACCTGCATCGGCGTTACATTGCTGTCTAGTGAAATTGTCATGCAGGAAAGCCAGTTGTTGTCAATCCCATCTTTGTTCAATGGATTCATTTCTATTTCTTCGATATCCGAAAAGGCTTCCTTGTACGTTTTATAGATTTCTTGTTTCTTCTGTATATGCTCCTCAATATGCTGCATCTGCCCGCACCCTATTCCGGCAACAATATTTGACATCCTGTAATTATAACCAATCGTAGAATGCTGGTAGTGTCTTGCCGGATCACGCGCCTGTCGTGACAAAAAGCGAGCTTTATCCACATCCTTTTCCTGCCGTGCAACCAGTATTCCTCCGCCCGATGTGGTAATAATCTTGTTTCCATTGAACGAATATATTCCAAAGTCCCCAAAAGTACCTGTCATTTTCCCTTTATATGTCGTACCTAACGATTCAGCAGCATCTTCAATCAAGGGAACATGATGCTCCTTACAGATAGCACATATTTCTTCCATATCCGCCGATGTACCATACAAATGAACAGCCATGACCGCTTTCGGGTGCGGATATTTTTCAAACGCTTTCCTTAATGCCGCCGCATCCATATTCCATGTGTCACGCTCCGAATCAATAAAGACGGGAATTGCTTTCTCATATCTGATTGGATTGACACTTGCCGCAAATGTCAGTGAAGGAACGAACACAATATCATGCTCCTTCACCCCTGCTAAAATAATTGAAAGATGCAGTGCCGCAGTTCCCGATGAAAGCGCAGCGGAAGAAGATGCCCCCACATAAGCTGCTACTTTATCCTCAAATTCATCTACATTCGGTCCTAACGGTGAAATCCAGTTCGTATCAAACGCTTTTTGAATATACTTCTGTTCCTCCATATGCATGGTAGGAGTAGCCAAAGGAATTTTCTTCATTTCTCTATTTCCCTTTCAAACAGATAAATTTCAGTAATCAGTATCTTTTTATTTCACCATACTATATACACACTCTAATAAAGTCAGGGCAAGTATCATGTTAATCGCCCTGTAATGTTTTTGATATGCCTTTTGTATCAGCATCCCCATTCCAACCCATGTAAGTGTTGCGGCTGTTCCGATTGTTGCAATCATGAGTTCAAAAAGCAGCAAAACCCATAATGAAGTGCTGTAATCCGTGACATATCCTGTCAATGCGGTGATTCCGAATAAATATATTTTTACATTGACAAACTGCAATAAAAAACCTTTCAGAAAAGATGCCGATTTTTCTACATCGCCTGTTGTTGGCTTACTAAACGCAATATGGACAGCAAGCCATAAAATATAAGCAGCTCCTACATATTTCATAATGCCAAGCATATTTGGTAAAAAAGTACTCACCCCGAATACAAAAACTGCACATATAATTTGTACGACATAGTAGCCTGCAAAAATCCCTTCAAAAAGCGGCTTTCCCTTTTTGCATCCGTAGTTCGTTACTGTGTTTAGTGCCAAGATATTCCCCGATCCCGGCGTAAAAGCATTGATGACAGAATAGATAAAAAAATTACCTAATACATAACCCGGCATAATTTGCCTCCTTTCCGTTTCTATATCTTAGCATGGAATGTCATGTAACAGGTAATATCTGTTTTTTATGCTTTTACATAGGTTTATCCTATGTTTCATTATTCCCGATACTGTTTTAAAGCCTCAACATAAATTTCCCCCAACTCTGATAATTCTTTATCCTTGTTCAGTATGTATCCGATATGCATCACTTCATCTTCCTCCAAAGGGATAGACACGATAGAATCTCCTTGCAGGTATTTCGGGAATATACCGCTTGAAATGGTGTATCCGTCCAATCCAATCATCAGATTTACAATAGCAGCACGGTCACTAACTTTAATACTCCTTTCTGCAGGTTCGTTACTGAAAAGTTCCTCCGAAAAATTGGAAGATTCATACGTTCCCTGCACAAAACTAAGCCGGGGATATGGTTTTAAATCCTCCAGTTTCACAGATGTGCGTTTTGCCAATGGGTGATTGATGCTGATAAAAATGTGGGGCGTTGCCGTAAATAATTCATAAAAGTTCAAATTATATTCATCAAATAGCTTTCTCAGCACGTTCTCATTGCTGTTGCAAAGATACAGGATTCCCAAATCACTAAACCTGTTCCGAACATCTTCCACAATCTGGTGCGTCTGCGTTTCATTCAGGATAAACTCAAACCTTTCCTGCCCAAAACGCTGTATCAGTTCCACAAATGCATTTGTCGTGAAAGTATAGTGCTGCGTGGAAACGCAAAATCTCTGTTTGGCAGGCTTTTTATCAATGTATTTTGATTCCAAAAGCTCCATCTGCTGGACTACCTGCCTTGCATATCCTAAAAACTCCATACCCTCCTTCGTTAATGCCACCCCTGCCCGGCAGCGGCTGAAAATTGTGATTCCGACTTCTTTTTCCACCTCTTTGATTGCGCCGGAAAGACTTGGCTGGGAAATATACAGTTCTTTTGCCGCCTCTGTAATAGAGCCTTTTTCTGCAACGATTATCATATATTTTAATTGTTGTAGTGTCATACTTCCTCCAATCTAAGCAGACTGATATTATTTTGATTATAAATCGGCTCGTATCAGACGATATCATATCCAGCCAGTGCCAATACTTCTAAGGCTCTGGCAAAATTATCCTCTTTCACAAGAATATAATCTGTGTTAAAAGTAGATACAGCAAATATTCCAATTTTATTATCAGCGAGAATACTGGATAATTCCGATAAAATTCCAATCAATGAAAAATCTAACACGCCCTGTATTCTAAAGCCTTTCCACCCATCATCTCTCTCGGTTGTATTCATGGGCGTGTCCTCAGTAATACATACTAAAGAATATTCTTCATCTGTTTTTCCAATGAAATAAAACTCTTTATTCAAATCAATATCAAGTTCTGATGCAACTTTGCAGACAGTCAAGGCATAATCCAACTTTTTAAGTTCCATAATTACCTCCAAACTTACAGTCGTAAACGTCTGATTATTATCTTGAAAGGCTTTTTTCATCCAAATATGAGGGCAGCCTTCGTCATCATCAATATCACCAAATTCAGTAAAACCTAAATTTTGATAAAAAACAGTTACCCAGCATTGGGTATGTAAAGCGATACATTTTCCGCCATTCTTTTGAATATATTTCTCTGCTTCTTTGATGCTCTTTTCTTCAGTTTGGTCTGTTTGTGTGCCTCGTAGCAATCCCGATACTCTGTCTGACGATTTCTTTTATCACATTTTCTAACAGATAAGGATATAAATAAGCTATACTTTAACATAACTTTTTCCTATATCTTAACACAATTTCATATTTATTGATGTATGACTTTATTGTATCTGCACATTTCTATGATGTCCATCATGTAAATAATGATTTTACAGGCTTTTCCAGAACATTTCAAGATACTGCCGTAACATTTCAAAAAGAGGCTCAGAAATCCGAGCCTCTTTCCTTTTACTTTATCTCACCCTTATACTTCTCATACAATTCCTGCAATTTATCGATATCCTCATCGGACACCGTGTTTCGCAAATATTGTTCCACTTGGGAAATCGACTCACTGTTAACGCCATCCCCCACGATATCCATCACATCGGATAATGTATCGCTGTCAGCATACCGCTCGATAATCTCCTCCGCTTCTTTCTTGTCCGATTCGTCCATGTTATTGACGATTTCTTTCGCTTTGGCGGCCGCCTGTGGATCACCCACACTTTCCAACGCCTTTTGAATCGTCTGCTCCATGACCTGCTCCGTCACTTTCTCAGTCACCGCAGATTTGATCCCGCCCGTCAGATTTCCTCGCACTAACATAAACAGAACCACTACGCATACAACAATGACAAGGCTTAAGAAAACGATCATCCCTACACCTTTCTTCTTTTTCCGTCTGCGCTTACCCATGATGTCCCCTTCAAACTCCCTTACACATTTTATTCTTTTAACATCTGCTCATTCCAACCCGGATTTACCAAGCAGACCTCTGAAACGAATCCCGTCCGCTTTACTTACTTACCAAGCGCACTGTCTCCCTCGCAATGGCAAGTTCCTCATTGGTAGGAATCACCATCATCGTAACTTTCGCGCCTTCATCGGAAAGGATCACTTCTTCGCCACGAATTTTATTCTTCTCCGGATCGATATTTGTTCCGAGGAAACCAAGATACTCTCCGATCTGTGCCCTCGATGAGGCATTGTTCTCCCCTACACCGGCAGTAAATACGATAACGTCCACGCCGTTCATCGCCGCCGCATACGCTCCAATATATTTCGCTACACGGTAAGCATAAGTTTCTAAGGCAATTTTTGCTGCCTCGTTTCCCTGTGCCTCAGCATCCACCAGATCGCGAAAATCACTGGAAATACCACCGGACAAACCAAACACGCCAGACTTCTTATTGCAGATATCAATCACTTCCGCTGCGCTGATTCCTTCTTTTTCCGCAATAAAAGTGATGATCGCCGGATCTAAATCCCCCGAACGCGTTCCCATAATCAAGCCTTCCAACGGGGTAAGCCCCATGGAAGTATCCACTGACTCACCATATTTGACTGCGGACACAGAAGCCCCATTTCCAAGATGACACACAATAATTTTCAAATCCTTGATATCTTTTCCCAAAATCTGTGCGGCACGTTTGGACACAAAATCATGGCTTGTGCCGTGAAAACCATAGCGGCGCACTTTATAATCCTCATAATAGGATAATGGCAGCCCGTAGAGATATGCTTTTTTCGGCATCGTCTGATGGAAAGCGGTATCAAACACACCCACCATCGGCACATTCGGCATAATCTCTTTGCAGGCGTTGATTCCGATCAGATTCGCCGGATTATGGAGCGGGGCAAGATCGTTGCACTGCTCGATCGCGGCAAGCACTTCCTCATTCAGCACAACCGATGTCGCAAATTTCTCACCACCGTGCACGATACGGTGTCCAACGGCGTCGATCTCGTCGAGGGACTTGATCACACCCACCTGTGGGTCCGTTAGCTTCTCAATCACTAATTGCACTGCCGCCGTATGGTTCGGCATATCCACTTCCGTTCTGGCTTTCTCACCGCCCGCAGGCTGATGTACAATGGCGCTGCCATCAATGCCGATCCTCTCACACAAACCTTTTGCCAATACTTCTTCCGACTCACTGTTTATCAACTGATATTTCAGTGAGGAAGAACCACAGTTAATAACCAATACATTCATTGCTATACCCTCTCTTTTCTTATTATTTCATTATACGGCTTTCTGTAAGCCGGCTCATACTCTTATCATAACATCATTACTCAATGAAAACACTCACAATTTAAATTTTTAATATGCCCTGCCCCAATAAACCATCTTCTTCGCAGGTTTTCTACAACATACACATGTGTCAGCAATGTTTTCCTGCTCAAAAGGCATACAGCGGCTTGTGACGGCAAGTTCTTCCTTGATCTTGTCTTCACAGTCCTGCTCTCCGCACCACATAGCTTTGACAAAACCGGACTCCTCCGTAAATAACCTGCGGAACTCATCCATATCTTTTGCTACATAAGTATGTTTCTCGCGGTGCGCCCTTGCACGTTCGAGCATTTCTGACTGCATCTTGTCGAGTATTTCTCCTGCTTTTGCCTCCAGCTCATCGAGAGATACTTCGATCTTCTCCCTCGTATCGCGGCGGCAGATCACGCATTTATTTGCCTCGATATCTTTTGGTCCGATCTCCACGCGAATTGGGATGCCGCGCATTTCCTGCTCAGAGAACTTCCAGCCGGGACTCTTGTCCGCATCATCCACTTTTACGCGGAAATTGCTCAGTCTATCCCGCAATTCATATGCCTTGTCTAGCACGCCTTCTTTTTTCTGCTGAATCGGAATGATCACGATCTGCGTAGGCGCGATCTTAGGGGGCAGAACCAGCCCGGAGTTGTCGCCATGCACCATGATCACCGCGCCGATCAGACGGGTTGTTGATCCCCATGATGTCTGATGCACATACTTCAAAGTATTGTCCTTATCCGTAAACTGGATACCGAATGCCTTGGCGAAGCCATCTCCAAAATTATGGCTCGTGCCGGACTGCAATGCCTTGCCATCATGCATCAACGCCTCGATGGTATAAGTTGCCGTCGCTCCTGCGAATTTCTCTTTGTCAGTCTTGCGCCCTTTGATAACAGGAATCGCAAGCACACTCTCACAAAAATCCGCATATACATTGAGCATCTGGATCGTTCTCTCCTCTGCCTCTTCTGCGGTTGCGTGGGCGGTATGTCCTTCCTGCCATAAGAACTCGCGACTTCTTAAGAAAGGACGCGTCTCCTTCTCCCAGCGGACTACCGAACACCACTGGTTGCACAACTGAGGCAGATCACGGTAAGACTGTACCACATTTTTATAATAGTCGCAAAAAAGTGTCTCAGAAGTCGGTCTAACACACAGCCTTTCCTGCAAGGGCTGCTGCCCGCCATGAGTCACCCATGCCACTTCCGGCGCGAATCCTTCTACATGGTCTTTCTCCTTATTCAAAAGACTCTCCGGAATAAACATTGGCAAATAGACATTCTGCACTCCCGTCGCCTTGAACATAGCGTCCATCTGCTGCTGAATCAGTTCCCAGATCGCATAACCAGCGGGTTTGAACACCATACATCCTTTAATACTCGTGTAGTCTAACAACTCTGCCTTCTTTACCACATCGGTGTACCATTGCGCGAAATCTTCTTCCATGGAAGTGATCGCTTCTACTAATTTTTTGTCAGCCATTTGCTCCTCCTTCTTCCTGCGAAATTTCCTTATGCAGCCTTGCACAAAAAACCGCCGAAATTTCTATCCCGTAAGGGACCGAAATCTCGGCGGTACCACCCTAATTAACATGACATGCATGTTCTGCTTCTCATACCGTTATCGCCGGTGCTACGCTGCGCTCATCACACAGGACTCCAAGTTCGGTTCCGGATACTTCCTGTAAGGGGCTTCCACCAATGACCCTCTCTCTGTAACATTCCCTATCCGTACTATTCTCTTCTTTGCCACGTTTGATTATATGATAACAGTCTCAAGCATGCGCCATGAAACAATTATATTTTTATTTATTCTAGCCGTGTGAGTGCGGTTTGTCAACTGTTACCGTCAACAAAAATTATTCCCAATACGGAATGTACTGCCGGCAATTCTCTATGCCCACAAGACCGGGGAGCAGGAATAGACGCCACCTCATTTACTCCTCCAGCTCAATCGCCATTTTTCTTGCAACTTCGTCCGCGCCTTCCTCCGGTGTCAGCTCGCCTTCAAGCACCCGGATGCCGACCTCCATCGCACATTCTTCCAACACCGACCCCGGACGGTAACAGGTATCCGCATCCTCCATCCTCTGATAGATCTGCTGTTTCTCCTCCTCCGTCGGCCATAGATTCTCTTTTTGTAACACACCCGGATTGTCCCATCCCATCATCTGCCCAAATTCTGTGTTGTTCCGATCAAGCACATTGGCAAGAGAATCTTTGCGTATTGTAATCCCGCCGCTTTTTCGCGGTTTTTCCAGCCACCATCTCCGCATCATCTCATCGGACAAAAGCAGCTCCATATAAGATTCCGCCAGTTCCGGCTCCTTCGCCTGTTCGCACAAGCCAACAATATTCTTCGCCCAATACACATTTTCCGCCTGCCCGACATAGTTTCCGTGAACTGCCACATCCTCCAGCTCCTTCCTCTGCCAATCCGCCGCCAGATTTCGATCTTTGAGAAAGATCGCCGGGATCTCATACCATGAGCCCTGCAGGAAACCAAGCTGCATCCATGTTTCACCGAAATTCTGAAAACTCGTATACTGGTAATCATGCCCGATATCCGCCATATCCAAATCTGTCGGCTCATAAAATTCCATATTGTTCTTCTGCCACGCGGCCCGCTCTTCATCGGAAAATCCCTCGCAGTCCAGCTCCCAGAGCCTTAATGCCGCCTGATAATATTCCTTCAGACGCGCCACGTCCAGACTTTTGTCCTCCTTCGTCCATGCCGGCAGGCAAACTGGCATGGTCTGCAACAGGACATCCTTGGGATAAAGCGTGTAGAAAATCGGTCCTTCCGGATGTTTCTGCCTGGCAAGCTCTGCGCCCGCCACGATATCCTCCAGACTATCTTCCCCTTCCAAATACATTTTCTCACCGAGCCACATCGGCAGGTAAACCGCCGTCGGCACCGCATAAAGTTTATTCTCGTCCGTCATCCGCATCCCCTCAACGATGCCTCTATAGAGGATACCATCGTCCAGATAAGGCTGCAACATATCGTCCAATTCCCGCAGTACACCCTGTTCGGCATACTGTTCAATATCCATTTCGTCAAGCACCAGAACATCCGGTCCTTCTCCGGCGAGCAGGCGCGTATTCAGATTCTTTAACGCATCCTCCTTGCTTACCGCATTATCACCCTCCATTCCCGTCTCGTATCTCACCAGCACATCCGGATGTTCCTTCTGAAAAAGCTGCCCGGCATAACGAATCCATCCGCTTTCCTTAAGGCTGTACACGAGCAGTTCTCTGTCAGGTCTGGCAGGAAGCGTCTCATCGTAATACATTTCCACCATATAATTGCCGGTAAAAAGAATGCGGAACTCCTCATTGTCAAGAACCTGCAAAGCAAGTGGACTTCTCTGCGTATCGCCCAGTGCCGTCATCTGTCCGTCCGCAATCTGCTCGACCACCGTTCCATCCCAGACGTAACGGTACAATCCTGTGCGGCAAGCCATATATAAAACTTGATCCCTCACTGCCATCACGAGACCGCCTTTGCTGTGGCTGGCGATAAAATCATTCAAGACAGTATTATCTGGAAGTAACTTCCCATCCTTCCTGTCATAGAAATAAGCCTTCTCCTGATCTGCTGCCAGCAGCACATCATCCACAAAGACAATCGATTCCACCTGATCCGTCGTTGCAAACACACCTTCGGTTTTGCCACTCGCCACATCGACGCTGTACACATTGGAATTGGACGCAGCATACAACTCCTCTTCCGGTGAAAAGGCAAAAAAGTTTAAGTTCGTCGCCTTCTCGTAACTCTCTCCATAGGGTTCCAAAGCATGCTTTTGTCCCGCTTCATCCACGTAATAGTACATCCAGCGGGTATCACCGCTGATCCAGTACGCCTCCATCTCCTTATCGGAAAAGAACTTCGGTATATAGGCATAAACAGCCGCCCCGCTATCCGATGCCCCGACATAATACTTGTACTGGATATTCGCTGAATTTTCCCAGCTAAAGACATGCTCCTTACTTTCCCCTTCTGCGCTCACATACGTCAGGTCTGCCTCCGTACCGTACAGCCAGAAGCTACCGTCATCACAGGGATGCATATAGTCAAACGTACCCGGCGGCAGCTTCACTTCCCTGTCTGCATACCGCCCCATCGGCACTTCCTCCTCCTTGCTGCCACAACCGGCAAGCAGAAGCAGGCACAGAATAAACAATGCCATACCAGCAAAACAATGTTTCCTTTGTCTCATAACAGCCTCCTCTTCCTCTGATTTTTCTTTTAGTATAATAAAATCAGATTCTAAATATCTTCTAAGAAGGCCCTAAAATTTCACTTCAATTACAGCCGCATCTTCTCCCACTTCCGTTCCATATCCGCCACAAGCGCAAGCTGCGTCCTGCATCGGTCCAGATTCTGCCCTTCCCGCTCGGTATGATAGTAGGTGTCCCCCTGGAGATAATCCGTAAGAAACCGTATCCCCTGTTCGGTCGTAATCGTCTTTGCGCCCAGTGGAAGCGTCTCGATCTCTTTCGCCGTCAATCGTCCCCCGCATCCTTTCAGAAATCCATGTGCATATGCCGCGTAAAGCTCCAACGAAAGA
Source organism: Eubacterium sp. (assembly GCA_023663915.1). Next base: position 10,640 of record JAMPGN010000047.1, on the reverse strand, counting down.
GACACTTTGCTCACGTCCGGCTCATCTTCCACTGCGGTATTCGCTCCGAAGCGAATCGCATCTCCGAAATCATAAGCACATAGTCCCGGCATGATCGTGTCCAGATCAACGATACAGACCGCCTCATGCGTATCGGCATCCAGCAGGATATTATTCAGCTTCGTGTCGTTATGCGTAATCCGCAAAGGCAGTTCTCCTTTTTGCAGCAAGTCCGCCAAGACGGATATCTCTTCCCTGCGCTCTCTGATAAACGCGACCTCCGCCGCCACGGACTGCGCCCTATGACAGATATCTTCCATCACTGCCTTCTCAAAAGCCTCATACCGCTTAGGCGTATTATGGAAATCGGGTATCGTCTCATGCAATGTCTCTGCCGGATAATCTGCAAGCTGTGCCTGAAATCTGCCAAAAGCAAGTCCGCTCGCATAGAACTTTTCCGCGTTCTGTGCCTGATCCAGAGAAACAACATGCTCAATCATCAGATAAACTCGCCAATGATTTCCCTCCCCATCGACATAATAATATTTCCCGTCCGTCGTCGGAATGACCGTCATCGTTTCACGTTTCGGGTCGCCGCCCGCTTCTATAATCTTTTCCTTCAGATAAGACGTGACATTCACAATATTCTCCATCAGACCATCCGTATCACGGAAAATATCTGTGTTGATCTTCTGCAAAATATATTTCTGCGCCCCGTCGGTTTCCACAAGAAACGTGCGGTTAATGTGTCCGCTGCCATGCGGCTTGACAGACACAGCCTCCCCGTCCAGTTTAAAATGTTTTAGAATATTTTTCTTCTCCTCCATAATCCCCATAGGAACCCTCCATTCCAACTTGCGCTTCTGCGCATACACACAAAACACAAGAGAACTTTTTGTGCAATCTACCTTCACAACTCATACTATAGAACTTTTGGCACCTGAATCTCACCCTGCTGCCCCTCTGCGGACTTTTGTCTGACCAGGTACTCCCCGATTCCCATCAGCAGAAAGATAAAAGGCGTGCAGAGCACCTGCTGATAGCAGAAAAAGTTGTAGCACATATAGGATATGCACGCTGCCGCAATCCCCACAAAAAGAATGTCCTGGCAATGGCTGCGAAGAAATCTCCCGATTGCCGTCACGTAGATCCCTATGTACGCCACCGCACCAAAAAAGCCGCCATTAATCAAGATATTCAACCATTCGTTGTGCGCGTTCGTCAACATTTTCGTGCCCCACAGCATGGCCTCCTCCTCTGCATAATAGGCGCTCACATAACTGTTGAAACAATCCGGCCCTACGCCGAATAACTTATGTATCAGACTTCCTTCCGAAAAAATCTTGACACTGAAACGCCATATACGCCCTCTGGCGTTTCCCCAGTCATCATTCCAGTTAAAATAAGAGACGTTCGCCAGTCTGTCCGATAGTGACTGCGGCAACACTCCCCGCGTCTGCATACTTATCAGAAGAACCATTCCGGCAACCACAACGAAAACCACCACCGGCACAATCATGCGCACCTTACGCATCAGTTCTGTTGGATATGCTTCCTCCTTCCCTTTTCTTCCCATGAGAAAAAGAGCGAGCGTCACAGCCAGACACACGACAAGCAGAACCCATGTCACACCCGAAGTCCACATGATCTTTGTCACAAAATCCGGTTGAAATTCCGGATTCGGATTTATCTGCAGCAGAAAATACATGACCTTACCCGCTGCAAAAAGGATCGTGAGCACACCTGCAAAGCGACACATCGTCGCTCTCTTTCCAGCAGAAATCATAAAAAAGATCAACAACGCCCCTGCCAGTGCAAAGTAGGCGCTGTCACTGTTCTGCGTCACCAGTGTGCACAATCCTAATACCGTGAAGACACCGCTGAGCGCTCTCCATATTTTTTCACGCGCATACAGAAACACACCCACGCCCACAGGCAGCGTTACCGCCAAAAAGCTTCCATACCAGGATGCCTGCCCCAGCGTAGACAGAAATTCCGCCTTGTTGGTATAACTCAGTCCATCATAGAAACCAATCGGATCGATCAGCATTCGATGCAGAATCCCCAGAGCGTACACAATAGCTGCCACACTGCACAACACGGTGAGCATCACACGATAATACCTGCCAAATCTTGAGAGGAAAAAATAGAGAAGCACAAAACTGATCTGCGACATCAAGCCCATATTCCAGCCATAACATCCCCACAGCGCATCCCTGGAAAATCCGCCAATAGCAACTGACACCCATGTCAGTATTAAATAAGCCGCCACAAACGCATCCGTGATGGATATTTGCATTTTGTTGTGCTCTTCCGATTCAAAAACCATGGATACCAGCAGCACGCTCAGCACACCCGCGCAGCCCGTTATCATAACTGCCTTGTACGCTGCAAATTTAGCATCGCCTATCTGGTTATACCCGTCTTTCGCATACAAAGGCACGATTACGCATAAAGCCACCGCCAATGCCGCCACACAATATTCTGTTACCCGTTTTAACACTCTTTCCATGTCATGCATCGATAAAATCTTTCTCCTATTCCCAATAATATAAAAACAAACGGCGTACTTAACACCTGCTGAAAACTGACCATATTATGAACCGTGTACGCCAAAATGCTGACTGCGCAGAGGTATAATGCGAGCTGCTTTCCAGCCCCTCTCATATAACGCACAAACGCACTTACAAAAATCCCCACGTAGCACACCCATCCCAGCGCGCCGACATTCACTAGAAGCGTGATCTGCTCGCTGTGCGCATTGGTCAGCCTCAGATTTCCAAACTCTCCCATCAGACGATGCGCCAGTTCCGGCACACTATATACATAATTGGCAAAACAGTCCGCTCCCACTCCCACAATCTTATGTATGGCATTCAGGCTCCGATATGCGTCCATGCCGCAATTCCACGTCGCACCCCTGCCGTTACCCCAGTCTTCATCAAAAACCAGTTCCCAATAGCCGTCATATTCCATCGTTCCAGGTACATCGCGAAAATAGATCACTTCGGTATCAATCAGAAGAAAGAGCGCCACAACACCGACAATCATGACCACAACGGCAGTTATGATTCCCCACAGCCATTTATGTTTCTCTATATGAAAAAGCCCGCGTCGCTCTAAGGCATGAAAAAGCATGTAACATACAAGCAGAAACAAGAACATCCACACAGTACTATTACTATCTAACAGCACCATTGAAATCCCCGACCCGCCGCCCGATGGCTGCTGCCACACATAATTATATTCCAATCCTGGCAGGCAGCACATAAATCTTCCCAGCTGACAGCTTGCAGCAAACATCATACACAATTCCAGAAACCGATAGAATTTCCGGTTATTTCCAAGTGACAGAACAAACAGGAGCAAAAAAACAGCAATAAAAACAAGATACGCACTGCTGCTCCCCTGCGTAATTCCGGAAACCATCGCAATGACACTGTAAACTCCCGCCAGAATCCGCATCGTTTTCCGATCCGTGCACCAATATAATACCGCACCTATTGGCATCGTCACCGACCAATATCCGCAAAACCAATTAATATTCCCAAGCGTGGAGATAAAGCCTTCCGTCTGTCCTTCCATCGAGATCGGATAAATGGAGTAACGGTTGCATATGCCTAACACAAACACTGCTGCCGTTGACAATAGCCATACTCCCAGCCATCTGAGATCGCAGTCAAAATAGCGAGAAAAAATAAAATAAATCAATATCAGCATGATCTGGGTCATAACACCCATATACCAGCCTTCCGTTCCCCACAGAGCATCTCTTTTATAATCGGAACACAGATACGAGAGCATCACTGCCACCAGATAACCGTAAGCAAACCAGTCCGTGATCGACATTCGCTTATAATTTCGGATCAGCCAGTCTTTATCCCTGCGCACCAGAAGCAATAACAGGATAACCACCGAAACCGCCGCTGCCAGTATCAGACTGGCACACCGGAAAAATCCATACTTTGCCTCACCAATCCGCAAATATCCGCCCGGTGCATAGAACGGATATACCACCGTCATTATCAGAAAGTATAGCATGACGATCCTCTGATTTATTTTGTTCGCACCCGTTCTTTTTTCGCTCAAGATCTTATATTCTCATTTCGGCTCGATCATATTCCATCATGCCGCTTTCCATCAGCGCAATATTTCATATCTCTTTCATCATAATCGAAGGACTGTCATTCGTCAAACTCTGTCTAATTCTTTTTGTTCTCTTTTATTCTTCATTTCTTTTCATTTTTTCTTCCGTCTCCTTTTTCATGACCTTCCAAACCTCCATAATCATAATAAGCGCAAGCGGTCCTTTGACGATTCCTCCGACACCGAACAACTTTACGCCCGCATAAACCGCCAGCAGCATAAAAACAGGGGCTACGCCGATTCTTTTGCCAATCAGCTTCGGCTCTGACAATTCCCTGGTTAAAATGCAGGCTCCATACAAAATCAAGCATACTGCCATACGCACATATTCCCCATTCAACAACTGCCAGACAGACAACGGCACCAGCACGATGCCCGTCCCAATAAAAGGAAGCACATCCAAGACTCCCGCCAGAATCCCGAATAAGATTCCGCCGGGCACTCCTGCAACGCTCAGCGTAACACTGCACATCACGCTGATAATCAACAGGATCACTCCCTGCGCCTTGATAAAAGTTATAATGTACGACAAAACGCCTTCCACAACCGACCAGACCAGACGCAGTTCTTTAGACTCTCTAAGTCCCGCCACAATGCCTGCATATTCTTTTTCCAATAAAAAAGCCGTGATACATGTGATGGCGAGAAACCCGACTGCCGAGAAAATCCCTTTACAACAACTGTAGGACGACGACAAGATTCGCGGCACCACCTGTACCTGAACATTTTCCATGACGACCGTCATCCGCTCTATGATAAAATTCTCGATCTGCTGTCCATCCCACCCGAATTTACCATCCAGCCCGCAGCAGCACTGATGAAAAAAAATCTGAAGTTGTTCGCCTACCTGCGTGCAGAATGCCGGTAATCCTTCTAACTGCCTGCCACCTAAAATCATAACCGCCCACAAAACGCCGATCATGAGCAGTATGACCGGCAGAATTATTCCCACCGCCAGAAATTTCTTTTTGATCGGAACCTTTTTCTGCATACGTTCTAAGAGCGGATAGCATAAAGTAATTAACAGAAAAGCAAAGATAAACGGTGCCGTCAAGGTAAACAAATATTGAAAGAAAAACCAGACTCCGGCGAAGACGAAACATATTTTTATCAAGTTATTATTCCAGATTGTTTTTTGGTTCATGATGCTAAAGATGCCTTTCTACGCGGATGGAGATTTTTATCTTGGCTTTCCATAATATTTTCACAAGAAAAAAGCAGGGACTCTTATGCTCTGCTTCTTACTTTCCTACTATATTCTATTATACAGCGTTTCAACCCTGTTATACGAATCCGTTTCTGCAAAATTTTACCAATTATATTCCGCGAATTGCTCCGCCTGGAAACATTTTCCTTCCGGTTGTATCTGAAACTGCATCCTCTCTCCCGTCTTTGGATGCTGAAAAGATAAATGATAGGCACACAACGCGATCTCTTTGATCTTCCTCTGTTCTGATATCTTCATGACTTCCGGAGCGGCATATTTATAGTCCCCAAGAAGACTCAACCCCGCATGGCTCATCTGAACCCGAATTTGATGATGTCTTCCGGTGTGAAGACAAATCCTTACAAGCGCAATTCTAAGCGGAATAGAAGTCCCTTCCGTCTGTTCGATATCTGCAGACTGTTCCGACAGTATCTTTCCGGCTGCATACTCGGATAGGGAAACTTCACTCACAATCTCATACTCCAATACGGCCTTCTTCGCGTCCTTCACTTCCGGCGGCACGATACGGGAAGTATTGGTTCTCCCGTCTTTGAAAAGGTAATCCGTCAGCCTGCCACTCTTTGCAAGCTCCCGTCCGCATGCAACCGCATAATAATATTTCTCCATACGGTTTTCTGCAATCTGTCTTCCAAGCCCTGCAGCGGCATGTTTGTTCTTGGCAAATACGAGTATACCTTCTACTGGCTGATCGAGTCGGTGGACGACTCCTACATATGGTTCAGGCGGCGGACTCTGCCGCTGCATCACGCTCTCATCTGACGTCCGGCTTCCATTCAATTTTCTACTTTTGCTTGATTCCCAGCTCTTATTTTGACCTTGATCCATGTCACGCCTTGCGAGCGTCAGATAATTGGCGATCTCGCTCACCATATCCGCCTGTCCGATTCTTGCCGTCTGCGTGGCGATACCTGCTGCCTTATGGCACACAATGATATCGTTATCTTCGTAAAGGATTCTTTCCCTGTTCATGCGCTTTAGCCCTTATATCTTAAACCGGTACCCCACACCCCATATCGTCTCGATATACTGTGGTTTGGCGGTGTCAAACTCGATCTTCTCACGAATCTTTTTGATATGCACGGTGACGGTGGCGATGTCTCCGATCGAATCCATATCCCAGATCTCGCGGAACAGTTCTTCCTTGGAGTACACATGATTCGGATTCTCCGCAAGGAACGTTAGAAGGTCAAATTCCTTGGTCGTAAAAATTCTCTCATCCCCGTCTACATAGACTCTTCTTGCCGTCTTATCGATTTTAAGTCCTCTGATCTCTATGATATCATTGACTTTCTGGTTGCTTCCCACCAGCCTGTCATAACGTGCCATGTGCGCCTTGACCCGTGCCACCAGCTCAGACGGGCTGAACGGCTTCGTCATATAATCGTCGGCTCCCAGCCCCAGCCCTCTGATCTTATCGATATCGTCTTTCTTGGCGGATACCATGATAATGGGTATGTTCTTTTCTTCGCGAATCTTTTTACATACCTCGAAGCCGTCCAAGCCTGGCAGCATTAAGTCTAAAATCACCAGGTCAAAATCCCCCGTCATAGCAGTCTCCAGCCCTTTATCACCGGTGTTTTCAATCGTTACCTCAAAATCACTCAGTTCCAGATAATCCTTCTCCAGATCAGCGATTGCTTCTTCGTCTTCTATGATTAATATTTTGCTCATATTATGCCTCTTCCTTTCCCTGTCATTTTATTCTTCTGTCTGCGTTAAATATTTCCGAATCACGAAATGCATACATGTGCCCTCGTTCTCCTTGCTCGTCGCCCAAATATAGCCGCCGTGGTCTTCCACGATCTTCTTGACGATGGATAGCCCGATTCCACTGCCGCCTTTCGACGAATTGCGGGACGCGTCCGTCCGGTAAAACCTCTCAAAAATATTCGGCAAATCTTTCGCGGCAATGCCCATCCCGTTGTCCTCGATCTCCACCCGTATGGAATCCACCTCATCCAGAATGCGGATATCAATCACCCCTTTTTCCTTATTCATATATTTTACACTGTTACTGATAATATTATTGATGACCCGCTTAAGCTGCTCCGGATCGGCAATAATCTGCGTCGATGGCTCGATCAGCGCATCATAATTCAACTGAATGTTCTTGGATTCCAGATCAAGCCCGACTTCCTCCACACAGTCACCAAAATAATCAGAAACATTAATGCGTCGGAAGTTGTAAGGGATTCGGTTATTATCGATTCCCGAATAGGTCGTCAACTCATTGATGAGACGATCCATATCATTTGCTTTGTCGTAGATCGTCCGAATATACTTGTTCATTTTCTCCGGCGTGTCGGCAACGCCGTCCATGATGCCTTCGACATATCCTTTAATTGACGTGATCGGCGTTTTCAAGTCATGTGAGATATTGCTGACAAGCTCCTTGTTCTTCTGCTCATGCTCAAACTTCTCATCTAAGGATTCCTTCAAGCGCAGGCGCATGTCTTCATAGTTGCGGTAAAGTTCCCCGATCTCGCCCTTCTCCTCCGTCGTCAGCATATATTCCAGATTGCCCTCGGCTATATTCTGCATGGCGGTGTTGAGCTGGTTGACCGGCGTAAAAATACCTCTCTGGATTCCACGCGTCAACAAAATACTCGTCAGACACAGAACAAGGATAAACGCAAAGATCATGTTTTTCAATACATTTCTGGAAATAAGTGAGTGGACGCTTGTCACGATAAAAAAGCTGCCCCGGCTGCCGTCCGTAAACGGAAAATCAATCTGCTTGACAAGTTTCTTCATGTCATTATAGTATAGCCCTGTTTCGGAATCCGGCATCTCGTTCCCGTACTCCGGCAGCATAGCAAAAATTCTTTGCGCCGCTTTTTCATTTCCAGTATAGTACAGACGGTTCTCTTTTCTTACAATAATATAAGAAAATTTGCTGTTCAGCTCCCCGCCGAGTTCGTCTAAATATCCCTTATCTTCCAGTTTGGCGGAATCATCGGCAATCTGCTCTTTCACCTTCTCAAGAACCGACTCTGTGATATGGCTGTAATTCTCTATCGTATAGGAAAAAGAAAGATTATTTTTATCCAAAAATCCCAACTCGTTCTCTGCATCTTCGACATGACTTGCCACTACAAGAAATGCGATACTCGTCAGCAAAAGCGGCACCAGCACCATCGTAACCGACGTGACTAAAAGCCTTGTTTTGAATTTCACAGAACTGTCCCCCCTTTTATTCCGTTTTAGAGTTCGTTCATAAACCTTTGCCGGCGTACTTGTCCGCCTTTTTATGCTATAGGAAATTCCTATGCTTATTCCGAGTTTGCCGAAGGCAAATCTCGCAAACGAGCTATGCTCGTTTTTTAATATACCACACTTTTAAGGGATAAAAATAAAACATCTCCGATAAACTTATTAAAAATTTATAAAAAAACGAGCTACAAAAATTTAAAATTGACAAGTTGATACTTGTCTGATATATTATTTTCCAGAAATAGTAATCATTACTATTTTTAGGAGGTAAGGATGGCTCTTAAATATAGTAAACAACGACAAGTCATCAAAGATTTCTTGATGACGCGTAAGGATCACCCTACTGCTGATGTGGTCTATATGAATGTTAAGCGTGAGTATCCCAATATCAGTCTCGGTACAGTATACCGAAATCTTTCCCTTTTGGCAAATCTCGGAGAAATCCAAAGACTGCAGGTGGGGGACGGTGTCGATCACTTTGATGCGGATATATCCAGACATTATCATGTAGTCTGTACGAAATGTGGAAGTGTGAGTGATTTAATGATGGATTCCACCCCTTTCGACCAGATCATAGAAGCAGCGAGTACAGAGTTTGATGGTGTCGTAGAAGGACATGCTACCTATTTTTATGGCATATGCAGCGATTGCTATAAAAAAACTTTATCTTAAGTATTTTTCATGCTATAATTACCAAAACTTGTCATTAGATAATAAGGCGCATACTTTTTTAGGCGGCGCCTTACAATAAAAATCTTTTAAAGAAAAGGAGAAGACGATCATGAAATTTGTATGTCAGGTATGTGGTTATGTTCACGAAGGAGATTCCGCGCCGGAGAAATGTCCGGTATGTAACGCACCGGCTGAGAAGTTCACGGCACAGTCAGGCGAGAGAGAATGGGCTGCGGAACACGTTGTCGGCGTTGCAAAGGGTGTCAGCGAAGACATCATGGCTGACCTTAGAGCTAACTTCAACGGTGAATGTACAGAAGTAGGTATGTACCTCGCTATGGCAAGAGTTGCCCACAGAGAAGGTTATCCTGAGATCGGTTTATACTGGGAGAAAGCTGCTTGGGAAGAGGCAGAGCATGCGGCTAAATTCGCTGAATTGTTAGGCGAAGTGGTTACGGATTCCACTAAGAAGAATCTGGAAATGAGAATTGATGCAGAGAACGGTGCAACAGCAGGCAAGTTTGATCTTGCAAAACGCGCGAAAGCGGCTAACCTTGATGCGATCCATGATACGGTTCATGAGATGGCGCGCGACGAGGCGAGACATGGGAAAGCGTTTGAGGGACTGCTTAAGAGATACTTTGGCTAAGATTCAATTAGCATTCGATAAAATGCGATACCGAAGAATGAAGATGAAATACTATGAAAAAATATTTTTGCAATCCTTGCGGATATACTTATGATCCTGAGATAGGAGATCCGGAACACGGAATCACTCCCGGCACAGCATTTGAAGACCTTCCGGTTGACTGGTGCTGCCCTATATGCGGAGTAAGCAAAGATATGTTCCAGCCTTGTATTGATAATTACAACTAAATAGGCTTGAAATCCTTGTTTTAAGATTTTGGGGTATGCCGGAGAAATTCGGCATACCTTTTTTTCTAAGATTTTGTATTGCAGACCGCATATTCATAATTCTATTTGTCAATAGTTATACCCTTTTCCCTTTATACTATTTCAGAGGTGCAAGCAATGTCAAATCAGAATATCCGAAACAATAGACAGCAGCATTTTCTTATTTTTATAATGCCACTGCCTATTATTTATTGTATTATGTAAATATTTCAAACAATTCAAACATATTATGTCTATTTCTTTTATTATAAAATTATTGATTATCTCTGAAAAGCCTTGAAAACAGGCACTTTTATAGATATAAGCAACTGAATTTACTACCAATTTACTACTACGGAGCAATCCCCTATTTTGCCAAACTTTCGTAAAAAGAAAAGGTTGCAATCTCAACAAACATTGTATTTATTCGGATAACCGTATATAATTATAGACGATAAATTTTTCGGGAAAGGATGAATAAAAATGTTCGAGTATATTTCAGCCCCGG
>JAMPGN010000046.1 GCA_023663915.1 Eubacterium sp. | reverse complement strand
CCATCAACTGGTGTCCGAGACAGATCGCAAAAATCGGAATATCCGTATCGTACAGTTTCTTGATCTCGGCAATCACTTCCGTGCACTCTTTCGGGTCGCCCGGTCCGTTGCTGAGCATAATGCCGTCCGGCTTCGCATCGATGATCTCCTGCGCCTTCGTGTTTGCCGGATAAACCGTCACTTCGCATCCCCTTGCCGCGAGGGATTTCGCGATATTATCTTTTGCCCCCAAATCAAGCAGGGCAACCCGCATTCCCTTCCCGTTTAGCGCCCGCACCATGCTTGGCTTCTTTTCACGGATTCCTTTTGCATATTCTTCTTTCCGAAACTGCGAACTGCCGGAGATTGGACCGTTATCCGATAATTCTTTTGCGGCTGGCAGTGTATATTTTTCTTTGCAGGTCACGATATCCACCACTTTACCTGTCGTGTACGCTTTCAATTTCGGAAGTATCTCGTCAAGTTGATAATTTTCATTGGTCGTGATCATACCGTTCATCGTACCTTTTTCACGGAGAATCTTCGTCAGCGCCCTCGTATCGATTCCCGCAATGCCGGGCACATCGTGTTCCTCAAGAAACTGCTGAATCGTTAGATCACATCGAAAATTGCTGGAGATACGAGAAAGTTCCCTGACAATAAATCCATCCACCCACACGCCGCGCGATTCCATGTCCTCACGGCAGACACCGTAGTTGCCGATCAACGGATAAGTCATGCACACTGCCTGTCCCGCATAGGATGGATCGGTCAGCACTTCCGTATATCCTGCCATCGAGGTATTAAACACGATCTCGCTGATAATCTCCTTCTGCACACCAATGTGCGTTCCTTCAAAAATAGTTCCGTCTTCCAAAATTAAGAACGCTTTCATTCTGTCACCTGTTCTTTCTTAAGCATAAAATTTCGCACAATCGACTCATTATAGCATATGGGTTTACTCCGTTCAATCTATTCGTCTAATAAATCAAAAGACACCATCGAGACCGCAGGGACGGTAGGTTTTGTCTCAATCAGATTTGCCGGAATCTTACAAGTTCCGAATAATTGTCCATACACCGTAATGATATCGCCTTCCAGAATCAAGGTCTCGTCCCCGTCTCTGTCATCCCGGATAATATAATAGCATTCGATATCATTTTCTTTTCCTTTGCACAGATAATAGATGCTTTCATCAAATAATCCACCGTCGATCGGACAGACCACTTCCAACTCTGTAACAAGGACTGCCGTGTCCAGATATTTCTCATCCCGAAGTAAGTTTTTATATTTTCTCTGCTCACAGTCTGCACGGAATGCTGCTTCGTCTTCACTGAGTTCTTTGGAAACCAGTGTTGTGAAGCTGTTAGGGGCTGAGTCGTCGTTTTCGTTATTTTCTGTGTCATCATTGTCTTTTGCCATGGTTAATTCTGTATCTTTGCTGTCTGGGTCTGCGGCAAGGCTTGTTTTGGCGTCTGTATTGGACTTGGTCTCTTCGGGTTCTTCGGTTTCGTCGATGTCTTTGTCTGCTGAGCCTGAATTGTTTTCGTCGGTATCTTTGTCTGCTAAATCGGACTTATCGTTGTCAGCGTCTTTGCCGGCTGAATCGGACTTGTCGCCTGTAGTGTCTTTGCCGTTGTTATCTTCTACACTTATATTGTTTTCTAGTGTTTCCTTGTCTTTTGTATTATCATTCCACGCTATAGTTTCGACTCCTTCCAACGTGTCTGCACTGTCTAAAGCTCTTCCCTCTTCCGCAGTTTCCCCCACATCCTCCTCATTCTCTATCGTCGCCCACTTCTCTGTCACCTCTAAATCCGCCAACTCTGCGGATGCTGCCGTTTCCGTAGTTTCCACGCTCTCTGTGCTTACCGTCTCTGGTATTTCTTCTGTTGCTTCTCCTGTTGTTGCTGCCGCCGTCTCTGATGCAGTCGGCGTTTCCGCTCCGTTCTGCGCGATCCATGCCGGCACCACGGAATCTGGCAGTAATCCACAATAGGCAGACAAGCAGTAACTTTCCACCACGATCACTGCAAGCACCAAGATCGATGCAATCACCTTTAGAAACGTATAATTTTTGAGAACCATCTTACAATTAGGACACATTTTCGCTTTCTTCGGTATCATGACACGGCAGTACTTGCATTCTTTTAGTTTCACGTCCGGCGCAAACGTATATTCCTGTCGGATCGAATCATTTTTGGTTTCTGTCGTCTTTTCCGCAGTTTTCTCCACTCTCTCTTGCTTTGTTCCCATTCTTTTGCACTCCATCCCTTCTATGGATATCTACTTCTTATTGGATATCTACTTCTTATTTGTCTCCATAATGAATCCTGCACTGGGCAATGCGTATTGTATTATCGGAAATCTTATAAATCAGCCGATTTTTTTCATCAATTCTTCTACTCCAATACCCTGACCATTTTCCCAGCAATGGCTCCGGCTTACCGATTCCCTCATAGCCATTTCTATCAATGTCTTTAATCAATGCATTGACTCTCTTTAGCGTCTTTTTATCTTGATTCTGCCAATACAGATAATCCTCCCATGCATCATCATCCCATATTTTGATCATCCATCTACCTCAATAATCTCATGCTCTGTTCCAAATCCCTTTTCTAATCTGTCTATTGAATTACGCAGTCTTTGTTGATTGATAGGATTATAAAAATCATCCGTCCGCGTTGTCACTTCAAACGGAATCCCACCCGTTCTCAATACCTGTCGCAGAAAAATATTAACCGCTGTTGTCATGTTCAGACCCATATCAGCAAACAAACCTTCCGTCTGTTTCTTTAGCTCTTCATCTACTCTGATATTTACATTGATTGTATTAGCCATAAATCAACCCTCCATTTTTATAAATAATCACATTGTATGCATTGTACTGCATTTTATGTACATCGTCAATAATTTGTAAAGAGTGCTTTTTATAATTCTTTCGTCATTCTAATGAAACCCCTATTCCCCGAAAAGACCTCCTGCAAGGGTTCTGCCCTGACATGAGGTCTTTCTCATCTCCACTATTTAAAATATGCCACGCCGGACTCAAAAATCTTCAAATCCTGCTCTCCGTAAATATTGATTGCGACGCCTTCCCCTCTCCTCTCGGAATGCGCCATTTTACCGAAAATACGCCCATCGGGAGACGTGATTCCCTCGATAGAAGCGTAAGAACCATTGATATTCCACTCTTCGTCCATCGACACGTTTCCATCGATATCTGCATACTGTGTTGCCACCTGCCCATTTGCAAAAAGTTTGTCAAGCCACTCTTTTGGCGCTACAAAACGTCCCTCTCCATGGGATGCTGGGTTTACATAAGTATTACCAAGCACTGCTCCCCGAAGCCACGGGGACTTGTTGGATACCACTTTAATATAAGCCATCTTGGAGATATGGCGGTTGACCGTGTTAAAAGTCAACGTCGGCGAATCTTCTTTCTGACCGACGATCTCACCGTAAGGCACAAGCCCCAGCTTGATGAGCGCCTGAAAACCGTTGCAGATTCCTAACGCCAGTCCGTCCCTCTCGTTTAACAGCCTTCCCACCGCCTCCTTGACCTTTTCATTCTGAAAAGCGGTGGCAAAGAATTTCGCGGAACCGTCCGGCTCATCACCTGCGGAAAATCCACCGGGGAACATGATAATCTGCGCCTGTCCGATCGCTTTCTCAAACACTTCCACGCTCTCCCGGATATCTTCTGCCGTCAAGTTCTTGAACACCTTCGTAATGACATCAGCTCCCGCTCTCACAAAAGCCGCGCCGCTGTCATATTCGCAGTTCGTTCCCGGAAATACCGGAATGAATACGGTCGGTTTTGCCACTTTATTCCTGCATACATAAATATCTTTCGCTTCGTACAAGTCAGACGCTACCACGCTCTTATCTTTCCCGGCGGTGTATGGGAACACCTTGTCGAGTCTGTCCGTCCAAGCCTGTAACGCCTCGTCCATCGTGATCGTCACATCACCATAGAAGAAGACTGACTCTTCTGTCACAGTACCGATCACTGTATAACTTACGACGTCAGACTGCGCCTCCACAGCATCCGCCGGCATCTCCGCGAGGATTTCTCCTAACCCGTTCTCAAAAAGACTCTCCGGTGCAAGTCCGCTCTCCACGGTCACACCTAACTGATTGCCAAATGCCATTTTGCCAATCGCTGCCGCCACACCCTTAGCGTCAAGTGCATAGGCGGATACGATCTTTTGTTGTGACATAAGTGTCAGAATCGTATCGTACACTTTCATGACATTTTCATATACCGGCAGGTCATACTCATTCTTCGCAATGTGAAAACGAACTAACTTGTTGCCGGGTTGTTTGAGTTCCGGCGTCACCAGATTGCCCTGCCTACTAATGTCCACCGCAAAGGAGACGAGTGTCGGCGGTACGTCAATATCATTGAACGTTCCGGACATAGAATCTTTCCCGCCGATCGATGGAAGTCCGTATCCCATCTGTGCGTCATATGCCCCTAGGAGCGCCGCAAAAGGCTGACTCCACCGATGCGGCTCCTCGCTCATTCTGCGGAAATATTCTTGAAACGTAAATCGGATTGTCTTGTAGTCCCCGCCATTTGCCACGATCTTTGCCATGGATTCTGTCACGGCATAGACTGCGCCGTGGTAGGGACTCCAGCTTGACAAATAGGGGTCGAATCCGTAACTCATCATCGTCACGGTATCGGTTTTGCCTTTCAGAACGGGCAGTTTGGCAACCATCGCCTGAACTTCCGTCAACTGGTATTTGCCGCCGTAAGGCATGTACACGCTGCCTGCACCGATGGACGCGTCAAACATCTCCACAAGCCCCTTCTGGGAGCAGACGTTCAAATCGTTTAGGAGCGCAAGCCACGCCTTTTTCACATCTCCTGCCGCCAATGCATCCGCCACCGCAGGCGTGGCAATCTTCTTGAAATAATTCTCCTTTTCTTCCGGCATATCCACCGCCACAGCGGTCTCCTGATGCGCGCCGTTGGTGTCAAGGAAAGCCCTGGAAATATTGACAATCTCTTTGCCGCGCCATCTAAGCACCAGCCTCGGCTCCTTCGTCACGACTGCAACCGCCACAGCCTCCAAGTTTTCTTCCGCCGCATAACCCAGGAAAGCATCCACATCTTTTGGCGCGACCACGACCGCCATTCTCTCCTGCGACTCGGAGATCGCCAGCTCCGTGCCGTCCAAGCCTGCATATTTCTTCGGTACTTTATCGAGATCTACAATCAGCCCGTCCGCCAGTTCACCGATGGCAACGGACACGCCGCCTGCGCCGAAATCATTGCATTTCTTGATTAACTTACTGACTTCCCCACGGCGGAACAATCTCTGAATCTTACGTTCCGTGGGCGCATTTCCCTTCTGCACCTCTGCACCACAGGTCTCAATAGAACTTTCCGTATGTACTTTGGAAGAACCGGTCGCACCGCCACAGCCGTCGCGCCCCGTCCTGCCGCCTAGCAAAATAATAATATCATCGGGATCGGAAGTCGCCCGGATCACATTTTTCCTCGGCGCTGCGCCCATGACCGCACCGATCTCCATTCTTTTCGCCACATAATTCGGATGATAAATTTCTTTGACCAATCCGGTCGCAAGACCGATCTGGTTTCCATAGGAAGAATAGCCGCTCGCCGCACCGCGCACCAGCTTCTTCTGCGACAACTTCCCCTTAAGCGTATCCGCCACCGGCACCGTCGGGTCAGCCGCACCCGTCACACGCATCGCCTGATACACATAACCACGTCCCGACAACGGATCGCGAATCGCGCCGCCAAGACAGGTCGCTGCGCCGCCGAAAGGCTCGATCTCCGTCGGGTGGTTGTGCGTCTCATTCTTGAAAAAGACAAGCCACTCCTCCGTTACTTTCCTGTCACCGTAATCCATCTCCACAGGAACGACCACCGAGCAGGCATTGATCTCGTCGGACTGCTCCATATCTTCCAGTTTCCCGTCTTTTTTTAATTTACGCATCGCCATCAGTGCCAAATCCATCAAACAGACAAACTTATCCTGCCTGCCCGCCAAAACCTCCTCCCTGACAGCGAGATAATTCTCATAAGTCTCCTTGATCGGTTTCTGATAGAATCCGTCCGCAAAAGTCACCTCTTTCAACTCCGTGGAAAAGGTGGTATGCCGACAATGATCCGACCAGTAAGTGTCCAGCACGCGAATCTCCGTCATGGTGGGATTACGTTTCTCTTCCTTTGCAAAGTAATTCTGTATATGTAAAAAATCTTTAAAGGTCATTGCCAGTCCCAAAGAATCGTAGAGTTCTTTCAGCTCTACCCAGGGCATATCAATAAAATCTTCCCGCTCCGGTATATTCTCAAACACCGCCACATCGGCCGGCTCATCATACACCGTGATCAGCGTGTCCGGCTTCACCATATCCGTCTCTCTGGAATCCACGGGATTGATACAGTACGCCTTAATCTTCGCAAACTCCTCGTCAGAAACATCTCCTGTTATCAAATAAGTAACTGCCGTCCTAATGACCGGCTCTTCGTCTTCCTTTAAGAATTTCACGCACTGCACAGCAGAATCCGCCCTCTGATCAAACTGCCCCGGAAGAAACTCCACACTGAAAACCTTGCCATCTTCCGGAATCGCAATCGTCTCTTCATATAAGATATCCACTGGCGGCTCTGAGAAAACAGTCTTGCACGCCTTCCCGAAAACTTCTTCCGACAAATTCTCCACATCATAGCGAATAAAGACCCGAACTTCTTTCACACCGTCAATTCCGAGATAACTTCCGATCTCCTCCCGCAGCTCCTTCGCCTTGACCGCGAAAGGCTCTTTCTTCTCCACATAAATGCGCTTCACATTACCCATGCTGTTTTCTCCTTTATTATGCCACTCCGCAGGAAGAATGCCAACGGCATTCCTCTGAACATGACTTAGTTATACTTAGACGATGTTCTATACCACTTGTGGGAAGAATGCGCTCTTTGCATTCTTCCAGACATGACTTAGATATACTTAGGCGGCGTACTTTGTCACTCCACAGGAAGAATGCCAACGGCATTCTTCTGAACATGACTTAGTTATACTTAGGCGGTGTTCTATACCGCCTTAGTATAACTTCATGTTCTATTATGCCAAACAATCCCCCGCTTTTCAATCAACATTTTATAAATTTATGCTCGATAAAATTTTATTTTCCAAACAGATCCACATGACTGCCCGTTGCCGTAGCAGAAAGAACCAGAACCTCTTCATAGATCTGGTACATAAGCAACCAATCCGGCTCTATATGACATTCTCTAAAATCTTGAAGGCTTCCAGATAGAGCATGGTCTCTACATTGAACTGGAAGTGGAGCGCCACTTGCTAAAAGCGAAAGGACATTGACAAGTTTTCCCATGTCCTTTCCCCGCTTTTTCATCAGCTTCGCATCCCGTTTCATCCGGTTCGTGTATACGATCTTATACATATCTAATCCTCCAACATAGAAGCAACAGCATCCTCGGCGTTGTCAAAAGGACCATTAAGGTCTTTTCGGAAGCGACTATCATACACGGCTTCTTGGAGCGAATACGGGATCGTCCTATGCTGTACCGAAAATGGAATCCCCGCATTCTCAATAGCTGCATTTAAAAAAATGCGAATAGCTGTTGATGTATCCAGCCCCAAACTGGAAAATAATGTATCTGCCTGCTTTTTGACCGTATCATCAATACGAATCTGTAATGTAGCCATATTACACCTCCATTAATTTTGTAATGGTATTGTATCATATATGTGATGTATACGCAATGGACATTGAAACTCAATCAAATACGGCAGACACCCTCAAAAAGCATCTGCCGTTCCACCTTCTATTCCACTAGTCTATAACCAGCCCTTCCATAATATAAAGTAACTGCTCGTCCACCATCTTCTCCGTGATCCCGAAAGTCTGCGCATTGATCTTCATGCCTTCCAGCACATACATGATATTGCTCGCCGCACCTTTGGGGTTCTCACAATAAAACTCGCCGCTGGCAATTCCCGCCTCGATCAGTTTCTCCAACACCCTGACACCGGCGTCAAACTGTTTCCGCAGCATATTGTTCTTGTCAGTCGATTTGCGTCCGAAGAAATACTCATAGACCGCAACAGTCAAATTATTCTTTTTCTGTAACAGTTCTTTCTTCTGCTCTTTCAAGAAAAGAAGAAGGATATCCGCCGCCGTATCTTCCGGCGTAATCCGTCCAGTAAAGACATCGTCGGTCTCCTGCGCCTCCATCTGCAAGATCTCCAATAAAATTTGCTCTGTGCTGTCAAAATACAGATATAAACCGCCGCGACTGATTTCGCAAGCCTCAACAATATCTTTCATCGTCACATCTTTATAGCCCTTCTCCGCAAAAACCTTTCGCGCCGTATCCACTATGTACTGCTTCTTCTGTACTGATTTTTCTCCCATATCGTTACTTTTCCTTCTCCTTGCTCTTTTCTGTACACATCCCTGTTATCCATTAGATCATAACCTCAAAAGCTGTGACCCTTGGCAATGCCAGCAAGAATTTCTGTGCAATTCCTGTGACGCAGGTTGCCGATTCTGCGTCTATTGTACCATAACACCACAAAATTGACCATAACAGTCACACCATCGGTTTGTCCCAAAATTCCAGATTTTCCTTCATCTTGCGGATAACATTCAGGAATATCCTGTTATATACGGCTTCCGTCCACAATCTTCCCTTTGTCATACCGCCCAGCACATACTTAGAAAGAATACCCTTTAAGATATCCATGTCCTTAATACTAGCCCGGTCAATAGCTCTGAGTTCATCCTGCACGGTACGGAATCTGTACTTAGAATAGACATAGGGATAATTCCGGTCAACCAATGTGGTCTTCTGCACATCTTTGATAAAACTCATCAGCGTACTGTCATATACCGGAAACGTGATCGAATGTCCCTTGATGCCGGAACCTTCAAAATTCTCTGCCACATTGCTTCCCGCCTTCTGCTCAAACCAAGGCAGATAGCGGATCAATCTCTCGACATCCGGTTTATAGGTCTCTACCACCTGTCGTCTATACGCAATATCCTCACTCTCGAAACGGATTTCATTTTCCATATGTTTTTCCTTCCCTAACTAAATATGACAAGATTGTCAACACACTTTTCGACAACCCTGTCGCCACCTCTGCCCTTTATTCTAGCATACTTTTTTTAAAAGTACAGCACAAAATACCTGCAAAGTTCTTGTGCAATTTGCCAGAAATGGCTTTCTACTCCCGATTTTGACGCTCTCGTATGCTCATTCTTTCTTGTAATTACCGAGCAATCGTAGTAAACTAAAAGGTAGCGGCGAAGGGGCCGCAAGCACACCAGCAACCATGGATTGTGTACGATATTTATATCAAAAGTGTAAATCTGCATATCGCAGGTAAAGGGGGTATATTTATGACTGCAAAAGAATTTCCCGCAGGTACCGTTCTGGTTCAAAGCGAACAGGCAATCAATGCTCTGTATGTGATTGCAAAGGGAACTGTACGCGCCACCTATCCGGGAGGTGAATTTTACTTATCGAAAGGAGATGTAATCGGGGCATGTGAACTTTTCTTTGATTCACATTTTATCACCTATCAGACCGAAGAAGCCTCTTCGATCGGCTCTTATCCGTTTTCCACGGCACAATTATCCGCCGTTTTGCATTCCAATGCGGAAATGGCTGCCCGAATCGTCTCATCTATGTTTAAACAGTTGCAAGAAATTCTCGATCAATATGAGCTTGCCCGTTTCGACAGTGATAATTTCTATCATTATCTCATGGATAATTATGACGGATATTTGAATTTCTGCAAGAATCATGGCATGTCGCCCAGAGCGCTTCCGGATCTGGAAACACTTTCGGAACTAGTCTTGGAAGAAGATATCGCCGGCTGGTTTGGCGGATACTATTCACAGCTTTGCACACTGGTCACAAAAGCCTCGATCAAAGCACAGGACCCCGATTTTTTACAGGGACTTTTATTGAAAGCAAGCGAAGACATCCATCAGGTCGTCTCCATATGCCGGGTTTTGTACGACTATAAATCCGAGATCACCTATCTTCTGATGAACGAAAACCAGTTAGATCTCTTTGATCTTTACGCCAGCCTGCTCTACCGGATCGGTTCCCATGCGGATGAATCCACTTCGCTGATTGCGGCGATCTCCAAGATGATGATTCAGTTAGAAAGCCAGGAATCGATCGACAAGGAAATGTATAAACAGCGTATTTCCGAATACCGTGAACGTCTAAATTCCTTGGACAGCCAGCCGGAAGGTCAGTCCAGTGAATCCGCTAAAACGATGGATATTTCGGAGATACGGGATTCTCTCAACACGATTCTTGCTTACTCCAAAGTGGATGAAGAGACTGCCAACGCGTTCCGGAATGCAGTCAGCCAGTACAACAAACTGACTGATAAGAACAATTCCGACGACTCTTCGAGGCGCCTGCGCCTGAACCTCACCAAATTGTTCTATCAGGTATATGAAAAAGCATTTATGCGCAGTCTTCAGGACTTTGAGATACCCAAGGTAATGATGATGTTCTTTAATTTTGGTTATGTGGATGAAAATCTTGCCGGAACGGAGAATGCCGCATATCTTTACTCGATTGTCGGCAAACTGCCTTCCGATCCTTCCAAAGGCGTATACACCATCTATGAATGGCTTCATGCGATCTATGACGGCAAGAAGACGCCCAGCCGTAATGAGTTCGATACCGACTTTCAGGCTCATGTGCACGAACTGAAAGTCACTGGCAAGATCAGTCCTGCGGAAGAGGCCAATATGCTCAAAGACCGGGAAAAACAGGTTCTTTTTGAACTGCAGAACATGTTCCAGTCGGTCAACAAGATCACCTTCGGGCGAATCAGCACCTTCTGCCCGCTCTTTTCCGAGCATAATGTTTTAAAAGAGTTAGACAAGTCTCTCGTATCGGCTAGCAAAGTGGAAGAAACCTTCAATCTGGTTCGCTCCGTTGATTTCAGCGCCTACTACCGCGAGATGGTCTACACGAATCCCGCACTGGGAATCGGCAAAGAATATGTCAGTGTCGAAGTGCTTCCGGATGTCATTCTGATGCCTAATGTCGGTATCCGAGGTGTTATGTGGCAGGAAATTGAGGGGCGCAAACGTACCACTCCTTCCCGCATGATGATATCCCTTTTCCAGATGGAAGATCTGACCAATATCCTTGTCCGTCTGACGGGCGATTTTCGATGGGAGATGTGCAAACGTGTGCAGGGCGCAAGATGGAACGATATTTCCGAGGCATCCCTCACCAGCGAATATTTCGATTATATTCAGTTTTATAAGAAAAACCATGAACTGTCTCCGGATGCCAAGGATAAGATCAAGCTCAACATGCAGAAGGCAAAAAACAGTTTCAAGGAAATGTTTATCAGGGACTATGTATCATGGGTCCTCTTCGAGGGTGCAGGCTCGCCACGCTTGAATAAAATAGCGCGTGCCATTTTATTTACCTACTGCCCGTTCTCCAAAGAGATACGCGACAAGCTCAAGATGAACCCGCTCTACAAAGAAACCATGGAACGCTACGATATTAAGCTCGGACAGAAACTTCACCACTATAACAATCTGTTCCAGAAACTCAAGAATATGGGTGCAGAAGTACCGCCGGAAATCAAGGCACAGAGAGAGTATCTCGCCTCGTAATGATGTTTCACGAATTGTTGAACATTTACTTTCCATGTTTTGGAATATGCTCTCAAAAAACCGCACAAAACGGCAAAAAAAGGCAGTTTTTTGGCATCAAAATATTTTTATTTTTTCAAAATATTTCTACTTGAATTGCTATTTTTTGACGAATTACGCTAATATAGTGTTATTCTTTTGTAATATAGTTATAGACTTTGTCGAAAAAATGATATATATTAATATCAGACTTGATCACGGAAGTCAAGTCGGTTATAGCAATTCCGGAAGAATTCCCCTTTTACACAAGCGAAAACCTCGAAGGTCCGAAACCTTCGAGGTTTTTGTTTGTATGTTTATACGATTCGGTTATCAGAAATTACTTCATCACCATCACCGAATATCCAGGCATCTTCGCCACACTGCCTTCCAAGGCGATCTGCTCTTCCCCCGTGACAAGCATTGCCCTGACCTGTGTCCCGTCCCCGAAGACATTCCCGTTGACCGTAACGCCGCTTAGGTCTACTTCTTCCGCCTCCTGTCCCGTCACGAATACAAGAAGCACTTCCGAACCCTCGTAAGCCTTGCGCAGTACACAAACGGTATCCGTTGACACTTCGCCCAGATATTCCGCGCTGCCTCTCGCGATCTCCGGATTCTGGTTTCTTACTTTGATCACTTTTTTATAGAAATTGTATACGGACTGTTCATCCGACTGCTGTTCCTCCAAACTCTCAAACTTCATCTTCACCGCGTCCATATCCGCCGGCCCATCACACATGCCTTCCGCATCGGCATCCATACTCCAATACATAGGCGCACGCTTATTTTCGTCCTTGCCTGAACCTTTCATTCCCAGCTCTTCCCCATAATAAATGAATGCCGATCCGCTCATAAAAAGATTCATCGCCGCCGCCAATTTCGTCTGGTTCTCGGAATAGTCGCCCGCATAGTAACCGGCGCTTCTCCCCAGATCATGATTCGTGTAAAAAGGCGCATCAATATAATCTTCATGATACGAACCAAAGACTTCCGCCAAAGACGCCACTGTCTCACCATACCGCGAAGCCGGAGAGCCATTCAGCACCTTCGAGATGATCCCGTCCTTATCCGCGAATGCAAAGTCAAAGACACTGTCGATCCCACTCTCGTAATAAGGTGCATACTCCGTCATCGGCAGCCACGCTTCCCCCACCAGGTAAGCGTCTTCCTTCTGCGATTTGACTTCATCAGTCAACCACGACAAAAATTCAATGTTCGCCTGCGGCGCCCCGCTGTAATACTCTTTAACCGCGTCCAGACGGAATCCTCCCACACCCAGAGCAAGCCAGTATTTCGTAATCTCAGCTATCTCACTCTTAAGCGCCTCACAATCCAGATTCAAATCCGGCATCTCGAACCAGAACTGCGCCTCGTAATACCAATCCGTCCCTTCCACCGCATAATAACCGCCGCCCTGTTCCTTAGAAAAATGATAATAATCAAAATATGGACACTCTTCCACACTCGGCTCCGCGTCTCCTAAGCCCTGCAGATAGGCACATGCCTCCTGAAACCACGGATTCTGCGAAGAACTATGGTTCAGCACAAGATCCATGATAACCTTAATTCCGCGCTTATCACACTCCGCAAGCAATTCCTTAAAATCGTCCATCGTACCATATTCTTCATCAATCGCATAATAATCCGCCACATCGTACTTATGATAAGTAGGCGAAGGATTCACCGGCATCAGCCAGATCCCGTTGCACCCCAAATCCGTATCCGTCGTATCGTCCCCATCATTGATATAGTCCAGTTTCGAGATCAACCCCTGCAGATCCCCGATCCCATCCCCGTCACTGTCACAAAACGAATACACAAACACCTCATAATAAGTCCGGTAATTATCGTCAATCACATTCAGAGGAATACTGTCCGTCACATCCTCTGCTGCTTCTGCACTATCAGACTCTTCGCGCTCATTTTCCATGACCTCTGCACCAGCATCCTCGCCGCTATCTTCCTCAACACCTTCTGTCACCTCCGTGTCAGTGTAATTCTCCGCCTGCACACTACCATCCACGCCTTCACCCGCGCCACATCCTGCAAGCATCAGCGCCACAGACAATATAATTGAAGCTATTTTAATCCCTATACTATTCTGTCTCCTCATTTTCTCCAACATCCTCCCCATCAATATTTTATTTCTATACATTTTGCCAAGCAGATTGCACACAATGCTCTTTCGTGCCCTGCGCAGGAAAATGAGATTTTCTTAATATTCCGCGCACAATCCAGCAATTTCGGGACATGGATGTCCCGAAAAGCCCGTCAGGCGCCCGGACGGCGCCTAAAGGGCGGTTGCGTCCGCTACCGTATACCTCGCCGGAATATTTAGAAAATCCATTTGACGAAGCCCGGCACGTAAGAGTATTGTGTGCAATCTGCCTCGCTAAATCCCTCTGACAATAAAAACAGGCTGCGCACCCACACAGCCTGCCTTAATATAACACTTCCGCTCTAGCCTTTCACAGAACCGCCCGTAATACCCTCAACATAACACTTCTGCATAATCACGAACAGAATCGAGATCGGGATCGCTATAATCACACCGCCCGCGCAGAATACCGAGAAGTACTTGTTGATCATCGACTTTCCTAACATGTTGAAAAGTCCGATCGCTACCGTCCAGTCTGTCGCCACGCCGGAATTAAGCATCAGCTTCGCGAATACGAAATCGCCCCAAGGCGCCAGAAATGCATTGATAACCGTATACACAATGATCGGCTTCGACAGCGGAATGATAACCGACCAGAAAATCTTCGCCTCGGAAGCTCCTTCCAGCCTTGCCGCCTCACTCAAAGATACCGAAATCGTGTCCATGAAACCTTTACAGATCAGATAGCCAAGCCCTGCACCTGCAGAGTACACGATAATCATACCGAGATGACTGTTCGTAAGTCCGAGCGTCTTCAAGATAAAGTAGATCGCGATCATGGACAGCACACCGGGAAACATGTTCAAGATAATACTGAAACTCATCAATCCTTTTCTGCCCGCAAAACGCAGCTTACTCATCGTGTAAGACACCATCAATACCAGAATGGTAGAAATCACACACGAGAAGATTGCAATAACCAGCGTATTCAAAAACCACCTATTATACTGCACGATCGAATCCGAACGCAGGAATAACTGTGCATAATTATCCAATGTCCACGTCTCCGGGAAGAAATGGGAAGTATTGATTCCTTTGTATCCGCTAAACGACGTAACAAACAGCCAGAGGATCGGGATCAGCCAGATCACGGACAGGAAAAGCAAAATCAAATGTCTTATAATAGATTTTATCGTCTTTTTCATTATTGAAACTCTTCCTCCTTATCTCCTTTAATCGTTCTGGTAAATGTAATCAGTGTAAACGCCGCACATATGATAAATACGATAATACCGATAACAGATGCCATCTTGTAATTATAGTACTCATTCGTCAGACGGAACAGCCATGTTACCAACAGATCGACTTCCTTCGCGTTAGAGTTTGCAAGAAGCTGATCGCTTGTAACAAATACATCCTGTGTCAGCAGGTAGATCACATTGAAGTTGTTGATATTCTTAACAAAATCCGTAATCAGACTCGGTCCGGTCACAAAAAGCACATAAGGCATCGTGATCTTGATGAATATCTGTAACGGGTTCGCGCCGTCGATTCTCGCACTCTCGATCTGGTCTTCCGGAATGTTCATCAGAACACCCGTTGCAACCAACATCTGATAAGGAATACCGATCCAGATGTTGATAATGATAATCATCACTTTTGCCCAGCCAGGATTCGTCAAGAATGGAATATAACTCAAATTGGCAGGCACCAGTCCGACATTCTTTAAGAAGCCCGTGAATCCGATGTTGTTACAGAATGTATTCACGATACCGTTATCCGCAAAGAAGTTACGAACCAAAAGCAAGGTTACGAACTGCGGTACTGCAATCGCTATGATGAAAAGCGTCCTCCACAGTTTCGGGAGCTTCGTCTTTTTATCATTGATGAACTTCGCCATCAGAATACCGCCGATGTATGTAGTAAATGTAGCAAGCACCGCCCATTCCAGCGTCCAGACTAAAACCTTTTTAAAGGAATAACCGAAAGTAACGGTCACGGAACTGGTAAACAGGTTCTTGAAGTTCGACCAGCCTACCCAGGTAAACAGTGCATTGGGAGGCATATGCTGCTGATCATAATTCGTAAACGCAACCGCAATAAGTACTAAGATCGGCAGGATATTCATGATGATGATACCGATCGCCGGCAACGTCAACAAAGTGATATGAAATTTTTCATTAAGCATCGTCCGCACATCTTCACGGAAGGTATTGATATGTTCCCCGTTTTCTTCTTTCTGCTGCAGACGATATACCGCTTTCATGTTTGAAATATAAAATACGATAAATACAACAATGATGAATAACGAAACAATGGAATTTAAAAGGATCAGGAAAGAGTTATCATAGTCATTCACCGTACTGGTCATGGTCAGCGGATCAAAAACCTGCTCGAACTGCACCGTTCCAAGTGTTCCGAACTTCGCAATGTTTGGAGCTGCATAACCAACGCAAAGTACTGCAAACAGAACCTCCACCAGACACATGATGATACCATTGACCACCTGTTTTCTGGCAAAATAGCCTGCGCCCATAATTACTGCTGATAGCTTTACCCAAATATCTCCCTTAACAAAGGCAATTCCAAAATTTTTAAAATAATTTTCTAACGCGTTTAATGCCTTCTTCATACGAAACTCCTCTCAGAAGCAAATTTTTATGCTACACGAGTATTTTTACTATTATCAAAATCAAATTACACTCAATTTTCCATAAGATAAGCTCTTTCGTTATGAAAAATTTAAGGGGCGGGTGAATGTCGCCCACCCCTCTAATACCTACTCAACAGGCGCCGTGATACCTTCCACTGTTGTATCCAGCAGTTCCTGTAAATCTGTGCCGTCCGGGTTGCCGGATGCTAAGATCTGTCCTAATGTTTCAGCAGGTGACCAGTAGTTACCGCCTACACGCTGAGGTGTTGCGTACGCTGCCTGAGCCGCCAGAGCTGCGATAGCCGGATTGGACTGTACTGCATCCGAAGATGCTGCCGCAAGGTTCGCAGGACCGAGGCCTCTCGCATCGTACCTTACTGTCTGAGCTTCTTCATTTGTCAGGAACTCTGCAAGAAGCATAGCCCATCCGATGTTCGCGGAATGAGGATTCACACCGATTAACTTGTAACCTGAATAAGAAGACATCTGGCACTCTTTGCCCGCTACATTGAACGTCGGAAGTTTGCAAGCCGCATAGTTGTCTCCCCATGCTTCCTGTGCCGTCTCTGCTCTCCATGTACCGTTTACACATGCAACCACGTTTCCTTCCGCGATCTGAGTAGCCATATCCTCGTCACTCATATCTACGAATACGTTAGAAGCAGTCAGATCGATGATCTCCTGTGCTACGTCGGTACCGCCTGCCGCATTCCATGCGCATGTATTGGTCATGCCGTCATCATTTAAGGTCAACTCTAAACCTGCGCCCTGGAAGAATGCGTAAATATACCAGCCGTTGGAGATATCCATAGCAACCTTCTTGCCCGCTGCCTCTGCAACTTCAACCATCTTATCTAAGGACTTTACATCATCCTCTGTAAATACGGAAGCATCATAGAACATAAAGTAACCGTTATCTGCTGTCATCGGATACGCATATAACTTGCCGTCTACCGTAGCCGCCTCAACTGCACCGCTAACATTATCTGCCGCTACGTCAAATGTGTAGTGAGCCGCTACTTCCTGAAGTGCGCCTGCCTGTACAAGCTCGTTGATCTGGTCGTCTGCAAATGCGAATACGTCTGCCGCCGCCTCAACGTCTGTCAGGATCGTATCTTTTGCTGTGGACTCGGACTCAGCGCCCAATGTGATGTCAAATGTTACATCCGGATATGCCGCCTTGAAATTCTCAAGCAGTTGGCTTGTTAGATCCTGATCTTCCTCAGATGCCCACACCGTCAATGTAACCGTGCCGGTTGTGTTTGCAATCAGAGTATCAATCGGACTACCGGATGCATCTGCCGCGGGTGCTTCCTCTGCCGGTGCTTCCTCTGCTGCTGGAGCCTCTTCTGCTGCCGGAGCTGCTTCTTCTGCCGCCGGAGTGCTTGCTGCCCCATCACCAGAGCCGCCACATCCTGCAAGACAGCCGGCTACCATTGCTGTCGCCAGTAATGATGCCAAAACTTTTTTCTTCATAATGTTTTTCCTCTCTTTCCGATTTAGCCTAGGGTCATGCCCTGCTAAATCTTAGTGTTACCATTTTTCTGGTTTCTATATAAAACGTGCTGCCACGCCTTATACCAAATGAAATCAATCAGGGTTTTTATATTCTATAAAATAGAATATAGAGAAAGGGCTAGCCCTTTCTTGCGCCGACGCATCTTGCCCTCTCAGAAAATGCAACGCTTTCCTTTATCCGTATAATCGCAGCAATTACTACCTGCGGTACAACGCTGTCTGCGTGCGAATCCAGTTTCTACGCTCTTCCGGAAGCAATTCGTCTGAGAAACGCCAGCGCCAGTTCACCCCGATTGTAGCAGGGCAGTTCATTCTTGCCTCGCTGCCAAGCTGTAAGATATCCTGCATCTGTAAAATCACCACATCCGCTATGCTGGCATATGCCGTCCGGATCATGGCATCCGATATCTGTTCTTTGCTTTCTATATTTAAATAGGCATACATATAAGCGAGTTCGTAATCCGTTCGATTCCGATAATACCCGACAATCGTGTCATTATCATGTGTCCCCGCATACAGCACCGTGTTGGTATCCGTGTAGTTGTGCGGAAGATATTCGTTATCCGCCTTGCCATCGAAGGCAAAAAGCAGTACTTTCATGTCCGGCCAACCCATCTTCCTAATTAATTTATTGACCCCCGGAAGCACAGTTCCCATGTTCTCCGCAATAATTTTCTTATTCCCTGCAGCCTCCTCAACCGCATCGGCAAATTTCCTGCCCGGTCCTTTCAACCATCTTCCTTCGCGGATATCCGTCTTTCCCGTCTCGATACTGAAATATTTGACCGCTCCAAGGAAATGGTCGATTTTGATGATATCAAACAAGGATGCCTGCTGCTTAATTCTTGCTTTCCACCATGCAAACCCGTCCGCTTCCATAGCTTCCCAGTCATAAATCGGATTTCCCCAGATCTGACCACTTCCCGAAAAATCGTCCGGCGGGCAGGCCGCTACGCGGAGCATACTTCCTTTTGCATCCAACAGAAACAAATCCTGGTGCACCCACACGTCCACGCTGTCATACGCGACATAAAAAGGCACGTCACCGATGATCTGAATCCCCTTTTTGCCCGCGTATACTTTCAATGCATCCCATTGCCGGTAAAATTCATACTGACAAAATTTCCAGAAGTCAATCTGGTGTGACAGTCTATCGCGATACTGCGCAAGCGTCTCCTCCTGTCTTTCCCGAAGCGTATCTTCCCACTCGTACCATGCACTGTCTTTTAAATAATACTTGAGTGCCATATAAAGGCTGTAATCTTCCAGCCATGTGTTGTTGTTATCACAAAATTCTATGTACAGAGCGTTCTCACAGTCAAACCGTTCAAACGCTGACTGTAAAACGGTATAGCGATTTCGATACAATATCGGATAATCTATGCTTCCGTCACTTGCACCCCAGCAATATGCGTCCACTTCTTCCCGTAACAGCAATCCTTCTTCGATCAAAGCTTCCAGATCAATATAATATGGATTGCCTGCAAAAAGCGAAATAGACTGGAATGGACTGTCTCCCACCGTAAGCGGTCCCATCGGCAGTATCTGCCAGTATTTCTGTTTTAAATCCGCCAGCAAGTCTATAAATTTGAAAGCCGCATTCCCAAAGGTTCCTATTCCATATATGGACGGCAGGCTGGAAATCGGTAATAATATCCCCGCCCCTCTTGTTAATGTTTTGACTTTCACAACTCCGACCCCCATCAACGAAAAAACTTGAATCTTTTTGGTAAACCTTCGTAAACTTTCGTAAATTTTCGTATCTGAGATAAATCTAGCACTACATTATACATTTTGTCAATACAGAAATCTTTTTCCGTATCTGATTTTTCCATTTTGCACGGATTCTATCTATCTTATTTGTCACTTTTCAACAAATTTGCGAAAATTTTCGCAAACTTTCAAAACACATCTTGCATTCTTTTTTTTTTTCTTCTATTCTTAACATACTAATGTATTGAGGTGATATATATGGCTACCATCAAAGACATCGCCAACCAGCTAGGCATATCCGTCAGCACCGTATCAAAAGGGTTAAACGGTGCCAGCGATATCAGTGAGTCTCTGCGCCAGTCCGTATTGGACACCGCCGTGGAGTTAGGCTACACTACCAAGCAGATGCGGGGCAAAGACCGGAGAAAGCTCTGCATTTTTATAGAAAATATGGATTACGAAAGCCCTGAGCAGTTCGGCTACGATATCATTCTCGGATTCCGCCAGTCAGCTTACCGTGAAAATTACGATGTCACGGTAACTCCTGTTACGCCGCTTTTTCAATCTACGGAAAAATATGATACCTATATGCTGAAAAATGGCTATGTCGGCTCTTTTATCGTGGGTTATGCCCTCCAGGATGACTGGATGACACAGTTTCATGCCACCAACATTCCTACCGTTCTCCTGGACAACTATATTAAGAAAAACCCTGCCGTCAGCTATATCGGCACCGACAGTTTCGAGGGGATTGATGATGCTATCGTGCATCTGATGAATCTTGGCCACCGCCGCATCGCCCTCATTAACGGCTCCCGCAATTCCATGATTTCCGAGCAGCGTCGGCAGGCATATATCGATAGTATGACTGCTCACAACCTGCCTTTCAGCGATGCCACCATGCCCTACGGCTATTATGTGGCAGATGCCGCCAAAGACCATGTGAGCGCTCTGCTTTCCATGGGGATTACCGCGATCCTGTGCTGTAACGACCTCATGGCATCCGGTGTGCTGAACGAATGCAGGCTGCGCGGCTGCCGTGTGCCGGAAGATGTCAGCGTCATCGGTTTTGACGATCTTCCGATCTCATCGAAACTCACGCCACCCCTTACCACGATCCGCCAGGATCGGCTGGAACTTGGCATGTGCGGATTCTATTCCCTCAATTCCCTGATCCGGCATGTCCCGATCAGCCGGACATTGCTGCGCCCTCAGTTGATCGTTCGGAAATCCACTGCGGATGCCGTCGGCTAAAACTTTTCTCAAAATACTTCTCACGCTATTCTCCCGTCCTCCACGAAGGACTGTAATCCCGTATGGTTTCCAACGCGGGCAGCGATTGACCATTATAGTCAAAAAGTGCTTGGTTCGCCCACTCATTGCCGCCGGGACCCTTTTCTTCTATATATTTAAGCGCCTCTTCATTCGCCCATCCCGAACCGGGCACCGGAATCCATGCCGGCTCCCAATAGAAAAACCCGCTGCATTTATGATCCGGTATCTGTTCAATGATCTCAAACACTGCCGCCATAAAATCTTTTTGCCCCTCTTTGGTCATGGGAAACTGGATATTCTCAACAATATCCGGTTTCGTGGCATACCCCTTGCGCTCGTCGGGCGCTAACTTTTCATATTCGGCATAGTCTTCCATGGTAAATCCCGTAGAAACTTCCACAAGCATCAGTTCCTTACCATAACGCACCGCCAGATCATTCATGTTATTCTTAAGGTCTTCCAACGTGCCATGCCAGAACGGGTAATAAGACAACCCGATGATCTGGAAATCCTCTCCCCTCTCCATATAGTGATCGAACCAATCCCTGTACATCGCAGCGTTTCCGCCATTATCCAGATGAAGGATGACCGGCATATGCGCATCCACCGCTCTCACACCACGGATACCCGCACTGACAAAACGCGCCAGATTATCATAGTTCGGCATCTGTCCAAGAGGCCATAATGTACCGTTGGTCAGTTCATTGCCAACCTGAACAAGTTGCGGATAAGTTTCCGCCTCTTTCATGGCAAGCAATATATCTTTGGTGTAGGTATAGACCGCCTCGGTCAACTGATCTGCATCCATGCCGCGCCACGCCTTGGGCACTCTCTGTTTGCCCGGATCGGCCCAGAAATCACTGTACTGAAAATTCAACAGTACATCCATCCCATGAGCCTTGGCGCGCTTCGCCAACTCAATCGTGACAGACAGATCATTCGTCCCCGCCCCATATGGCTTGCCGTCCTCCGTATAAGGGTCGTTCCACAATCTGAGGCGGACCGCATTGAAACCGTAACTTTGTAAAATATCAAAAACATCTTTCTGAACGCCCTTGTCATAAAATTTCCCGCCAAGCCGCTCCACCTCCAATATCGAGGATATGTCCGCACCCTTGTAGAATTTCATACTCATAATCCACCCTTCCCTGCCGGAAGAATGCCCGCTACAAGCGCCATTCTTCCAAACATGATTTAGTTATACTTAAGCTGCGTATTTTGCAGCTTTAGTATAACTTCATGTTTTAGTCAAAATCGAACTTCGTAAATCTCTTCATCGCATCTTTATAACGGAAACGCACCAGCTCGTTTTTCTCCAGCACGTCCTCTTCCGATCCTACATACTGACAGCGTATGCAGTGATACTCCTTTTTCTCCTTATCATAAAACATGTCGATATCTAAATCTCTCATGAAACA
>JAMPGN010000045.1:17690-22779 GCA_023663915.1 Eubacterium sp. | reverse complement strand
ACAATAGGTTTCACAAAAAGGAAGGATGATTTTTTTCGTAAAATGGGATATTTTAAGAAATAATGGATTTATAGAGCAGATTTCCTTATCGAAGAAGCATTCGAGGGGAATCCATGGATTGAGAAAAAATTGTAAACATACTTGAAATTAACTATCTCCTATGCTATAGCAGCGTTAGCAGACAGACAAAGAATCGATGATTTCTATTGTAAACCAAAGCGAATCCCCAAAGAGCGGCTACTCTTTGGGGATTCTTATGTACTTTTCAGTTGTACGAAACCAGACTTGCAAGCGTCAACTACAGTTCAGTTACAACATTCTACCTTCTCCAGCAATTTCGGCTGAATCTCCGGATAAGTCCAATTATCAGGCAGCTCCTTCATGAACACGGTCTTTTCAATCTCATAATGAAGCTCCCCTTCAAATGCCTTGATGTCTGCATAGTAGAGCATCCCGAATGTTTCCTCTTCTCCGGATTCTTCCTGTCGTACCACAGAGTATACACAGACAGGTCTAATATCATACTCGATCGCGCCGGTCTCTTCATAGAGTTCTCTTCTCGCCGTGTCGTCTATCCGTTCTCCGGATTCTCTGTGACCGCCCGGCGCTTCAAGCGTGTTCCTGTCTTTATGTTTACAAAACACCCACTTACCTTCATGCACCGCAGCGATCACCGCAAACTTAAGCAGCTCATCTGCCGCTTCCTCATAGAACTTTACCGTTATCACCTGTATCCAGCGCTCCTCTAGCTGATCTTGGAATACCCGAACGCATTGGCAAACGCGTCAATCGGCTTCTGTTCCTTGCACAGAGCGCAGTCTTCGGAACTGTATGTTCTGTAATCCGGAATATCTGCTGTCGTGAACAGGGAATTGATCGGAATCCCCATGACGCTGTTTGCTGCACTGAATACCGCACTGACCCCGCTTATGGTCGCCCCATAATAAGTAAGTGTCTGTACTGCCTTGGTGACGGTCTTACCTGTCGTTGCAGTCGCTAACAGAAGCAGTACGTTCTTGTCCTTAATCATCGGCAGATAATTGTCTCTGAACAACATCTGTCCGACTGCCGAGTATTCCGGTGTTACAATATAGATCGTCTGATGTGCGTTTCTGGAATAAATTCCGGCTCTCGTCAGCTCTTCCGCCAGGAAAGCCCCGATGATCTCAGAACCGTCTATGCATACGATCGTATCAACCACCATCGATGCCACGATCTGGCTGCTCAATTCCTTCGCTGTCATGGACGCTTCGCTTAAACGCGTCTTTAAGTTCGTCATATCCAAAAAGTAATTGATATGGGAACTCGGTGTTACAAAATGTCCGGGGATTGCTTTCAATTCAATGTTCGGGTGATCCTTAGAACTAATCTTAATCATTTCCTGCATGTGCATACCTCCTTATCGTGGCACAGTCTGTCAGCATATAAACTCGCTAAGACTTTGTTAATATTAAATACATTATACCGCCAACCACCTCGTAAAGCAACTATTCTTTGCGCTGGTTGCACTCTTTCTGGTTTCGTCGAGGAATGCAATCAACGGAGTAATCTAGTGAGTTCATTTCTCCCACCGCGATAAGACATCTCGACCTCCTGATATAAACTATTATAAAAATCAACTGCCGCCTGCTGCCTTCCCTGCGCAATGTCGGTCGCTCTGGCAGTATAGAAACGGTCATACAGCCCTTCCAGTTTATATTTGTATTCTTGAAAAAAGGATGGCGTGGCATCCTTTTCTCCGTCCAGGACTGTTCCGTCGGGCAAAATCGAATACAATGGTTCTGACACGATACCTTTATAAATCAACGTTCTTGCCATCCCGATCGCTCCGGTCACATCCAGTTTATCCGCATCAAACAGGATTTTTGCCTCAAGACTTTGCGGCAGGTCGGTTTTTCTGTATCTGTGCGTCCCGATGCACTGTTTTACTTGTTCGGCATATTCTGCCTCAAATCCATGTTCTGTCAAAAAGCAATATGCTTTCTCACTTCCAACCGCCGCATGGCACAACGAGGGATTCTCAAACTGCTCCTTACGCCCGATATCATGTAGCAGACATGCGGCAATCAGAACATCATAGTCCACATTATTTTCTGTCTGCGCAATCTCCAGAGCCTGATACAATACGCGGTACACATGCTCCTTGTCATGCGCACTGTCGTCCATACATAAAAGCATGTAGTTTTCTAGTAAAAAATAGGTTTGTTTGTCCATTATGAATGCTCCTTATATTTCCGCTTGCTTCTCCAACGCCGTCATCATTTCTTCTTATCATTCTATATCATGAGGTACTACTTTTACAGCATAACCATCTAAAAATCATAAAAAATTTTTCACCCGCTATATTGACATCTGCCAGATGACATGATAGGATAACAACAGTTTCATAAGCTAAACCGTTGAAGCGGAGATAACGGCAATGATGCCTATACAGAGAACCCGTGGGGCTGAGATGCGGGTAAGAAACAAGTTGTCAAATGGACCGCTGAGGGTGCAGTCAAATGCGTTTACCGCAAAGTATTCTGCAACGTGAAGGCATACGTCAGTTGCCGGGAATATGTTAGTATTCCGCCAAGCGCACGGATATTCCGTGAATCAAGGTGGCACCGCGGATAATGTAATGTTTATTCGTCCTTGACAGAGCCGATTCTGTCAGGGACTTTTTTGCGCGAATCAGCAGAGTCAGAAGGTATATAAATCAGGCGTCATGCTCGCATGTAAGCATGATTTATATGCCTTATGACGAGCAACGCGAACTCGGAATGCTCCGCATTCCGAGTCTGCTGATTCACCCCCACTCACAGAAACCCATTCCATTGGAGGTAGACTATTATGAAATTCTTACCCAACTTAAACACCGTCCAACAAATTGCTGCTACAAACACCTACAAAGTACTCCCCGTTAGTTGCGAGATCCTGTCCGATATATGCACCCCGATCGAAGCCATGCGCATCCTAAAAAACGTATCGACTCACTGCTACATGCTAGAATCCGTCGCAGAGAAAGAAAAATGGGGACGCTACACTTTCCTAGGCTTCGACCCCAAACTCGAAATCACCTGCATAGACGGTGAAATGAAAGCCGGAAACATCCACTTTAAGACCGATGATCCGTCAGCGTTCTTACGCCAGATCCTCTCCGATTACAAAAGCCCGCGTTTCGACTATCTCCCCTCTTTTACAGGTGGATTAGTCGGATACTTCGCCTATGACTATCTCGGCTACCGTGAACCGACCGTCAAAACCAAAGTTCAGGACACGGAATCTTTTAAAGATGTTGACTTGATGCTCTTCGATAAAGTCATCGCCTTCGACAACTTCCGCCAGAAGATTATTCTGATCGTCAATATGCCCTTGGAAGACGTCGAAGTTGGATACAACAAGGCGGTCATGGAACTGAAGCAGCTCTGCGACCTGCTCCATAATGGCAGTAAGAAAAGCGAACCAGCCGGACGGCTTTTAGGCGAGGTCACACCGCTTTTTGACAAAGTCCGTTACTGTGACATGGTAGAAAAAGCAAAATATCATATTCGGGAGGGCGACATTTTTCAGATCGTGCTCTCCAACCGCTTGAGTGCACCTTTTGAGGGAAGTCTTTTTAACACTTACCGGGTACTCCGCACCATCAATCCATCACCGTATATGTTCTACTTTTCCGGAACAGACGTGGAAGTGGCAGGAGCATCGCCGGAGACTCTCGTCAAATTGGAGAACGGTATCCTGCACACCTTCCCCCTTGCCGGAACGCGCCCGCGAGGTAAGAACGATGAAGAAGACCGTGCACTCGAAGCCGAACTTCTCGCCGACAAAAAAGAACTTGCCGAGCACAATATGCTGGTGGATCTGGGAAGAAATGACCTTGGCAAAATCAGTAAATTCGGCACAGTACAAGTCGAGAAGCTACACTCTATCGAGCGTTATTCTCACGTCATGCACATTGGTTCCACGGTCAGAGGGGAAATTCGCAAAGATTTTGACGCGCTTAATGCGATCGAAGCAGTTCTGCCCGCAGGAACACTTTCCGGCGCCCCGAAAATCCGCGCCTGTCAGTTGATCGGAGAACTGGAAAACAACAAACGGGGAATTTATGGCGGCGCCATTGGATACATTGATTTTACAGGCAATATGGACACCTGCATCGCCATCCGCATCGCTTATAAGAAAAACGGCAAAGTATTTATCCGGAGCGGCGCCGGTATCGTGGCGGACTCGATCCCCGAAAAGGAATACGAGGAGTGTATCAACAAGGCAAAAGCGGTGGTCAACGCCCTGACGCTTGCAGAGGAGGTGGATCAATGATTTTACTGATTGATAATTATGACAGCTTTTCCTACAATCTCTATCAGCTCATCGGCGAGATCGACCCCGATATCAAAGTCATCCGCAACGATGAAATGACGATAGCAGAAATCCGTGCATTGAAACCCGACCGTATCATTCTTTCCCCCGGTCCGGGAAGACCGGAAAATGCCGGCATCCTTATAGAAGCCGCCCGGACACTCGGCAAAGACATTCCCACCCTTGGCGTATGCCTCGGACATCAAGCGATCTGCGCGGCATTCGGCGCAACCGTCACCTATGCCAGAGAACTGATGCACGGAAAACAGTCGGATGTCAAATTTGACATGGACTGCCCATTATTTATCGGCTGTCCGGAAACTGCCCCGGTTGCTCGCTATCATTCCCTCGCGGCAGCCGCAGATACGATCCCGGAAGAACTGAAAGTCACCGCAG
Source organism: Eubacterium sp. (assembly GCA_023663915.1). The sequence continues at coordinate 18,045 of JAMPGN010000045.1, read as the reverse complement.
TCACTACGGAAGGAGAAGTCATGGCGGTTCAACACCGGGAATACCCTATTTATGGAGTACAGTTTCATCCCGAATCCATTATGACTCCGGACGGCAAAACGATACTGCGAAACTTTATACATGGTATTTAGACACAATCAGTCAGCAAAGAACATTTAGGAATATTTCTATAGCAAAAAATATATCAGGAGGATGATAACATGATCAAAGATGCAATCGTTAAAATCGTAAACAAAGGCGACCTCACCTATGACGAGGCATACACCGTGATGAATGAAATCATGAGCGGTGAGACCACACCCACACAAAATGCCGCATTTCTGGCGGCGCTTTCCACCAAAAGCGCCAAGGCAGA
>JAMPGN010000045.1:11304-17590 GCA_023663915.1 Eubacterium sp. | reverse complement strand
TCTTCAATCGTAAAATTCGGACTAATTTCCAATGTATGTGCCATTATTCCTCACCTCCCAATAGTACAGATGGGTTCATAATATCAATATCCTTATAACTTTCAAGATGTGTAATTGCCCTAATGCCTTTAATTGTTTTTATATTTACAATATGCTTAAAATTCCAAGAAATTATGCAATCACAGCCATGCACGACAGCAGTTGCTATATGCTGGCAGTCATCTATACTTTTAGGTGACAGGATACCCATTTCTACAATCTGGTTAGCAACCTGAAGAACCTCATCTGTAATTTCCAATTTTGTATATTGGATTCTGCTCAGATATTCGTAAAGCACTGTTTTCTTTGGCTCTTGGCATTCGCCCACTTCATCAAGCGTTACCTGCGATAGATAAATATCATACTTCCCCTCTTCAAACTGCTTCCAGAGATCCAGTGTTTCCTTCATGCGTTCTGGAACATCTTCCTGTTGCAGATAACTTATAACAGAAGTATCCAGATAAATCTTCATTTTTCTCATGCTTCTTTTCTCCTTTGGCACATCGCTTTACTATTATCATAGCACATCTGGTCTGATTTGTAACCATCATTCATTCGAACTCAAAGCATTAAATCACAGAAAATTTCCTGTTTTGTCGACTGGCACGAAACAATTATTTTCTGGGAATGAAAAACACAAAACAACCAAAAAGGATCCCCTCCTACAGCCCTTATCATTTTCCCATTATCTTTTTACTCATACACTGCTTAACGAAGCTCCTATACTTTTGGGTCAAAGAACCACAAAACAGAGATTTTCCCACTCCCAAATGCATAAATCCCCTTAAAACACAAGAGAACAATGTTTCTTTCAGACCTATGTGCCGCTAAGAATGCCTAATTTGTAAACTTTGTATGGTTTTCACAACTTTATCCACCAAAAACTAAAACACTGTTGAAAGATAGAACTATCGCTCCCACTAAATTATAATCAATTATACTTTCCATTCATCATCATATTCATGTTTTCAATTTATGATATTTAGTCAATCACTAAGGTACAAAAAAGGGATATCAAAGAATTTTACATTCCTTGATACCCCTGTTTTACTGCACTTTTTAACTATCAGATTTTTGTGAAAAACTGATTATTTATAGTTCACAATCTTCCCAAAATCAGCCTTCAAAGACGCGCCGCCTACCAGACCGCCGTCGATATCGGGCTGTCCGAACAGCTCCGCTGCGTTGCCTGCATTGACGGAACCGCCGTACTGGATACGAACTGCGTCTGCTGTCGCTGCGTCGTAGATCTCGGCGATGCACTCACGGATCCCTTTACATACTTCTTCCGCCTGCTCTGTGGTCGCCGTCTTGCCGGTGCCGATCGCCCAGATCGGCTCGTATGCGATTACCATGCTCTTCACCTGATCCGCCGTGATCCCTGTGAGGTCGGATTTGATCTGCAGTCTGATCCAGTCCATGGTAACGCCCATCTCTCTCTGCTCTAATGTCTCGCCGCAGCAAAGGATCGGTGTAAGACCTGCCTCAAAAGCCTTCTTCACTTTCTTGTTCAGCAGAACGTCATCCTCTTTGAAGTAATCACGTCTCTCGGAATGTCCGATGATCACATACTTCGCGCCCGCATCCTTGATCATAGCCGCGGAGATCTCGCCTGTGTACGCGCCCTTCTCCTCGAAGTACATATTCTCTGCGCCCACTTCTACGTTCGTGCCTTTCACGGCTTCTACGACCGGTACGATATCGATCGCAGGCACGCAGTATACCACGTCTACATCGTCGGATTTCACTAAGTCTTTTAACTCATCACATAATTTTACCGCCTCGCTGGGAGTCATGTTCATTTTCCAGTTACCGGCTACGATTTTCTTTCTTGCCATTTCTATTGTCTCCTTATGATTTTCTCTGTCTTTCTTTATGCAAACAGCTATAATAGTAAACGATTAACCAATCTCTGTTCCCGACTCTTGCAAAACCAATATTTGCAAGCTTTTACAGGAAACAGAAAGAATCATTATCGCAGTCAAACACGCGCGGTTAAGCCGAGATGCCCTTCGGCTTAACCATGCTCTATCCGATCCTGCAGGCCGTTTATTTGTCGTCCGCCGCCACTACGCCGGGCAGTTCCTTACCCTCTAAGAACTCAAGGGATGCGCCGCCGCCTGTGGAAATGTGGCTCATCTTATCTGCAAAGCCTAACTGATTCACCGCCGCCGCACTGTCGCCGCCGCCGATGATCGTTGTTGCGGAAGTCTCAGCCAGAGATTTCGCGACTGCGATCGTACCTTTTGCAAGGATCGGGTTCTCGAATACGCCCATCGGTCCGTTCCATACGACGGTCTTCGCAGACTTCACAGCATCAGCATACAGCTCCGCCGTCTTGGTACCGATATCAAGACCCTCTTTGTCAGCCGGAATCTTGTCAACATCTACGACTTCCACTTCGATCTCTGCATCGATCGGATTCGGGAAAGATGCCGCGATTGTCGTATCAACAGGAAGCAGCAGTTTCTTGCCGAGCTTCTCAGCCTTCGCCATCATCTCTTTACAGTAATCCAGCTTCTCGTCGTCTACTAGGGAGTTACCGATCTCCATTCCCTGTGCCTTCAGGAACGTAAACGCCATACCGCCGCCGATGATCAGCGTGTCGCACTTCTCCAGCAGATTGTTGATCACATTCAGCTTATCCGCCACCTTCGCGCCGCCGAGGATCGCTACGAAAGGTCTTACCGGATTCTCCACCGCATTGCCTAAGAAGTCGATCTCTTTCTGCATTAAGTAACCAACTGCGTTCTCGCCGCCTTTTTCGGAAATATACTTGGTAACAACCGCCACGGATGCATGCGCCCTGTGTGCAGAACCGAAAGCATCGCATACATACACATCAGCCAGATCAGCCAGTTCCTTCGCAAATGCCTCTCCTGCGTCTGCGGGTTTGGTCTCCTCTTTGCCACGGAAACGGGTATTCTGCAGAAGCACGACGTCGCCCTCGTTCATCGCCGCTACCGCCGCTGTCGCCGCCTCACCGGTTACGTTATAGTCTGCTACGAAATTAACAGGTTTGCCTAATTTCTCAGAAAGTCTCTCCGCTACAGGTGCCAGAGACTCGCCCTCGTTCGGACCATTCTTCACTTTGCCAAGGTGGGAACAGAGAATCACTTTGCCGCCGTCGGCGATCAGCTTATTGATCGTAGGCAGCGCCGCAACGATACGTGTCTCGTCTGTGATCTTGCCTTCCTTCAAAGGTACGTTAAAGTCGCATCTTACGAGAACGCGTTTGCCTTTCACATTAATGTCATCTACCGTTTTCTTATTTAATGCCATTTTCATTTCCTCCTAAATTTGATTATTTTTAAAAAAACGAGCAAGCTCGCTTCGCGAACTCGAAATAAGCATAGGGATTTCCTATAGATGAAAAAGAGACCCGGCCCAACGGCCGAGCCTCTATCCATTGCATTTCTTATACGATTCGTTATATACCGAGTCTACCGCCAAGCAAATCCCGTAGACGAAAATTTTCTTCCCGCCTTCCGCCGAGTTTGCGAAGCAAATCTCGTGAAGTTAATTCCGCTAGGAATTTACTTCTATGCCAACTCCGAGAAGTACTTGATTGTACGAACCATCTGAGAAGTGTAGCTGTTCTCGTTATCATACCAAGAAACAACCTGTACCAGATTGTCCGCGCCAACCATTGTCTGTGTAGCGTCGAAGATAGAACCATATGTGCTTCCCACGATATCGGAAGATACGATCTCATCTTCATTGTATCCAAAGGACTCTGTAGCTGCCGCCTTCATCGCTGCATTGATCTCTTCCTTGGTTACGGACTTCTCAACAGTCGCTACCAGAATCGTGGTAGAACCTGTCGGGGTCGGAACACGCTGTGCAGAACCGATCAGCTTGCCGTTCAGCTCAGGGATAACCAGACCGATTGCTTTCGCTGCGCCTGTGCTGTTCGGAACGATGTTGACTGCGCCTGCGCGGGATCTTCTTAAATCGCCCTTTCTCTGAGGACCGTCAAGGATCATCTGGTCGCCTGTGTAAGCGTGGATCGTGCTCATGATACCAGACTTGATGCCTGCCAGATCATTCAGCGCTTTCGCCATAGGAGCCAAGCAGTTAGTCGTGCAGGAAGCTGCGGAAATGATAGTATCCGTAGGCTTCAGTGTCTCATGGTTTACATTGTAAACGATTGTAGGAAGGTCGTTACCTGCAGGAGCAGAAATAACAACTTTTCTAGCGCCGGCATTGATATGTGCCTGTGCTTTCGCTTTGCTTGTATAGAAGCCGGAGCACTCTAATACAACGTCAACATTCAATTCACCCCAAGGGCAGTTGTTTGCATCGGGCTCTTTGTAGATCTTAAGTGTCTTGCCATCAACTGTGATTGTATCTTCGCCAGCGGATACCGTATCAGCCAGAGCATATTTACCCTGAGAAGAATCATATTTTAACAAGTGTGCCAACATCTTCGGGCTTGTTAAATCATTGATCGCTACTACTTCATATCCTTCTGCACCAAACATCTGTCTGAATGCGAGACGACCGATACGGCCAAAACCATTAATTGCTACTCTTACTGCCATTTTTAGTCCCTCCTAAATAATGTTTTTTATATAATTTTACCCCTCCTTGCGCATAGCATACACACAGAATTGGTAAAATTTAGTCAGCAAATTTATTTTACCCAATTTGTCCCAAAAATTCAAGATGTAAATCGAAAATAATTCAAAACAAGGCGTAAGCTATATATAATAGACTTGCGCCCCGATCTGCTTACTATTAAGTTACTCGTTTATCTTATCTAACTTTGTAAGATTGACACCTAATGAATTTAAAGTAACTTTTAATTCATTGTAGCGGTCAAGCATGGAATTATAAGTCTCCGGATTCGTATTTTTTATAGCAAGCATCCAATTTTGCAGCCTTGAAAACTCATTTATGGAATCTCTAATAATATCTGCACCACTTGGCATCCTGTCACCTCCCGATTGTTGCCCACTATTATCTGCTTGAATCTAGTATACCATAATTAAGGTGCAAAGTCTAATATATCTTGACACACTCTATTCTGAACTTATGTAAAATCAGATTATTGTATTTTTCCTTCCAATCTACTATACTAGACCCATGATGAAGCAAACGCACGGAAAATAACGCACCCGAAGGGAGAACCCCCATGCCAATCACAGCCGATTATCACTTACATTCCTCTTTCTCCGGCGATTCCGATACGCCCATGGAAGAGATGATCCGGACGGGAATCGGGGCAGGCTTAACGCACATGTGCTTCACGGAGCACAACGATTTCGACTTTCCTGTCACGAAACAGGATCCTGCCGGGAGATTTGAATTAAATCCGGACGCCTATCTGTATGATTTCCTGAGACTCAAGGAGAAATATGCTGGACAGATCGCCCTCCGATTCGGTGTGGAACTCGGCATGCAGCCCCATTTATCCCATAGAAACGCCGCTTTCGCCAAGGCGCACGACTACGATTTCATTATCGCTTCCTCCCATCTGTGTCATGGTCAAGATCCTTATTATCCCGCTTTCTACGAGGGCAGGACGCAGTACGAAGCGTATCTGGAATATTTTGCATCCATTCTGGAAAACCTGCACGCATACGATGACTTCGACGTGTACGGGCACTTGGACTATGTGGTGCGCTACGGTCCGCACAAAGACAAGGGTTACAGCTATGAGGCATACCGCGACATCTTCGACCAGATCCTTGCGCAGATCATTTCCATGGGAAAAGGCATCGAGCTTAACACAGCGGGGCTCGCCAAGGGTCTCCAAGATGCTAATCCCTGCATCGGCGTGCTAAAGCGTTACCGCGCGCTCGGCGGCGAGATCCTCACGGTCGGTTCCGACGCGCATACACCGGAACAGATCGCCTACGCCTTCGACCGGGCAGCAGACATATTGAAAAGCTGCGGTTTCCGCTACTACACGACCTTTGAAAAACGCTGTCCCGCGTTCCATAAATTATAGGAGTCCGTGTCAATGACAAGCGCCCGATCGGATACCCCGTGAATCGTAAAACAAGATTCCCCTATAGGAGCAAGATCGCACAAGAAAAAAACGAGCTTCGCTCGTTTGCGAGTTCGCTTCGCAAACTCGAAGTAAGCGTAGGAATTTCCTATTATATAAAAAAAGTAAATCGCTTCGCGATTAACTTTGCGAGTTCGCTTCGCAAACTCGATGTAAGCGTAGGAATTTCCTATTACATAAAAAATAGGCTTCGCCTATTCAACTCCCCTGCCCCTCAATCTTGAGGGGTGG
>JAMPGN010000045.1:0-11204 GCA_023663915.1 Eubacterium sp. | reverse complement strand
TTTCAAATTAGCGAACTTTGGACTTTCTCTCGTCCTTATCATGTCCTCTATAAGTTCTGGTCGCTACGAACTCGCCGAGTTTGTGTCCAACCATATCTTCCGTAACATATACCGGTACGTGCTTTCTTCCATCATGAACCGCAAATGTGTGTCCCACGAAAGAAGGGAAAATCGTAGAGCGGCGGGACCAGGTCTTAATAACCTGTTTCTGTCCTGACGCATTCATAGCATCTACTTTCTTCAATAAGCTCGCATCTGCAAATGGTCCTTTTTTCAGTGATCTAGCCATGATATCTCCTCCTATTTAATCGCTCTGCCATCTCTTCTTCTTACGATCAGCTTGTTCGATGCTTTCTTCTTCTTACGCGTCTTCAAGCCGAGTGCAGGTTTACCCCAAGGTGTGCTCGGACCGGGACGACCGATCGGCGCTCTGCCTTCACCACCGCCGTGCGGATGGTCGTTGGGGTTCATAACGGAACCGCGAACCGTAGGACGAATGCCCATATGACGCTTACGACCGGCTTTACCGATCTTAATCAAGTTGTGATCTACATTGCCGACTGTACCTACCGTTGCGCGGCATACAAGCGGAACCATTCGCATTTCGCCCGAAGGAAGTCTCAATGTTGCATATTTCCCTTCTTTCGCCATAAGCTGTGCGCTGTTGCCTGCAGAACGAACCAGCTGTCCGCCCTTGCCCGGATACAGCTCAATATTATGAATCAAAGTACCTACCGGAATCGCAGATAAAGGCAAGCAGTTGCCCAATCTGACTTCCGCTTCAGGTCCGTTCATAACCTTCATGCCGTCTGTCAGTCCTTCCGGAGCAAGGATATATGCTTTCTGACCATCTTCATAACAAATCAGCGCGATGTTTGCCGTTCTGTTCGGATCATACTCGATACCGATTACCTTAGCGGCAATACCGTCCTTATTCCTCTTAAAATCAATGTTTCTGTATAATCTTCTGCTTCCGCCGCCTTGATGTCTGACCGTGATCTTACCCTGATTGTTACGTCCTGCATTTTTCTTAAGAGACGTGCAGAGCGCCTTTTCAGGCGTTTTCTTCGTAATCTCAGAAAAATCAGAACCGGTCATATTACGTCTGGAAGGTGTATATGGGTTATATGTCTTAATTCCCATGATCTTATCTCCTTTTCCTTAAATTCTATAAACCTGCAAAAATCTCAATATCCTTGCTGTCCTGTGTCAACTGTACGATCGCTTTCTTGGTCTTGGCGGTCTTGCCGTATACCATGCCGCGTCTCTTGGTCTTGCCGTCTAAGTTCATGGTATTGACTTTCGCTACTTTCGTTCCTTCAAACATTTTCTCCACAGCTTCTTTGATCTGTGTCTTGTTCGCTTCGGGATGAACCAAAAAAGTATATTTCTTCTCGCTCATGCCAGCCATACTCTTTTCTGTGATAACCGGTTTGAGGATTACATCATAATACTGGATTGCTGCCATTATGCATACACCTCCTCGATCTTCGCTACGGCATCCTTCGTGATTACCAAAGTGTCGCCTTTTAAGACATCATATACGTTGATATTTTCTGCTACTGCGGTAGATATTGTCGGGAGATTCCTCGCGGAGAGAATCACGTTCTGATCCTGCTCGCCGATCACTACCATCGCCTTCTCTACTTTGAGGTTATCCATCACCTCTTTGAACTTCTTTGTCTTGATCTCGTCAAGTTTCAGCTCGTCTAAAACGATCATCTTGTTGTCCTGCACCCTGCTTGTCAGCACGGATTTCAGAGCTGCCCGTTTCTCTTTCTTGTTCAGCTTGAAAGAGTAATCTCTCGGAACGGGTGCAAATACAACACCGCCGCCTTTCCACTGGGGAGCTCTTGTGGAACCCTGTCTTGCATGACCTGTTCCTTTCTGTCTCCAGGGCTTTCTGCCGCCGCCGGAAACCTCGGAACGGGTCTTTGCTTTCTGTGTTCCCTGACGTTTATTAGCAAGCGTCTGGACTACAGCCATGTGCACTAAGTGTTCGTTGATCTCGACACCGAATACCGCATCGTTTAAGTCCATCTTGCCGACTTCTTTACCTTCCATATTATAAACAGATACGTTTGCCATCTGAATGGTCCTCCTTTCATCTGTGACTCATGTCACTATTTCGCACTGACCTTAGTTGTCTCTTTAATGGTTACTAAGGCTTTTCTAGGGCCCGGTACGGCGCCTTTGACAAGAATCAGATTCTTATCCGCATCAACCCTTACGATTGTAAGGTTCTGAACCGTTACCCTCACGCAGCCCATATGTCCCGGCATTCCTTTCCCTTTAAACACCCTGCTCGGTGAAGAACATGCACCGTTGGAACCCTGATGGCGATGAAATTTAGAACCGTGGGTCATAGGTCCTCTGTGCTGACCATGTCTCTTGATCGCGCCCTGGAATCCTTTACCTTTGGAGATTGCAGTCGCATCCACTCTGTCTCCCGCCTCAAAAATATCCGCTTTGATCTCGCTTCCGAGCGTATACTCTTCCGCGTTGTCTAATTTCAGTTCCCTGACATATCTCTTACTGGATACGCCCGCCTTATTGAAGTGACCTTTCATCGCCTTGTTAACGCCATGTCTGTGGATCACTTCTTTCTTTCCACTCTTGTCTTTGTTGACAATTCTGTCTTTCTTGTCTACAAAACCAACCTGTACAGCGCTGTAACCGTCGTTCTCTACGGTTTTCACCTGTGTGACTGCACAAGGTCCTGCCTGAAGTACGGTAACGGGTGTAAGTGTTCCGTCTTCACTGAAGATTTGAGTCATTCCGACTTTTGTTGCTAAAATAGCTTTCTTCATTCCTTTTACCTCCTGTTGTTCTACAGCGGGTCCCTTAGGACCATCCTAGTAGGGGTTTTATTTGTTTTTCATCTTGATATCGATATAAACGCCTGCAGGCATCTCCAATCTCTGCAGTGCATCCACCGTCTTGGGTGTAGGTGCGATGATATCGATGAGTCTCTTGTGAGTTCTCTGCTCGAACTGCTCTCTGGAATCCTTGTACTTGTGAACCGCCCTGAGAATCGTAACTACTTCTTTCTTCGTGGGAAGCGGTACAGGTCCGCTCACCTGAGATCCGTTCTTCTTTACTGTTTCGATGATTTTCTTGGCAGATGCATCCACTAACTGATGATCATAGGCCTTTAATGTAATTCTCATTACTTGACTTGCCATAAAAAAAGTCGCCTCCTTTTCGCACTTTTCATTCCTAAGTACGACAAGCGGTGACTGTACACTCTCCCGTGTGTGTCCTATTATGAAAACAATCATATAAGCACTAACCACGTTGTTTCCGGCTGTACCGGACATTCTTGCTTGTACAGTGACTTGTCGTCAGTTTCCTAACTTGACATTCGCTCCACGGAAAACCTGCCACGAAGGCAGCAACCTCACGCTTCATAGCTATCATGCCACAGCAATGATTAGTATATATGATGTTTGCAAAAGATGCAAGTACTTTTTTCAGAAAAATTTCAGCATTTTTGAAAAAGTATCTTATAGATTATAAAAGCAAAGTATGATATCCTTAATCTCAACACTAATTATTTATAGAAGAGAAAGGTCAAAAAGCAATGTGGATAGCCGACAACTGGAAAGACTACGAAGTGATCGATACCTCAGCCGGGGAGAAACTGGAACGCTGGGGCGCTTATATTCTGGTACGTCCCGACCCGCAGGTCATCTGGAATACTGCCAAAAGTGACAAACGCTGGAAACATCTGAACGGACATTACCACCGGAGCGCCAAGGGCGGCGGCGAATGGGAATTTTTCGATCTGCCCGAGGAGTGGAGCATTCGCTATAAAGATCTCACCTTCCGGCTGAAACCATTCAGTTTTAAACACACAGGGCTTTTTCCGGAGCAGGCAGTCAACTGGGATTGGGTTTCTTCTATAATAAAGGGCGCAGGCAGACCGGTTAAGGTTTTAAATCTTTTTGCTTACACCGGAGGCGCGACGCTTGCATGCGCTAAGGCGGGTGCAAGCGTTACGCACGTCGATGCCTCGAAAGGCATGGTCACATGGGCGAAGGAAAATGCCGCCGCATCCGGACTTGGCGATGCGCCAATCCGCTGGCTGGTGGATGACTGTGTGAAATTCGTGGAACGCGAGATTCGCCGGGGCAGCACCTACGACGCAATCATTATGGATCCGCCTTCCTACGGCAGGGGACCGAAGGGCGAGATCTGGAAAATGGAGGAAAGCATCTTTCCTTTTATCCGGCTCACCACACAGATTCTGTCGAAAAACGCTCTTTTTTACTTAGTAAACTCTTATACGACAGGCTTACAGCCAGCCGTGCTGACCTATATGATTCATACCGCCCTAGTCCCTGCTTTCGGGGGACATGCGGAATCCGCCGAAGTCGGTCTGCCCGTCACGGCAAGCGGACTTGTCCTGCCCTGCGGCGCGTCCGGCAGATGGGTGTCATAAGTAAATGTCATAATATCCCTGCTTTATGGAGGATTTCCGAATAAAAGGGCAGCATACGGGCAAGCATGTTGTCCTCGTTATAGACATAGGGTGCTCTATCCGGGAAATATCGGCACATGCGAACGAGATATACGCCCACCAAAAGAACGAATACCGCCGCAACCATCCACTTGATTCCGATAGCTTTTCTTCCGAGCAGATAGCGGTTCACACAGAAATAAACCGCCGTCAGCATTACTGCAAACACTACCGGATGAAGCTGCCACGCCTGCCGGAATCTGCCGGTTACAAGGCACACTGCCGCCCGCGTGACGCCGCACCCCGGACAGGGAAAACCGCTGAAAATCACAAGCGGGCAGAATGCGTGGAAAATGAGATTGACAATGACCGCATACGCGATAAATACCACGCCCGCCATACCGTATTCTTTTACGTCCGACGCAATCCGCCCGCAGACGGCTGCGATATATCCCTTCATATATTTATTCTTACTCCCTTAAACTCCGATGCATTCCGCACCTTGTTTTTCTTTTCACTGCTCCACAGAATCCTATCGCAATTATGCACTCATTCTGTGCCTTTCGCCGGAATCAAATTAACCGCGCTATGCCGTGCAGCAACAACAGATGCACCGGATAGAAACCATAATAGACAGCTTTCGGAAGCTGTTTTCCCTTCCTTCCATCATACAGGCAGATCGGAACAAATGCAAACAGTCCGTACATCTCACGCATCGAAAAGCGGAACAGATATTCTGCGGAATACAGATCCAGATACCGCAGGCAGTTCGCGCTCCATGTCCCGAAAAGCATCACACACCCTGCCGCCGCTATCTTCACAGCAGTTTGTTTTTCACGAAACAGATAAAGCGTAAAAATGAGAAACACGCCCATGTAGCGGTAGTCTGTGCGCAGACAGTACGCTATCATGCCGCCGAGCGGCACAACGCCAAACCGTAAGGTTTCAAACACAGCGATGCAGAGAATCCTGCACATGTCCCTGCCTTGCACGCCGCTTTTTCTTCCTCTTTCATCCCCGCACGTTTTCAGCCTATGCGCACTTTTGCCTGCCCATTCCCACACAGCCAAGACAAAGATTCCGATAAATAATGTAAAATAGACATTTTGACTATTTGGGTCAATTACTTTGCCGGAAAAAGCAAGATCAAAAGGGACTTCCGACACAAATGCGAATCCTCCCAGTCGGAGCAGATAGTTTCTTCTGCTGTGCGTATGCACAAAACTCTCCACCGCCAGAAAGCAGAAGAGAATGAACGACATCCGCCCGACTGCCCTTCCTGCCTGATACCAGTGGTTAAGCAGATCCGTCCCGTATCCCGCTAAAGAATGCCGTTGTATCATTTCTGTAAATACAACGGCAAAAAAGTGGTCTGTCAACATAGTCAGATATGCTATATTTTTTAATACTGCACTGCTTAGTGAAATTCTTTTCATATGACACGCCAAACCTAACGATGCTTTGCAATATGTTCCCTGCATTTGCCTTTCTTCTATCCTACTACAAAAACATCAAAAGGTAAATCCTACAACCTGACATCCACCGGTTGATAGCCGCGGCTCAACGGCACACCCGGCATTTGTATGTCAAAAGTCCCCTGTTTCGACTCATCCTGATCTTCGTCACGGTCTTTTTGCGCCACTGCGTCCGCCAGTTTCTGGTCTTCTTCCGTACCGGCTGTTTTCTGTGCTTTGTTAGCTGTATTGACATCATCGTCTTTCAGTTCCTCGCCGGCTGCCTTGGTGTTGCCGTCTTTCTGATCCTTGCCTCCTGTCTTGGCATTGCCAGCTTTCTGGTCCTTGTCGGCTGCCGCTGCGTTCTGTGCTGCCTCGCTCGCCTGTGCCAGCGATTCCATCTGGGAAGCGGTCGCCTGCTGCGCGGTCTCTTTGATACGGGCGAGTTCCTCTTCCTTGAAATCAGCATTGCTGCTGCCGCCTCTGCCCCTGTCAAGCTGAATCTCTGTTTCCAGAACATTTGCCCTGCCTTCCATCTTCTTTGCAGTACTGCCGTGCACGCCTGCCTGCTTCATGGATGTATCCGCAGAAATCAACGCTTCCATACTGCCTGCCGACATTCCGCTTCCTTGGCTGTCGCCCTGTCTGCCTTGTTTCTTTGTCCCTAACAGATCATCCATGGAACCCTTCTCCTCGCGTTTCTTCATGGCGGCTTCCCGTTTGACTTCCATCTGATGCTGGCGGAGCTGTACTTCCAGATCACTGATCTGCTTCTGGAGTTCCTGTCGTTTCTTCATCTTCACCTCCATCGGCATCTCCTGATTTGCGGAAAGCTCTTTCATTTGTTTCTGTAGTTGTTCTATCTGCTTCTGCAGATCCTTACTGACCGCGTCCGCCTGTCCTTCTGCTCCCATCTCCATTGCGCCAGGCTGTATGCCTGAACCGCTCACTCCGCTTATTATCATACTGTCCTCCATTCTAAGGCTGTGCCTTTCACTTATTTTGTACCTGTTTTCCTCTCTGCACCGCTTGGTATGCCATATAGATATGCCTTATGGTTTGTCCTATAGCATTCCTATCGTGGAAAACTGTTCCTTTGATTTTTATTTCGTCCGATCGTATGGATAATTAAAGCGAAATGTTGCGGAAGGGTGTTTATTCGTTGTGAATGTGGCCTATATACTCTAAATGCACAGAAAAAAACGTAAAGTATAGTTAATTTTCTTTTATTACATATGGCTTTTTGTCAAAATAAATGATAAACTACATCTAAAGGAGATTTTGTGTCATGTCTGTTGATAAAACTAAAGAAATCAGAAATATAAGAAAAACATCCGAAAAGAATCAAACTACGGTAAACAAAGCATCTGTCAAAATGAATTCTGAAAGAAATATACTATCTATCGGAATGATAATTATCAGCATTGGAATCATTATCATTCTTACTTCAATTATCCTTAATGTTTGCTATCATCCAGCGCCTGACTTATATTTAAAAAACAAACTGAAAGATATTTTAGACCAACTACTGATGTGCGCCGGCACTACTTTGATCACTATAGGCGCCGGAACTGCTTTATATAGCTATTTTGATTTTGTAAATTATGTACAAAATAAAATCAAAGATGTAATTATTGATTATAATTTTACCGATCATATCTCCGATGAACAAAAAAAGTCTTTGGCACGCAGGCTTGAAAAAGAGTTATTGCACCAAAATACAGAAAACAATCTTTATGACTTTGTTCAAGAGGAAGTTTTATCACTCGCCAGGCAGGCATATTATGAAGAATTTACACTCGATGTTTCATGTCACAAGGTAGGAAATGAAATTCATAAAACTATATATAAAGATTATATCATTAATTGTGAATCACAAAAGGATTTTGATATTGCAAGAAATAATGAATTCGGTGTAAAATGCAAGACAAGCTGCACAAATGCTCTTGAAGCAAACATCAAATTAACTATAAATTCCATCGAATTCACTGATGCTGATTACTCTATTACAGAAAGCGCTACCAACGATGAGGTCTATGGTAAACGATGTAAATATACATTAAATGATTCGGCTAAAAAAAGAATCGAAAACACAAGAAGCGACAATTGGGACTATAAGTATAACGTACAAAGCGAAATGCTTTCCATCGTCAAAGATGATGATATGTCATTTTCCTTCAGATTATACTATCCATGCAAAAATACAACTTTTTTATTCACATATAATCCTGATGAATTTGAAGTTATGGAAGATGTCTTTGTTTTTAAAGATTTTGATAATAATGAAAATAATCAAAAGAAACCAATTATAACACGACATAACAAAGGCTCCATTCTGGTTAAAATAGATAATTGGATACTTCCCGGCGATGGTATTACATTCGTGTTGTCTCCACCAACGCCAAGCAACTCATCTGACAACATCATAAACCAAAATAATGAAATGGGGCAGCACAGCCAAACAGCTTGAAATAAACTTAATCAATGAAAATTTTACTAAAATCATTTATTTATTTGTTGTAATTCAATTAATCTTATGGTATTATAATGATACTAGCATGTATCACAGAGTCAGTGCTTCTCACATAGCTGTACTTTTGTTGATATAATATCAAGAAACACTACTACAAAAACATAGGAGGGCAAAATCATGGCAGGTTTGAGAGTTGATATGGAGAAAATGGGATGCTAATATAAAAAGTATCATACATTTCAATACTTTTTATCAATTAACACTCCTATGTTTTGCCAAAGCAAAACATCATGGAAATTAAACAATAAGATCTGGTAGTTATACCGGATCTTATTGTTTTTTAATGTCAGCAAATCGATTGCTGCATTAGCCATCTATCATAATTTCATTACTACTATTTCACCAATATCATGGCTTGCCATCCCTAATTCTGCACAAGCTGCATCATCACCCGCAAAACAAAACGTTCCTCCCCTTCGCACACCTCCTTGCCAAACTCAATGTCCCCGTAATATTTTCGCGCCGTGTGGCGGATATTGGCAAGCCCGAACCCGTGGCCATCGCCGGCTTTGGAAGAGATGGGCAGACCGCTTGACGCATCAATCATAAGCTCACCCGCATAGCTGTTGGTTACTTCGATAATATACATATTTTTCATAAGGCAGGACGACAGTGCTATATGCGGCACACTTCCCATACGCCCAGCTTGCGAGTCCGCCCCGTCAGACTTTATGACATAACTGTCATTTTTTGCAATATCCACGAAATCACCTGCCGTCCGCTCCACCTCCACCGCCTCCATGGCGTTATCCAGCGCATTATTGAGGATAATGCTGACATCAAAGGCATTGACCGTTCCACTCTTTGGATAATGGAAATCACATGTAAAAGCAATATCTTTTTCTTCCATCTCCCTCTTTTTGCCGGAAAGGATCACATCCGTCACCGGATTGCCGCTTGCCACATCCGAAGAATTTTCCTCAATTTCACGTTTCAGCGCATCCGCATATCTCTCCGCCTCTTCATACTCTCCCCGTGCGTACAACTGTTCTAACGTCATGAGACAGTTTCCCATATCATGGCGCAGTCTGCGCATGTTCCGGTAGAGCCTTTCCACCTCCGCAATATGATTTTCCAGATCCTGAACCTGCCTTGCATACACTTCCTTCCGCTTGTCCTCTTCCTGTTCGTTCATCCACTGGCGGTACACATACGTCATCACAAAGATCGTTACAAAACTAAACACGGCGCTGACCAGCATAAAAAGGTCATAGGCGCCATACAAATCAAACGGACTCTTCCCCGCGTCCCGCTCGTATACATAATTATAATATCGGAACATGCCATAGAAGAACACGCTTGACGCAGAAGGCGTAAGCAACAGCAAAAATTCTTTGCCGCTCATCCGCTCCTTCCGGCAGCCGTAAGACCACAGAAGACACCGGACTTCACCGTACATAAGCAAAAATCCAAGTAAACCATCAATCAATGAATCAACCACCGTCAGCCCAAACCAGAACCTCTCATCCTTTGCCGGAAACAAATATACTTCCAGCAAAAGCCTTTCGTTGCCGATAAAGGAGACCACCCGCCACGCCTGCCAGCGGATGCAGAAAAACGTGACCGCAAGAAAAAGCTTCTGAGAAACATACTCCCCGTCGCGCCGCCTCATCGCAAGGAATGCCGCAAACATCGCCACACCATATACAACCATTGGCTCAAAATAGACCGGCAGAAAATCCCCTGCAAACATCACCATGGCATACACTGCACCGACATGCCACACTTTCACATGCTCCGCCATAAAGGGCTTAATCCACATCACGAAACAGCAGGCGACAAGCAATGTCGTGCAGCTATTATAAACCGCACGGTGAATCTCATAATAAATCTCGATCTGCTCCACTTATCCGCCTCTTTTCCTGTTAAGATACTTCATGTATTGGCGCACGAATCCCGCATATTGTTTCTTGGAAATCAACGCCTTGCCCCGTTCCAGCCAGACGGTATCTGCATCGTACTTTTCCACATATCTGAAATTCACCAGATAGGCGCGGTGCGTCCGGTAAAAGTTCTCTCCGGCTTGTTCTGACAAGTCTGTCAGTTTCCCATAATACTCGATGTCGCCGCCCGTCGTGTGTAGCATGACTTTGCGGTTGAACACTTCTGCATAAATGATATCCTCAAGAAGCACTTTCGTCGATATGCCGCCTCTTTTCACGAGGATTGCTGCCGGATTCCGCATCCGGCTTTCTGCCTTCCTTTCCTCCATGCCTGTCCGGGCGCATTCCGACCGCCGCAGCGAGACGTTTCTTTGCTGTTCCTCATACTGCCGCAGTGCCTTGACCAGCACTTCCCTTAATTTATCATCGCCAAAAGGCTTCACCAGATAATGAAAAGCGTCCACATCGAACGCCTCATACACATATTCTGACAGTGCTGTCACAAATATCAGTATTGTATCATGATTTTTTCGACGCAGCTCACCTGCAATCTCCATACCGTTTCTTCCAGGCATCTGGATATCCAGAAAAAGAATATCCGGCGACTCTTCCTGCAAAAGCACTTCCTCACCGGAATCACAACCTGATATCTGACATGCGGTTTGTGCATCCGCGCATATCCTGCAAACCTTCTTACACATAATTTCCTGCACAGCGCGATCATCGTCGCATATTACAATTTTAACAGGATTATTTTCAAACTTCGCGTTCATTTCCTGAATGTCAGCTCCCTTTTTATTCTATAGGATTCAGGTGACAAAAGGTCTATCGTATAAGTTGTGAAGGCAGATTGCACAAAAAGTTCTCTTGTG
>JAMPGN010000044.1 GCA_023663915.1 Eubacterium sp. | reverse complement strand
CAGATATATAAAATTGCATGCCATCACTTCCGCCAGCCATGCATTCATCTGTAAACGTTCCGCTTCATGTAACGCATCCCGCGGCATCACGCCGATCGTTTCCAACAGACATATCAGCAGAAAAGGCATACCTGCCGCCGCATACAGTGCCGTCTGCAGCAGTAATGGCACAGGCGCCATGATCACAGGCTCTTTCTCTATGTCGCGGACATATTTTTCACCCGATACCAGTTCGTCTAATGAAATCCCTAGTTCCTCAGCGATGCGTTTCGCCGTGACCAGATCCGGATAGCGCGCCCCGCACTCCCAGCGTGATACCGCCTGCCTCGTGACATAGAGCTTATCCGCCAGCGTCTGCTGCGTCATTCCCCTCTCTTCCCTGCACGCCCTAAGCTTCTCTCCAAATGCAATCTGCATCATAATCCCTTCCTTTGCCCGTCAGTTTATGTCCCTATTGTATCCGGGTGACTGGCTGTTGAAAAGAAACACCTGAAAAATAAGCGGGAAACAGATTGGTGACACGATACGATCTGAAAGACCTTGCTTGTTCATACTGACCGTATCTTAAAATAGACATATATTTTTCGCATCCCAATGCACGAATCGAAACGCCTTACAAAAAATCCACCGACGTAACCTTGTCCGATTTTGTGAGAACATCGTAAATCTCCGCCTGTTCCGTAATCTTTTTCACATAGAGCACCATATGTACGGAAACCTCCTCACCGGCAATGCCGGATTCGCTCATGTCCATGGAATCCACCACGATCCCCGCCTCCTTCAGATCATGTATGACCACATGCAGATCACGGCTTTTCTCCAGATCAATAAATACGTTGCAGTAACGGGAATGTCTGGTCGCGAATCGCTCCACATAGGGAAGCACATGCAGGAAAAAAAGCATCACCACCGTAATCAGAACGCCGCCTTCGATAAAACCAATTCCCACAGCAAGTCCGATACATGCGCTCGCCCAGAGCGTAGCCGCCGTGGTGAGTCCCCTGACCCTGTGCTTGGAGATAATGATCGTGCCGACGCCGATAAACCCCACCCCGCTGATGACCTGTGCCGCCATTCGGTTCATATTCGCCAGCCCCGGAAAATTAATCTGAATATACTGCTCAGTCAGCATGACAAGCGTAGCGCCGAGACAAACCACAGTGATCGTCTTCGTGCCTGCGCCGCGATGCTTCATACCACGATCCAGACCGACCACGCCGCCCAGAATCGCCGCCACGATCACACGGATCAATATATTCTGCATGTTCCATGCCGCAAAATTTCCCAGAGTCATTGGTGTACCTCCGTTTCTTAATGATGACGTATTATTATTTTATCTTACTGTCGCTCTTTTTCTCCAATCAAGACTTTCCAATATCCATTATGACTGCTTCCGATCCTGACTATCATTTGCTGCATTTTCATCTTCCGCAGATAATATTTTACTCGATCTACCGTCCAGCCAAGCTCTAATGCATATTCCTTCTGGCTCATTGTCGGTTTATCCCATATAATCGAAAGTATTGCCTTGTCGTCTTCAGATAATTTCAAAATACCGCTTTGGGTAGTTTGGGTAGTTTGGGTAGTTTTGTTTTTGACACCAACCTGTCTTTTTGTTTTCCGATACATATTCACTCTAAAATCGCCATCAAAATCAATCAGCTCCGGCTCCAGAAGTCCATATTCCTTACATTCTCTAAAAATTTATTTCGTCGCTTTTTTCGTCGCTTTTTTAGCGACGAATTATTTCTTATTACTTTCCATCGCAAAACACCTGTCTCTGTTATTTTATGCATTTTCATATACGCAAAAATTATAGCAAAAATAAGTTTCTATTTCCAGTCCATCTCCGGCTATCAATTATCTTATAAGAACTTCTACCGTTGCGTTCGGCATATATTTATTTCTTGATACAATATCCCCGCCTGCATTTTCGTGTAACACAATTACTTTTTTCATATTGTTTTGCAAGTTCTCTTAAATGCTCCACGATATTAGGATTCCAATGTATTATGGTTGTTAATTCTTCGCATGGAAATTTTGAACATAAACCACAAAACCGAGCATTATGTCTCTTTACACAAGCATGAATTTTACATTGACCAGACTCAGACCACTCCGGTACATAACCATCAGCTTCTATGCAACCCATACAAATTCCATCTATCTTTTTTTGACATCCTACACAACACTCTCCACAAGCTAGTTGTAAAATCAACCTTTTGTTCCATAATGCTGTCCTCCCGTTATGAATTTTTTCTAATCATCATTTTCCAGCCTCATATACCTGCTTATTTCTTTAAAACCAATGCTTGACCAAAATTTGATACCTCGTTCGTTCCAAGGGAGAACTTCTATATCAATGCTCTTAATCCCCAAATATCTTAATAATTCCTTAAACGCAATAGTCCCATAGTGCCTTCTTCTATATTCTTCCTTTACATAAAATTGACGCAAATATAATGGTATTACATTATGTTTAACTAAGGCATATCCTATTATGATATTTTCATTCGTAAAAAAGTATGCCTCGTATTCGTTGGATAAGAACTCTGTCATTCTATTCTTTAATTCTTCAATTGACATCGCATTATTACTTTTTTCATCTTCAATTAGGCATTTATTCATTACTGCCAATTCTTCCACATCGCCAATCACACACTTTATTATCTGCACAATTTAATACCTCAATATATAGAAATTATATATTCCTTTCCTCTATCAACCATTCTTATTTATGTTTTAATTATATCATTCTTTAATTCTATTTCCACCATGAAATATAGGGCATAGAAACCGTCATGTCATATATTTCTTATCGTTCAAGCGCTTTCTGAAATTTCCAAATACACCATTCTCTGTCAAACTCTATCGTCAGTTCCTGATCCGGCTGGTCACGCCCTACTATATCCATGACTGCCGTATTGTCAATGCGCTTTTTCTTGTGCATGATAAACGCCCCGTCTGCCGCACCAAGCAGACCGTTTATGCCGGAAATCATATCAAAGCTGTCCTCGGATTCCAGTTTGCAGGTATGATGAACCACCAACAGGCAGACACCATATTTGTCACTGAAAGTTTTTAGTTTTGTCACAATCTCATAGTCACTGGAATAGCTGTACCTGTCTCCGCCAACCTCACGCACCTTTTGGAGCGTATCAATGATAATCAACTATACTCCCTACACCCACTCCAGCCGGTTCCTATACGCCACCTTCTCCTCCCCGGCACAGATCCTGCCGATCTCGTAACAGTCGTACCACTGTGCGACATGGCGGATGACTGCTGCCGCTTCCTGTTCTTTGACGACAAGCGTCAGCCCTACGCCGCAGTTAAACGTATGCAACATTTCCTCATCGCTGATGTTTCCATTTTTTCTGATATAATTAAAAATTGGCAGCAGCCGTATCTTCGACAGATCGATTTCCGCCGTCAGTCCTTCCGGTATCACCCGCCCCAGATTGCCCTTGATGCCGCCGCCGGTGATATGCGCCATGCCGTGCAGGATATCCCTGCCAAACAGTTTCCTGACCGCCTTATAGTATGGCGTGTGCGGCTTCATGATCTGTTCGATCAAAGTCATGCCGCCGATTTTATCCAGCTTGATCTGTGGCATCCTGTCCATCAGCATTCTCACAAGGGAATAACCGTTGGTGTGCAGTCCGTTGGAGGCAGCCGCCAGCACCACGTCGCCGCTTCGGATCGCGGAGCCGTCGATCACATCTTTTTTCTCCACGATTCCCGCAATACTGGACGTCAGGACATAGACGCCCGCATCCACTACGAGCGGCTGGATCGAAGTCTCCCCGCCTACCAGCGCGCAGTCATTTTCCCGACATGCATCCGCGATCCCTTTTACCAGACTCTTAATCGTATCTTTCTCCGCATTGCCGCACACGATCGTATCTAACACTGCCAGAGGTTTCGCACCCATCACGATAATATCATTAACCAGATGATTAATCATATCATGGCAAATCGACTCCGTATAACCATATTCCATGGCGAGTTTCTGCTTGGAACCCGGCTCTTCCGATTTTAGGACGAGAACAGGCTCCTTCATCGCTGGAAAATGAATATCGTACAGGGAAGCAAAAGCGCCCATTTTGTTGAGCACCCGCCTGTCTTCCGTTTCCAGATGCTTCGCCATTTCTCTCTTGATCGTGTCCGTGTAAGCGATATCCACACCCGCTTTACTGTAGGAAAGCCCGTTCCCCGTCTTTTCATTTCCCGTAAGGATCTCGTCCGCCGTCACGCGCAGAATCGTTGCCAGATCACAGAGCAGCTCCACGTTTGGGTAACCGTTTCCCGTCTCCCACTTAGAGACCGCCTGAAAAGAAATATTCAGCTTGTCCGCCAGCTGCTGCTGCGTCAGCCCCGCTTCTTTTCTCTTCCTCATAATGAAATTTCCGATCTTGATACTGTCTGTCATGTTTACCTCCTTGTCAGGACAATTCTTTACGATGATTTTGGTGTCAAAAAATTCTTCATGGAACTTATATTGGCAGATTGCACACCTTACTGCATAAAGTTTTTAACACCCAGATCTTACGATTAAAATAATAACGATACCGTACATTAAGTATAATGCGGAGTACCAATCAGAAACAATCACCAAAATAAAGAATCCCAGCAACCAATTCAACTTCTGGTTGAGAAATGTTTGCAAAGCGAACTTGCAATTGAGCTTCGCTCGATTTTTATTCCACACGATATTCTTATGCTTACTTCGAGTTTGCAAAGCGAACTCGCAATCGAGCTTCGCTCAATTTTTATTTCATACGATATTCCTATGCTTACTTCGAGTTTGCGAAGCGAACTCGTAATCGAGCTTTGCTCGATTTTTTATTGAGATTCGATAAATTTTTATTGACTTTCATGATTAACCATGCTACATTATGGTTATCATCTACACCATCTGACACATAACGGAATAGAAGGGAAAGGATCGTCCATATGAAAGATAAACTGACCGTATTTACGAAATATCTGCTCGATTTCATGTTTTATGCAGGAATCGTCGTGACCGTGACGATTCCCCTTAGTTTTAAATTCTACGGCAGATACAACACCTACTTCGCTGAGAATTATTATTCCCTCTGCGTGATCTTTCTCTTATCGGGAATCCTCGCGATCCTGATTATCCGCGAACTGCGCAGAATGTTTCTCACGGTGTTGCGCGACGACTGTTTCGTGAGGGAAAATGTGATAAGCCTTGAGAAAATGAGTATCTACAGCTTTTTGATCGCTGTCATTACCGCGTGCCGGCTGTTTATTTATCTCACCCCCGCCGTATGCATCATCATACTGGTCTTTATGATTGCCGGACTTTTCAGCAAGGTATTGGCAGGCGTATTTGATAAAGCGGTTACCTATAAACTTGAAAACGATCTGACCATCTGATACATGATACCCGAACGAGGAGGCAGCCAATGTCAATCATCATTAATCTGGACGTCATGATGGCGAAACGCAAGAAAGGACTGACCGAACTGGCAGGCGAAATTGACATTACCCTTGCGAATCTGTCCATCTTAAAAAATAATAAAGCAAAGGCGATCCGCCTCTCCACACTGAACGAGATCTGCAAGGCGCTGGAATGTCAGCCGGGCGACCTGCTGCAGTATGTGGAAGACGAAGACGACGAAACGCTAATCAACACATAGGTTTTAGAAAGGAGTTTCTCATGGAAAAAAATAACCCGTACACCACTAACCAGTCATATGCCAATCCGTACAATAGACCGAACGCAAACGGCGGCACACCCTATGCAAATAACGCCGGCGCCGGTCCAAATGGCAACAGCCCCTACACTTCCTCGGCAAACCACTATCCGCCGAAGCGGGAAGAAACCGTCTACACGAAGACCCTCAAAGAGCATTTTTCCTTCTTTGGCATCGGAAGCCTGCTCTACGCCATTTTTTATACTTTTTGCCTGTATAAAAATGCGTCCGGGATCACCTACCCTTTTTTCGTCATCGGAACCCTTTGCTATTTCTTCTTCTCTACGCAAAAGTTAGGGGTTCCTTACAAAAAAGACAGCGTTTTCTATATCGTTAGCCTCATGCTGCTTGGCATCTCCAACTGCCTTACCAATTCGCCCCAGATCCTCGCCATGAACAAATGCGGTATTTTCCTGCTCGCTTTTGTTCTGATACTTCATACGTTCTATCAGAATAAGAACTGGAATTTTCCGAAGTATTTTAGCGCGCTTATGCAGACGCTCGGCACTATCCTTGTTTGTGCAGTCCGTCCCTTTAGCGACATGATCTCCTATTTTGATAACCGCAAAAAGAATCAAGAAGGCAAAAAAAGCTATTTTCTCCCCGTGCTGGTCGGTATCTGCATCGCCGTTCCCATGCTTTTATTCGTGACGATCCTGCTTGCCAGCGCCGATGCGGTGTTCGCGGACATTTTTTCCAGAATCCTAGACGCCATCAATCTGGAAACCGTCTTCGGCACTTTCTTCATGACGCTTGTGGTATTTCTCCTCTCCTATGCGGTTTACGCCGCGCTCAGCATGAAAGAAGTCAAGGAGGAAACGGCGGATCTGCGGAGGTTAGAGCCGATCATCGCCATCATTGTCACGGCGGCGCTCTCTTTCATCTATCTGCTGTTTAGTGTGATACAGATTCTATACCTTTTTATCGGCAATATGAAGCTGCCGGAAGGCTACACTTACTCCGGTTACGCCAGAGAGGGATTTTTCCAGCTGCTTGTGGTCTGTGTCTTAAACCTTCTGATCGTACTCGTCTGCCTGTATCTCTTCCGGGAAAATATAGCGCTGAAGGTGATTCTGACAGTGATCAGCGGCTGCACGTTTATCATGATTCTGTCCAGCGCGCTGCGTATGATCATGTACATCAACCGCTATAATCTTACTTTCCTGCGAATATTCGTCCTCTGGTCGCTGGCGGTAATCTTCCTCCTGATGGCAGGCGTGACGATTTCCATCTATATGAACAGTTTCCCGCTGTTTCCCTACAGCATGGTCATCGTCACCATATTCTATATCGGTTTGTCCTTCTCCCACCCAGACTACTGGATCGCCCGCTATAATCTGGATCCGGCGCATATGGAGTATCTGGACGAATATGATATACGGGACAGTCGGAAATATCTGCGCAAGTTATCCGCAGACGCGGCGCCGATCCTGCTCAACGCCGATCAGAACCCGTATCTTGCAGAGGTATTTGTGCAGTCTGACGCCGACAAACCCACAAACGGTTCGGACAACCGACGCACAATATATCAAACAGACGATATTTCAGAAGAATATCAATGGATTCACAGATATTATGAGAACATAGAAGAGCTTTCGGAGGATATGCACATACGAAACTTTAATTTTTCCATATATACCGCGCAGAAATATGCCGCTCGCTTACAATCAGATTAACCCCGCAGGCAGTATCTTACAATCACGAAGACCTCTGCATCTCCCGGATTACGCTTATGCCCAGCGGAATCGACACACTCAGCGCGCAGACGTCCGACACCGCCTGACAGCTTTCGACTCCCGTAAGCCCGAAGAAATGCGGCAATACCGCAATCAGCGGCAGGAAGAAGATCCCCTGTCTGGCGGAAGCTACGATGGATGCCTTCACGCCTTTACCGATCGACTGCAACATCATATTGCACATGACGATCCAAGCGCTTAGGGGAAAAGAAATCACAGAGTATCGAAGCGCCGCAGTACCAACCGCGATCACCGCTGGGTCGTCCCGGCGAAATACCGTCACAAGCTGCGGCGCGATGGCATAGACGACCACCGCCAGCCCTAAGAGCACCACAAAAGCAAACTTCACACAAAACCAATACGCTTCCAACACCCTCTTATATTTTCCCGCTCCATAGTTAAATCCGCATACAGGCTGAAATCCCTGTCCGAATCCGATCAAAGCGGAATTGGCAAACATCATGATACGGGATACGATGGACATGCCCGCGATCGCGGCGTCCCCATATACGCTCGCCGCATGGTTCAGGCATATGGTAGCGACGCTGGCAAGCCCCTGTCTGAACAGCGCGGGAATCCCGCCCCGTATGATCTCCCGATAGAAATGCAGGCTGGGCTTGAAATTACAGAAACGTATGCGGATATTTCCACCTTTCGTCACCATGACCAACAGAAAAATAAAACTTAAATACTGGCTGATCGTGGTCGCCAGCGCCGCGCCCGCAATCCCCAGACCGCACGCAAAGATCAGAACCGGATCCAGCACAATATTGATCACTGCGCCCGACACGATCCCGATCATGGCGTAGAACGCGCTTCCTTGAAAACGCATCTGATTGTTCAGCACAAGCGAAGCCGTCATCGCCGGTGCGCCAAAGAGTATGATCCTCAGATAAATCACCGTGTAAGGCAGAATCGTAGGCGTCGAACCAAGCGCATAAGAGAGCGGCGTAATAAAAAGAATGCACCCCAGCATGATCAAAACACCTGCAAAAAACGACGTAAAAAAGCCGACTGACGACATTTTCTCCGCCTCTTCCATGTGACCCGCACCTAACTGTCTGGAAATATAATTGCCCGATCCATGTCCGAACAGAAATCCGATCGCCTGAATGATCGCCATCAGCGAAAACGCCACCCCGACTGCCGCCGTGGACTGCGTATCCAGCTTTCCCACAAAAAAAGTATCCGCCATATTATAAAACGAAGTTACCAGCATACTTAAAATCGTTGGCACTGCAAGCCTGCACACCAGCTTTTTGACCGGCTCTTCCGTCATATAGATTCTTTTTTCTTCCGCATTTGCAAATTTCATGTAACCGCCCGACCTTTCTAAAAAATCCCAATTTATCGCAAACAACATTGAAATCTAATACATATTTCCATAAATTCTGCACATACTATCTTTGATTTCTATATTATTCCACCGGAAACCATTTATGATAACAGAAAGGAATACCCCTATGAACCCAAAAGCATTCCAACAATTATCCTACGGATTATATGTCGTCTCTACCAAATATGACAA
This sequence comes from Eubacterium sp., assembly GCA_023663915.1. The sequence goes on along the minus strand of JAMPGN010000044.1, from coordinate 13,955 downwards.
GAAAATGAACGGCTGTATTATCAATACCGTCACCCAAGTCACCAGCGACCCCGCACAGATCGTCCTTGCCGTGAACAAGAAAAACTTAACCTGCGAGCTGATCCAGAAATCCGGAATCCTGACGATCTCCGTGTTGTCCGAGACAGCGCCTTTTTCTCTTTTTCAACATTTTGGATTTCAGAGTGGAAGGGATACGGACAAATTCGTGGACTATCCTTTCGTCATCACAAAACAGGAGCTTCCTTACCTAAAAGAACATACCGTCGCCTATCTGGACTGCAGAGTCATAAACGCGACCGACCTCGGCACCCATATGCTCTTCCTCGCCAGTGTGTCAGACTGTGAAGTCCTCTCCGGTGAAAAAGCGATGACCTACGCTTTCTATCATGAATTTGTGAAACCGCAGCCGGAAGCCTCGTCCGCCAAAGGCTGGCGCTGCGTCGTCTGCGGATATGTCTATGAAGGAGAAGAACTTCCGCCCGACTTCATCTGTCCATGGTGTAAACACGGCGTAGAGGATTTTGAAAAAATCACATGATCCACACCTTGCGCTTTCCTATGATTCAGAAACGATGTCTTCTTCTTTGGCGCGCAGTTTACAGCCGTTTTCATCATACTACCTTATATTTCTAAAATCAAATCAATTAAACGCTGGATATGTATTTTCATAGTATCTAAGCATGGAACAGGACTTACTTCATCATTTAATAAAAGAGGTAATTCCGTACAGCCTAATATAATTGCTTCAATACCATTTTCCTGCTGCATACGTTTTATGATCTCTTGAAAGTCCCGCAGCGTTTCTTCTTTTACAATACCAAGCTCTAATTCTGAAGATATTTTTGTATTGATATATTCCATTTCTTTATCAGTTGGCGTAATGATCTCGATATTACTACTATAAAAAGGTTTCTTAAAAAAATCTTCCGTCATAGTAAAAATCGTTCCAAGTAAACCAACCTTATGTTTATGTAGTTGAATTGCTTCCTTGCATGTAGCTTCAACAATACTGACTAACGGAACTGTCGATTGCGCCTGCAATCTGTCAAAAACAATATGCGGAGTGTTTGCGGATAACGCGATAAAATCAGCTCCGCCTGCAATCAGGTTTTTGATCGGCTGCATTAAATAATTCGTCAATTCATCATATTTTTGCTCATTACATAATCTCAAAACGTCAAATACATTCACGCTTTCAATCGCCAGATGAGGAAAAAAATTCTTCCCAATTCTATTTTGTACCCCATAAACAATATCGTGGTAATAGGGAATCGTTGATTCGGGTCCCATTCCGCCTACCAATCCTAATTTTTTCATATCGTTACCCCGCTAAATTATATTGTATGTAAATACAAGCTGGTAGAGAGAAAAACAATTAGCGTTTTACTTTAAGTCTTTGGCAAAACAAATTGCACCGTCTAATTCGTTGTATGGCGGGTAGTGATCTATGCGATAGTATCCGAGTTTCACATACAGCCTGACAGCATCCGTCATTATTTCCCTTGTCTGCAGAATCGTTCGTTGAAAACCTTGTTGTTTCGCTTTGGTTTCAATCATTTTCATCATATCAGTTGCTATATGAAGCCCTCTATGCTCTGGTTCCACCCACACACGTTTGATTTCAACATCTTTTTCGGAATATTTTTTCAATCCGGAACACGCGACAGGAACATCATCCATGTAAGCAATAAGCACTTCCTGTATGCTTGCAGAAATATTGTAAGGGATAAAGGATTTCCTGTTTTCAACACCGCCGACAATTTTGCTGTAATAATCTTCTGTAATCAAATAAAATTTCTGAAATGTTTCACTTGTTCCATCTGTCCACTTATAATCTATGTGATTCAAATTGATTCCTCCAAACTGGAAGTTTACTGACAAGGCTACGATATTTCTTCTAGTGTATTCTTCTGAAAATCTTCGCAGGTTTTTTCTTTGATAGTATTCTAGCAATTTTTTAAAAATTGTCAATGTCATTGCAAAAATCTTCTGATTTAGAGAGAACTTAGAGAATGCCTTGCTATAATATGAGCCGTAAATGATGGTTTATCATAAAAAATCAAAAGAAACGAGGTAGTAAGGCATGAAAATAAGAAATCTGTTAATCATTACAGCTATGGTATTAATAACGGTTGCTACAGGCTGCGGCGGACAAGATACGAAACAAAAGGCGAATTATGTAATTCCAGTGGAAGAAATAACTGATGAAATAGAGCAGGACAACCATTCGCCAGAAATAGCAAAGAAAGATACGGACAGCAGCTTAAAAGATACTATAACAGACTTAGATGAAGAAAATAAAGATCAAGCAGATCATATAGATAATACAAATAATACAAATAATGCAGATAATGCAGATAATACAAATAATACAGATAATATAGATCATGTAAATAGAGTAGATAAAATAGATCAAGCAGATCATATCATCAATGAAATACAAAGAAGCGACAGCAAAGAACATATTGGCGGCAAGGTGCGAAGTATTGGGCAGGAAGACTTTGTGATCAGCCGTACCTTAATAGATGAAAATGGTTGTGTTACTATGCCGGAAGCGGGTAGTCCGGACGAACAATTAGTGACGATAAGATGTACTGACACAACGCTGTTTGAACATTGGACAATTCAAAGCGGCGGCGCTGATATCGTAACAAGAGAAGCCTCTTTTTCAGAAATAACGAAAGGCGGAGGCTTGGAAGCAGACGGATATTTTGAAGGAGAAGAATTTATTGCTGATAAAGTCATGATTGAAGTGTATCAATAAAGAAGATACATTATTTCTATTTTACGAATATAAATTTTGATTTACACATCAAACAGACACACTAAATGAATGGATCATTTACAAAGTCACGAACCACTAGTGAGCTGGTAGTTCGTGACTTTGTTCAATTCTTGACTGATCATCATCAAAAAGGATTGAAAAAAAATTTTTCCGCCGTTCTTCTTTCTATATAATGATCAAACACCTATTTTCTGTACAAGCGCATCCTGCAGTAACTTAGAAAAATTAATCCCTAATTTTTCAGCCTCCACATTCAAATTATACGGAATTGTACAATTCTTTTTTACCATACGATTATCACGTTTTCTGCGGTACTCCGTAAAATCCACGTCTACCATTGTCAATATTCCAGTAGAATAATCGAATATTTCCGTATCTTCTTTTGCCTTTCTGATGGCTTCATCGTAGCTGGACGCCACAGGCAGTTCTTTGCCGTCGTCTTCATAGTCTATCCCTTTCAGCCCTATGGCATCTCTTGCCATATCGATCGCATCCACCATACTCTTCCCCTCTGTATAAATATCCAGATCGGGGACATACACTAAATAATCTTGTTTATTTTGTGCAATAAATACTGGATAGATATCTTTCATTTTCCAAATCTCCTTTCAATTTTATAAAAACTGACTGCGCTACAGATAAAATATAGATTTATTTTAATTCCCATTTTTTTATAATCTGCTTTGCAGTAATTTCATTTATCTCCTTATGTCTTGGAATCTGCTCAGTATCATCTCCTCGTTTATAAGTATCATGATTTCCTCCGTGTTCCTTAAAACAAAACCCTGCTTTTTCAAGCATTTTTACCAGATCCCTCTGTTTCATCTTATTACCTCCTATGATTATACTATACGCCCTTAATACGTATTCGTCAATATTTTATACGTATTAAAGACGTATTCACTTAGGCGTATTTATTTTGAAACGATCATCTTTTCAGCTTTTCTCAATGCATCATAAATTTAACCGCATTTCTCAATTTCCCCATATTTACGCCATTGCAACTTGAAATTTACATCAAAAAACCTAAAAGCAACATGAAATTGATTGAATTAACATCTATGTTTTCTTAAAATAAATCATAGTTACTGACAGTCATTAACACAACGGACAGATCTGTTTATGAAATGAAAACATGAAAGGAATCAGTCAAAATGAGCTTAGGGGAAAATCTACAATATTTAAGAAAAAGAGAGAATATCACGCAGGAACAATTAGCGGAGCAATTAGAAGTGTCGCGCCAGTCCGTGTCAAAATGGGAGTCTGATACCACATATCCGGAAATGGATAAGTTGCTTCAATTATGCCAGATGTTCCATTGCAGCATGGACGATCTCGTACAAGGTAAAATCAAAGAGATCGATACAAAAGGTAAAACGGAATATGACAGTCACATGAATCAGTTCAGTAAATCCATTTCCGCCGGCGTTGGCATGATTCTTCTGGGTCTGTCCGTTGCGCTTTTGCTTTATGGATGCAATTACTTCTTGGGCGGTGATACGGAAATCATAAAAGAAGATTTTGGCGGGATCATATTTTTCATTTTCCTTACCATCAGTGTAGCCATTTTTATCGTATCTGGCATCCAGCATTCGGATTATGTCGCGAAAAATCCTTCTATCGAGAATTTCTATCTGCAGGAAGAGATAGACACATTTCATAAGAGATTTTCGGTTATGGTCGCGGCAGGCGTATCTGTTATATTGATCGGCATTATGATAATGATGGGTATGGAAACAATTTATCCGGAGATCGACACAAATGAATATCTGGAATCGTTGCTGACTTCTTTCTTTATGTTTACCATTGCGATTGGTACAACAACCCTTACCTACGCCGGTATGCAGGATGATAAGTACAATATTGATGAATACAACAAAATGAATGATAAAAATTCCAACGAATACAAAAAAAGGCAGTTAAAAAGAACTGTCTGCGCCTGTATCATGCTGCTTAGTACGATCCTCTATCTGATTGTCGTATATACGACAGATAGCAGCTGGGGAATGCCTAACGCGGCAATCTTCGCTGTGGGTGGAATCTGCTGCGCAATCGCCTCGATCATTATCAATTACAAAAAAAGTAAATCGTTTCGCGATTCATAAAATGAGTAAGTTTATTTGCGAGCTTCGCTTTGCGAATGCAAAATAAGCGTAGGATTTTTTATAAAGGCGTCAGAAAAGCTGTTAGTATTACAGTCAAATGGAGCTGTCGCAGTAAGCAGAGAGCATACAGTATATAGGCATTTTATAGAATTTAATCCACTATATATTGTATAGCTCAGTCTTAATACGACAGCCCCATTTAACTAATCTACTCATACCCTTTAATCACAGTGATTTTTTCGTTTTGATTATTCCTCCTCTTCTTCCGTCGGAAGTATTACCTCTTCCTCGCTAAGATCCGGTATATGATATTTCTCCTCTTCCGGAATGTCTTCCATCGCATCTTCGATATTCTCATATTCCTGATTGCCGTCGCTTAGTTTCTCACGGACCTTGGCAATCTTCGCCACCTTGACATTTTCATCCAGATTGATCATCTTAACGCCGGAAGTAATCCTGCCATGTGTGGAAATATCTTCCATGCGAAGCTGTATGATGACGCCTTCTGTCGTGATCATCATGATTTCATGATCATTATTGACCGCTTTTACGCCAACCACATATCCTGTCTTTTCGGTGATCTTATAACATTTCACACCCTTACCGCCGCGCTTTTGTACTGTAAATTCCTGCAGATAAGTGCGTTTTCCCATACCATTTTCGGACACGATCAGCAGGGAATCTCCTTGATGGTCGAGCTGCATACCCACAATCTCGTCCTGATCAGACAGATTCATGCCGATCACACCCATGGAAGCCCGCCCTGTCGGACGTACGTCTGTCTCTTTGAAACGGATACACATACCTTGTTTCGTGATCAAAAAAATTTCCGTATCCATGGACGTTGTTTTTACTTCGATCAGCTCATCGTCTTCCCTAAGATTAATCGCCATCAGACCATTTTTCCTGACATTGCAAAATTCCATGATGGAAGTTTTCTTCACAATTCCTTTTTTCGTCACCATGAAGAGATTTTTATCCTCTTCATACCCTTTCAAGGGAATCATGGCGGAAATCTTCTCGCCGGGACTCAGCTGCAGGATATTGACGATCGCAATTCCCCTCGAAATCCGGCTTGCTTCCGGGATCTCATAAGCTTTTAAGCGGTATACGCGTCCCAGATTCGTAAAGAACATCAAATAATGATGGGTATTCGTCATGAGAAGATCTTCGATATAATCTTCCTCAATCGTCTGCATACCCTTGATTCCCTTACCGCCGCGGTTCTGCGCCTTAAAGTTATCTACGGTCATACGCTTCACATAGCCGAGGCTGGTCATAGCAATCACCGTATTTTCCCGCGGAATCAGATCTTCCATATTGATATCATAGACGTCAAAACCGATCTTACTTCTCCTGTCGTCGCCGTATTTCTCCGCTGTAATCAGCATTTCCTCTTTAATCACGCCAAGTAATAATTTCTCATCGGCAAGAATCGCTTTTAACTCTGCGATCTTAGCCATCAACTCCTTATGTTCATTCTCAAGCTTCTCTCTCTCCAGACCTGTCAGCGCACGCAGACGCATATCTACGATCGCCTGTGCCTGTGCATCAGAAAATTCAAAACGCTCCATCAATCTGTCTTTTGCGATCTGAGTCGTCTGACTGCTTCTGATGATCTGGATCACTTCGTCGATATGATCCAGCGCAATCAGAAGTCCCTGTAAAATATGATCTCTCTCTTCCGCTTTGTTCAGATCATATTTCGTTCTTCTGGTGACAACCTCTTCCTGATGCTTTAAATAATGCATCAGCATATCCAGAAGATTCATGACCTTGGGCTCGTTATTGACCAGCGCCAGCATGATCACGCCGAAAGAATCCTGCAGCTGGGTATGCTTATATAATTGATTTAAAATAACATTAGCATTCGCGTCCTTGCGCAGTTCTATGACGACACGCATACCTTCACGGTTTGTCTCATCACGAAGATCGGTGATGCCGTCGATCTTCTTTAGCTTCACGAGATCGGCGATCTTTAGGATCAGATTCGCCTTATTGACCATATAGGGAAGCTCCGTCACGATAATACGGCTCTTACCGTTAGGCATCGTCTCGATGTCCGTCACCGCACGCACCCTTACTTTGCCGCGCCCTGTACGGTATGCTTCCTCCGCGCCCCTTGTTCCTAAGATGATGCCGCCGGTAGGAAAATCGGGCGCTTTCACGATACTTAAGATCTCTTCGATCTCTGTCGTCCTGTCCTCGTTGATCCTGTTATCGATGATCTTCACAACGGCATTTACTACCTCACGCAGATTATGAGGCGGAATATTCGTCGCCATGCCGACCGCGATACCGGAAGTACCGTTGACCAACAGATTCGGATAGCGGCTGGGAAGTACGGAGGGTTCTTTCTCCGTATCATCGAAATTCGGTACAAAATCGACGGTATCTTTATTGATATCCGCTAGTAGCTCCATAGAAATCTTACTGAGCCTTGCCTCCGTATAACGCATAGCGGCAGCGCCGTCGCCGTCCTCGGAACCGAAATTGCCGTGACCGTCCACGAGAGGATAACGGGTAGACCATTCCTGCGCCATATTGACTAACGCGCCGTAGATCGAGCTGTCCCCATGCGGGTGAAATTTACCCATCGTATCACCGACGATACGGGCGCTCTTTCTATGAGGCTTGTCCGGACCATTGTTCAATTCGATCATGGAATACAGAACCCTGCGCTGTACAGGCTTCAGACCGTCTCTCACATCGGGAAGCGCACGAGCCGCAATCACGCTCATGGCATAATCGATGTAAGAATCTTCCATCTTTTTTTTCAGATCTACTTCCTCAATTTTATCAAAAATTTGATCGTCCATTTTATGACCATGTACCTTTCTTATCATATCTTAGATCAATGTCTAGCGCAGATGAAAGTATAAGCGAAAGCGCGGTGACGAAGAAATATCATTTCATCTGTGCGAACGACTTCAATAACCTGTCATTTATTAAATATCGAGATTTTTCACAAACTTCGCATTCTCCTCGATGAAGATCCGGCGCGGCTCCACCTTATCGCCCATCAGCGTATTAAACGTAAGATCGACTTCCGACTCCTCTTCTTCATTGATATTCACCCGCAGGAGAATCCGCTTCTCTGGATCCATGGTGGTCTCCCACAGCTGGTCGGCGTCCATCTCTCCCAGACCTTTATAACGCTGTATCTTATTATTCTGGTCACGACCGACTTTCGCCAGAATCTGATCCAGCTCTTCATCACTGTACGCATACCAGACCTGTCTGTTTTTCTCCAATTTATAGAGAGGCGGCTTCGCTAGATAGACATGCCCCTGTTTGATCAATTCCGGCATAAAACGATAGATAAACGTCAGCATCAGCGTAGCGATATGCGCGCCGTCCACATCGGCATCGGTCATAATAATGATCTTATCATAACGCAGCTTCGTGATATCAAAGTCTTCGTGAATGCCCGTTCCAAAAGCCGTGATCATCGCTTTGATCTCAGCGTTGGCATAGATTTTATCAAGTCTTGCCTTCTCCACATTGAGGATTTTACCGCGCAGTGGCAGAATCGCCTGCGTCGCACGGCTTCTCGCCTTCTTAGCGGAACCGCCTGCAGAATCTCCCTCAACGATGTAAATTTCACAGTTCTTCGGATCTTTATCAGAGCAGTCAGCCAGTTTCCCCGGCAGCGCGCTTCCCTCTAACGCCGTCTTACGGCGTGTCAAGTCTCTCGCTTTTCTCGCCGCTTCCCTCGCACGCTGGGCTAAGATCGACTTCTCACAGATCGTCTTGGCGATCGCGGGATTCTGCTCCAAGAAATAAGTAAGCTGCTCGCTCACCACACTGTCAACAGCGCCTCTCGCCTCAGAATTACCGAGTTTCTGTTTCGTCTGTCCTTCGAACTGCGGATCTTCGATCTTAATACTGATAATAGCCGTCAGACCTTCTCTGATATCTTCGCCGGACAGATTCGCCTCGCTGTCTTTTAACAATTTATTATTGCGCGCATAATCGTTAAATGTTTTCGTCAAGGCATTGCGGAAACCGACCAGATGCGTGCCGCCTTCCGGCGTATTGATATTGTTTACGAAAGTATATACGCTCTCGTTATAAGAATCGTTATGCTGCAGCGCCACTTCCACATAGACGCCGTTTTTCGTACCTTCAAAGTACATCACATCGTTGTAAAGAGCTTCCTTACTCTTATTCAAGTATGTAACGAACTCTTTGATACCGCCCTCATAATGAAATTCTTTCTTCTGTTCGATGCCCTCTCTTGCATCGATCAAAACAATTTTTAAGCCCTTCGTGAGAAAAGCAGTCTCCCTCAGTCTGGTTTTTAACGTATCATAGTCAAAAACAGTTTCTTCAAAAATACTAGCATCGGGCTTGAAATGAACCCTCGTACCTGTCTTATCCTGTTCACAGTCGCCCACAACCTTCAGAGGATAACATACGTGTCCTCTCTCATAGCGCTGTCTGTGTACTTTACCTTCCGCAAAAATCTCCACTTCCAGCCAGTCTGAAAGCGCGTTGACCACGGAAGCGCCCACGCCGTGCAGTCCGCCCGATACCTTATATCCCCCGCCGCCGAATTTACCGCCGGCATGCAGGATCGTAAATACCACTTCCACCGCAGGGATCCCCGCCTTATGATTGATTCCCACGGGAATGCCCCTTCCATTATCCTCTACGGTAATAGAATTATCCTGATTGATCGTCACATGAATCGTATTACATACGCCTGCAAGCGCCTCGTCCACGGAATTATCCACGATCTCATAGACCAGATGATGAAGACCTCTCGCAGAAGTACTCCCGATATACATACCCGGTCTTTTCCTCACAGCCTCAAGACCTTCCAGAATCTGTATCTGATCTGCACCATATTCATTAGCGTTCGCCATTTTTCACCATGCCCTTCCGTACTACTATTTCTTATGCCATTCTATATGTTTATGCTTATTCTTTTACGGTTTCATGATCCGTTATCCTGCCATTTTCGATATGAAAAACCTTGTTGATCTCGAACCGGTTATTGACAAATTCATCTAAACCCGTACAGGTAATGATCGTCTGGATATCGCCGATTGTACTAAGCAGATAATTTTGTCTGTTGCTGTCAAGCTCCGACAGCACGTCATCGAGAAGCAGGACGGGATTTTCTTTCGTAATTTTTCTGACCAGCTCAATCTCCGATAATTTCAAGGATAAAGCCGCCGTCCTCTGCTGTCCCTGCGAACCGAACTTCCGGATATCCACGCCCTTTGTCATAAAACAAAAATCGTCTCTGTGGGGACCGGTCGTCGTCTGTTTTAACTTGATATCCCTTTCCTGATTAGAAGCTAAGAGCTTTTCATAATTCTCAATCGTTGTATCCGGCTCATATTGAATGACCAAGTCTTCTTTTCCGCCGGACAGCTTCCTATGTATGTCCAATATGATCTCGTTAAGCTGCTCCACGAATAACTGCCGTCTCTCTATGATCTTACTTCCGAAGGAAATAAGCTGGGAATCCCATATATTCAAAGTATCCCTAAGAGATGGATTAAAGTACATGTCCTTGAGAAGTTTATTACGTTGATTCACGATCTTATTGTAATGATTCAGATTATAGAGATAAAATTGATCTAGCTGACACAACTCCATATCTACAAATCTTCTTCTCTCCGCAGGACCGTTCTTGATGATACTCAGATCTTCGGGAGAAAAGAAAACGACGTTCAATAAACCGATTAATTCCGCTGCTTTTTTTATTTTCTGCCCATCTATCGCGATGCCTTTGGACTTATTCTTGCGCAGATGCATATCGATTCTTGTCTCAATCCCATCTTTTTCCAGATAAGTCCTGATATGAGCCTCCTCCCGGTCAAACTGAATAATATCCCTGTCCTTACTTCCCTTATGGGACTTGGTAATCGCGGACAGATAAATGGCCTCTAAAATATTCGTCTTACCCTGCGCATTGTCGCCATAGAGAATATTAGTCCCGCTCTCAAAATCAATATGTAAAAAATCGTAATTTCTGAAATCTGCTAATTCCAATGATTTTATAATCATCAGTTTTCTACCTTAACCTGTTGTCCATCAAACTCTATTACGTCGCCGGGATATATTTTCTTACCGCGCTGTATTTCCACCGCGCCGTTTACCTTGACAAATCCCTCTTGAATTTCTATCTTGGCTTCCACGCCGGAATCTACCAGTCCGGCTAATTTTAATGCCTGACCGAGTTTGATATATTCGTCTTTTATTTTGATCGTTTCCATATTTTGCTTTTTTATACCTCTGGCGGTCTTAATTTACCGTTGTAAAGTTCACCGGAAGAATCACATAGATATAGGATTCCTCGCTGTTGCGGATAAAACATGGCGCTTTCGGATTCACCATATACAGATCCACTTCCTCGTCCTCGATCACGCGCAGCGAATCGATCAGAAATTTGGGATTGAATCCGATCATCAGATCCTTACCTTCCTTCGCGATATCGATCTCTTCGTCCATGCTGCCGACCGTAGAATTCATCTTAAGCTCCATCGACCCGTCTCTGATATCAATGATGACAGGCTTCTTATCCCCCTCTTTGACGAGCAGGGTAGCCCTGTCGATACAATCTAACAGCTCTCTCTTATTGATCTTCACTTTCGTCTCATAATCGCTGGAAAGCATCTGGTTAATATTAAAATACTCTCCTTCGATTAGTCTCGAAACGACGATCGTACTGTCAAACTCTAATAAAATATGCTTATCCGTAAAATAAAGATTCACATCTTTATCCATATCCCCGGACAGAATCTTGCTGATCTCGCTTAAGGTCTTGCCCGGCACGACCACCTTTTTGTCCTCATAAGAATTTTTCAACAGGATCTTCCTAATCGAGATACGGTGTCCGTCCAGAGACACTACCTTCAGGGTATCATTTCTGATCTCAAATAGTTCTCCTGTCATTAATTTATTATTATCATTGTCCGCAATGGAGAAAATCGTCTGCCTGATAATCTCTTTTAACGTAAACTGGGAGAGAACGATGCTGTCGTTTCTCTCGATCTCCGGCAGGAAGGAGAAATCTTCCCCGGATTTCCCGATGATATTAAATTTCGCTTTCTCACAGGTGATCGTCGTCTTATAGGAATCGTTCGTCTCGATCATAATATCATTGTCGGGAAGCTTCCTGACGATCTCTAAGAAAATCTTAGCGTCAAGGGCGATCATACCTTTTTCTATGATCTCACCGTCGATCACCGTCTCGATGCCCAGCTCCATATCGTTTGCCGTCAGCTTGATCTCACCATTTCTCGTATCAATCAGAATGCATTCCAAGATCGACATTGTCGTCTTACTTGGAACGGCTTTGGAAACAATCTGCACACCGCTCAGAAGATTTGTTTTCGTACATACCATTTTCATTTGTGTATAACTTCCTTTCCTGATCTTGAAAATTTTGGGAGCCGCCCGAAGGCAGTTTATATATAAATTATTTCGTATTCTTCATAATAATAGGTGTTCATATGTGTATAACCCTATCTATTATACTATTTATCAATGAAAAAGAAAACGCTTAAGTTGTTAAAAACTTTTGATAACCCCGAAATAACCTGTGGATATCAGGAGGGGTTTATTTTCTTCTTAATGACTTCTATTTTGTTTCTAATATCTTCATTGGTCTCTAATTCACCAGATATCTTCTGGATGCCGTGCATAACTGTCGTGTGATCCTTCTTACCGAGGTATTTACCGATATTGGAAAGGGAAGTCTCGGTCATCGTTCTGCACAGATACATGGAAATCTGTCTAGGCAATACAAATTCTGCGTTTCTTCTCTTGGAAGTAATGTCCTCCGGCGTGATACCAAAATGCTCCGCGACGACTTCTATGATCAAGGTGGGCGTCACTTCTCTCGGCTGGTCGGGATAGATCACGTCTTTTAAGGCTTCTTCCGCATAGGCAAGATTGATTTCTACTTTATTTAATTTGGAGAAGGCGATGATCTTATTGAAAGCGCCTTCTAATTCCCGTATGTTTGATTTGATGTTGTTGGCGATGTACTGGAAGACTTCGTCGTCGATGTCTTTCTTATTATAGATCTCCGCGTTCTTCTTAAGGATCGCCATTCTGGTCTCATAATCCGGCGGCTGGATATCGGCGATCAGCCCCCACTCGAATCTGGAACGGAATCTTTCTTCTAGCGTCTCCATATCCTTCGGCGGTTTATCCGAAGAAAGGATAATCTGTTTGCCGGTAGAATGCAGGGTGTTAAAAGTATGGAAGAACTCTTCCTGCGTACTCTCCTTACCGATGATAAACTGTATGTCGTCGATGAGCAGGACGTCCACCGTCCGGTACTTCTCCCTTAATTTATTCATCTTGGCGGCGTCACCGCTTCTGATACAGTCGATCACTTCGTTGGTAAAGACCTCAGAAGTGACGTACAGGACTTTCATCGTAGGGTTCTGTTCCAAGATGAAACGTCCGATGGAGTGCATCAGGTGGGTCTTACCGAGTCCAGCTCCGCCGTAGAGGTAGAGCGGATTGTATACGATACCGGGGGATTCCGCTACCGCAAGCGAAGCGGAATGCGCAAATTTATTATTGCTTCCTACTACGAAGGTATCAAAGGTATATTTTGGATTCAGATTGGCATTTTCATAATTAATATTATTGCCGTAATGGGACGGGGTTTTTACGTCGGAGGCTTCCTCCACGGCATCTTTTTCCAGAATAAAAGCGATATCGTAGGTATGGTTCATCATTTCTGAGATGGTAACTTGAAAAAAGCTCTTATATTTAGAAGAAATATAACTGAGCGCGTGCGCCTGATCTGACGGGATCATGATAATGACAACGTTATCCCTTACTTCATAGAAAGTAAGCGGAACGATCCACGTAGAATAGGAAATGTCGGAGAGGTCGTACTCTCTTCTAAGCGTCTCTTTGATTAAGTTCCAGTTTTCTTTGATAGAATCCATTTTTTAACCCCGTTCTGATATCGAAATTACCCTACCCTATATAATAATATATCTAAAGAGAAAATTCAAATAGTAAGTTGCAGCTCTGAAAGGTAAATTCCTTTATAACCTACCTAGATACCGCAAATTTCCCAA
>JAMPGN010000043.1 GCA_023663915.1 Eubacterium sp. | reverse complement strand
TTTCCTATACAATCAAAAGAGAAACAAGCATAAAAAATAAGCCTCTCCTGTCTGCGACACAGAAGAGGCGGTGTCCGTAAGGACATCAAATCCAATGCAGGAGCATCCACTTTGGAGTGGGTGCTTTCCTTTTATGAAGATATAATATCATTATTACGATTTTATTTCAAGGACTTTTTACCAAAAATGTTGGGAATCCGAATTGTAAGATAATTATATTACAATATCATCCAAAAGGCAGTAGTTTTCGCAATTTCAAATAATTTATAAATTCGTTGAACTATTGACAACATAATCGGAAATGCTAAAATTTGACTGAGAGGATTCAAAAGAAGATCATATATTTTTAGGTAAAGAAGTAAACGAAAGGGTCTGGAGGTGACGGTATGACGATCGAAGAAATTCTTGCTGGTGAATCCAAGAATACGGAATTTAAGGTGAGCCGCCCGGAGAAAAGTATAAAATATATGAAGTCTGTGGTGGCTTTTGCGAATGGAAAAGGCGGGCGTATTGTTTTTGGTATTGATGATAATACCCGGACAGTTATCGGAATTTCGGAAGATATTGTTTTTTATGAAATGGATGCTATTACCAATGCGATCTCCGATAGTTGCGAGCCGGTGATTGTTCCGGATGTTTATCTTCAGACTATAGAGGGAAGGACGGTCATCGTTGTAGAAATCAGTGCTGGAAAGCAAAAACCTTACTATATCAAGGCAGATGGAATAACAGATGGTGTTTATATGCGGGTGTCTGGAACTTCCCGAAAGGCTGATCGGGCGATGACGCAGGAAATGTATTATGAGTCGGAGGGGCGTTCTTATGATACAGTTATTCGCAGAGATTTAAAGATTTCCACAGAAGAGATAGAGAAACTTTGTGCAAACATGAAGGCGGTTGCGCTTGCCAACTGCAAAAACGACGTACAGCGGCATGCTATAAAGGATGTAACGAAGAATGTTCTTTTAAATTGGGGTATTCTGGCAGAGGATGAAGACGGAAACATTCATCCGACAAATGCTTATGTATTTCTAACCGGACAGGATGCTTTTCTTTCTAAAATTCAGTGCGGTATGTTTAAAGGAACGACAAGAAGTATTTTTGTAGACAAAAGGGATTATGACGGTTCATTGTGGAAACAAGTTGAGGATGCATTTCAGTTTGTGCTCCGGAATATTCGTCTTGGAGCACAAATTGAAGGCATATATCGTAGGGATATTTACGAATTGCCGCCAGACAGTGTTCGGGAATTGATTATTAATGCGGTGATGAATTGTAGTTTTTTACAGTCGTCCCATATTCAGGTCGCCATTTATGATGACCGTTTGGAGATTACTTCACCCGGCGGGTTAATGCCGGGAGTAACTATTGAGCGGATGAAGGAAGGATATTCCCAGATCCGCAATCATGCACTGGCGCACGCTTTTTCGTACATGAATTTGATTGAGGGATGGGGGACTGGAATCCCAAGGCTGATTCGTGAAATGAGAGAGTATGGATTGCAGGAGCCAGAATTTATAGATATGGAAATTGCGTTGCGAATCAATCTGTATAGAGCGGAAGGAGTTATGGCGAAGAACGATGAAGAAGCGTTGCGAAATGCTGGGAAGGTGCAAGACGGTGCAATTAATTTATATAGGGTATCTTATAGTGGGGTTCACCAATGTTCACCAAAGAGTTCACTAAAAAGTTCACCAAAAAGTTCACCAATAGGCATAAATAAAACACAGAAAAGAATAATGTCTATGATTTTGGATAACCCCAAAATAACACAAAAAGAAATGGCGGCGGAATTGAATATTACTACAAGGGCAGTGAAAAAAAGTATTAAGGAGATGGAGGAGAAAAATTTTATAGAAAGAATAGGCAGCGCGCGAGGGGGATATTGGTGCTTACACGAATGAAGTCATATAATTTATTAGCAGAAAGGAATATATACATGTTTAAGAAAAAGACGTCTCAGACGCATTATGACTACGATAAACAAATACAGAAACCGCTATTGAAATGCAGTATTTGCAACGGAGAGCAGGTGGCAGGGTTTAAGAATCTTCAGACTGGAAAATTTGAGGAGATCATGCTGATCCGCAACGAGAGTGATCTGCAGCAATTTATGGAACGATGCGGCATAGATACTATATCAAAAGAGTACTGAAATGGAGGGAATTATTGTGCCTAACACTACGAAGTACGCATTAGAAGCATCGCTTAAGAAACTTCTTATGAATAAAACGTTGGACAAGATAACGATCAATGACCTGACTGCGGATTGCGGCATCAGCCGTATGTCATTTTATTATCATTTTAAGGATATATATGATCTGGTTGAATGGTGTTGTATTGAGGACGGCAGGCGTGCGTTGCAGGGCAAGAAAACTTATGACACATGGCAGGAAGGAATTTATCAGATCTTCGAGGCTGTTATGGAAAACAGACCTTTTATTTTGAATGTTTATCGAGCCATTGACCGTGGGAAAGTTGAGAATTATCTGCATAAACTGACGTACCAGCTCATTGCCGATGTAGTGGAAGAAAAATGTAAGGACGTTGATCTTTTGCAGGAGGACAAGGTATTTATAGCAGAGTTCTATAAATATGGTTTTGTGGGAGTTATGCTCGACTGGATCGAGCGTGGAATGAAAGACGATTATGGAAAAATCGTGGAATTAATGAGTGTTACGCTTCGCGGCAGCATTACAAATTCCATACATAATTTTGAAGAAATGCGGAAAGGGCATTAGGGTGATTTTCGAGTCCGTTCGTTTATTAATCAAAAAAGGCTGAATGATAAGTTTTTTATCAATTTGCCTTTTTTGTAAATTGGATTATCAGTTCAAAGTACGTACAATATGGGCATAATAGTTCATTTACAAGAAAGGTGGTTGTCAGAATGGCAAGTAAAAAAGGAATCGGACTCGGAGTAGCAGCGGTGGCAGCGGGTGCAGGCGCGGCAGCCTATGCAGCCAAAAACCATAAAAAGGCTGCGACAGGAAACCATGCAGCATCTAAAAAGGCATCAGCAGACACACAGTACCGTAACACAGAGCTGGGAAGGTACGACAAGAACAGTAAGGGGATTTATTATACGAACGGCAATTATGAGGCTTTTGCAAGACCGAAAAAACCGGAAGGCGTTGACGATAAGAATGCCTATATTGTAGGAAGTGGTCTGGCATCACTGGCAGCGGCATGCTTTTTAGTGCGCGACGGACAGATGCCCGGTGATCACATACATATATTGGAGGCAATGGATATTGCGGGCGGTGCGTGTGACGGAATCAACGATCCGACGAGAGGATACGTTATGAGAGGCGGACGCGAGATGGAGAATCATTTTGAATGTCTGTGGGATTTGTTCCGCAGTATTCCGTCTATTGAGACACCGGGGGTTTCGGTGCTAGACGAGTATTATTGGCTGAACAAGGAAGACCCGAATTATTCGCTCTGCCGTGCGACTGTGAATCGTGGAGAGGACGCGCATACAGACGGTAAGTTTAATCTCAGCCAGAAGGGTTGTATGGAGATCATGAAACTTTTCATGACTAAGGACGAAGATCTGTATGATAAGACGATCGAGGATGTATTTGATGATGAAGTGTTTGACTCGACATTCTGGTTATATTGGCGGACGATGTTTGCGTTTGAGAATTGGCATAGCGCATTGGAGATGAAATTGTATTTCCAGAGATTTATCCACCATATTGCCGGCTTGCCGGATTTCAGCGCCTTGAAATTTACCAAATACAATCAGTATGATTCGCTGATCCTTCCGATGCAGAGATATCTGGAAGAGGCGGGTGTGGATTTCCAGTTTAACACGGAAGTGACAAATGTTATTTTTGATAGAAAGGAAGACAAAAAAGTCGCAAAGGCAATCGAATGTAAAGTGAAGGGTGTGGAGAAGGGGATTGTTCTCACTGAAAATGATCTTGTATTCGTCACCAACGGAAGCTGTACGGAAGGAACGATCTATGGCGATCAGAACCATGCGCCTAACGGCGATGCGGAAGTTCGCACAAGTGGATGCTGGAATTTGTGGAAGAACATTGCGAAACAGGATGCGGCGTTTGGTCATCCGGAGAAATTCTGTTCCGATATAGCGAAGACAAATTGGGAATCTGCGACCGTCACGACACTGGACGATAAGATTATACCTTACATCACGGATATCTGTAAACGCGATCCAAAGAGCGGTAAAGTCGTGACCGGCGGTATCGTGAGCTGCAAAGATTCTTCATGGCTTCTGAGCTGGACGATCAACAGGCAAGGACAGTTCAAAGATCAGGATAAAGATAAAGTCTGCGTATGGGTGTATGGATTGTTTACCGATGTACCGGGCGATTATGTCAAGAAGCCGATGAAAGAGTGTACAGGTAAGGAGATCACGGAGGAGTGGTTGTATCATCTGGGCGTGCCGGAAAAGGATATTCCAGACCTGGCGGAAAACAGTGCAGTCTGCGTTCCTACTATGATGCCTTATATCACGGCGTTCTTTATGCCGAGAAGGAAGGGAGACCGCCCAGATGTTATTCCTGATGGCTGCGTAAATTTTGCATTTTTAGGACAGTTTGCGGAGACTCCCAGAGATACTGTATTTACTACAGAGTATTCTGTCAGAACAGCTATGGAGGCTGTGTACGGACTGCTTGGCGTGGACAGAGGCGTGCCGGAAGTATGGGGCAGTGTGTATGATATCCGCGAATTATTGAGCAGCAGTGTGAAACTGATGGATGGAAAGTCCCCGTTGGAGATCGAACTTCCGGGACCTTTCAATGCGTTAAAGAAACCGATTCTGCATGTGGTTAAAGGTACTGTGGTCGAGAAAGTACTGCGGGATCAGAATGTATTAAAGGATGGAATGATTTAGTTTTCAGCATAGCATATTGCTTCTATGAATATCATAGAATGAATAGAAAGCCATGACAGGAGAAGCATGTGCTATGGATGGAATGGAACAAGTATTACAAAATGACTGTAGTTTCAGCGGTATGGCGGCGTTGAATCTTCCGCTGCCATATCCGCCGGTCAGAGTCAGGGAAGAAAATCAGTTTTATGCAAATCTGCTTACTTTGGATTATTGCGGGGCTGTGTCGGAACTGACTGCCGCCATGCAGTATATTCACGGGGAGAGCTGTCTGTGCTGTCATCAGTGTGCAGCGGCAAAGACGATCGTAGGAATGGCGATAGCGGAAATGACGCATCTGCAGATATTGGGGGAAATGATCTTACTATTGGGCGGGCATATCAATTTTGAGATCAAGACGAGAACCGGGACGCAGATGTGGACACCGGAATATACGAATTTGGCAGACAACAGGGAACAGATTATAGCGGCGAATCTTGAGGCGGAGCGGGCGGTGATCGAACAGTATGAGTATCATATCAGCTTAATTGAGGACGATTATGTGAATGCGATGCTTAAGAGGATTATTCAGGATGAAGAATATCATATTATGCTGCTGCAGATGTTACAGCGGCAGTAAGCGGCATATAAGACGTTTGAAGTTCGACTGAAATATACAAAATGTCAAAAATGTAGTCGATATCTATGATATAAAAGATTGTCAAAAAAATATCATAGTGTTATAATGCCCTCGAAGAGTGTAGGAGGCGCTTTACGATGGATAACGAATTAAATACGAAAAAGAATGGTAATCAGGCGATGTTGAAGATATGCGGGTTTATTGTGGATAAGAGAAATCTCTTTTTCCTGCTCTTCGGTCTCCTGATTATTTTTTCTGCCATATCGAGAAACTGGGTGAAAGTGGAGAACTCCATGGCGCATTATCTGCCGGGAACTACGGAGACCAAGCAGGGGCTTGACCTCATGGCGGAGGAATTTATTACATACGGGACATGCAATGTCATGGTTGCCAATGTGTCCTATGAACAGGCGGAGAAAATCGATGCGCGTTTAGAGCAGGCGGCGGGTGTTTTCTCGGTGGATTTTGATGATACGGAGGAACATTATACGAATGGGTCGGCTTATTACAATATCACGTTTGACTATGATGAGAATGATGATGCATGTCTTACCGCTTTAGACGGGGTCAAAGAGCTAATGGAAGGCTATGATTATTATCTGACCACCGCTCTTGGGGATACGCAGTCGGAGCTGATCGGGCAGGAGATGAATACGATCACCGTTTTGGTTGCCATCATCGTGGTGTCGGTGCTTTTACTGACGACGCAGGCATACGCGGAGATTCCGGTACTGTTGATTACATTCCTGTCTGCGGCGATTTTAAATATGGGTACGAATTTCCTGTTAGGTACGATTTCTTTTGTATCCGATTCTGTCACAATCGTGTTACAGTTAGCGTTGTCGGTAGACTATGCAGTGATCCTTTTAAACAGATATAAAGAGGAACATGCGGCGCTTGAAGCAAGGGAGGCGATCATCGTCGCGCTCAGCAAGGCGATTCCCGAAATTGCGGGCAGTTCGCTTACAACGATCGGTGGTCTGATCGCTATGACATTTATGCAGTATAAGATGGGTCCCGATATGGGCGTTGTGCTGATTAAGGCGATTTTACTCAGTTTATGTGCGGTATTCTTGCTGATGCCGGGCGTGATTATGTTATTCTCGAATCTTATGGAGAAAACAAAACATAAGAATTTTATTCCGGAGATTCCGATTGTCGGTAAGTTTGCCTATGTGTCCAGATATCTTGTCGCACCGCTTTTTCTGATCGTTATTATCGCGGCATACAAGATTTCCAGTGGTTGTCCTTATGTGTTCGGATACAGTACGGTCACGCCGCCTTTGCAGAACAGCGTACAGAAGGCGGAGGAGATGCAGGAGACGAACTTCGGTGAATCGAATATGGTAGCGTTAATTGTGCCGGCAGGAAGTTATGAGAATGAGAAGGCGCTTCTGCGTGACCTCGATGCCTGTCCGGAAGTGGATTACACGATGGGGCTTGCTAATATTGAGGCGATGGACGGATACAATCTGACGGACAAGCTGACTCCGAGGCAATTCTCGGAATTGATCGACTTGGATTATGAGGTTGCGGAATTAGTCTATGCGGCATACGCGGTGAATGATGAGGACTACGCGAAGGTCGTCAATGGGCTGGCAGAATATCAGGTGCCGCTGATTGATATGTTTATGTTTGTGTATGACGAGGTGGAAGAGGGGTACGTCACCTTGGAAGATGATCTTCAGGAGACGTTGGATGACGCTTACAAACAGATGAATTTTGCTAAGAACCAGTTACAAGGTGAAAATTACAGCCGTATGTTGGTGTATCTGACACTGCCGGAAGAAAGCGACGAGACATTTGCGTTCCTCGACGAAATGCACGAGATCGCGGGCAGGTATTACAACGAGAAAGTGCTCGTCTGTGGTGAATCGGTAAGCCAGTACGACTTACAGAAAACTTTTTCAAGGGATAATATCGTGGTAAACGTGGTGTCGATTCTGGTAGTGCTGGTGGTACTTCTGTTTACTTTTAAGTCGGCAGGTATGCCTGTACTTTTGATTGCGGTCATTCAGGGAAGTATCTGGATCAATTTCTCTGTGCCGGCATTGCAGCACGACAATCTGTTTTTCATGGGGTATCTGATTGTCAGCTCCATACAGATGGGCGCGAATATCGACTATGCGATCGTTATTGCCAGCCGGTATACGGAACTGCGCAAGGAGATGGGCAGAAAACAGTCTATCATCGACACGATGAACCAGTCTTTCCCGACGATCATTACATCGGGAACCATGTTGGCAATATCCGGTATCCTGATCGGACAGATGACATCGGATGTGGCGATATTCGGCATTGGTAAGTGCTTAGGGCGTGGAACACTGATTTCCATTTTTATTACGATGTTTGTGCTGCCGCAGATCCTGCTGGTGGGCGATACGATCATAGAGAAGACAGCGTTCGTCATGAATATGCCGATCCGGACGAAGAACGTTACGGGTCTGATAAAAGTGGATGGTCTCGTGCGTGGTAAGATCGACGGTACAGTAACCGGAACGATGAAGGCGATTATCAGAGGTAATGTGAGCGCTTATGTGGAAGCGGGAGATGTGACCGAACTGACGGAAGAAGAATACAAGGAACTGTCCGAGACGATGACAGAGGAATTGAATAGCAGGGAGGTGAAGGAACATGTGTAAAAAGAGAGTAACTTCCCTTATTATGGCTGTACTGCTTGCCGTGTCACCAGTTATGCATGTTCTTGCAGAGGAAGATATAGAAAAGAACGCGTCGGAACAGGACAGCGAAGAAGTAGTTGACGAGATTACCAGTATCGAAGATGCAAATGAGGTGCTGGATGCTTACGAGGATGAAGAGACTGAGTGGGAAGAAGTGTACATAAGCTCTGTGGACGATTTGAAAAAGTTTTCCAGAGATTGCTGGCTGGATACATGGTCTCAGGACAAAAAAGTATATCTGACGGAAGATTT
Organism: Eubacterium sp.; assembly: GCA_023663915.1. The sequence goes on along the minus strand of JAMPGN010000043.1, from coordinate 14,585 downwards.
AAATCTTGCGGGCAGTGATTTTGTGTCCATACCTACTTTTGGGGGATATTTTGACGGACAGGGACACACGATCAGCGGTCTGTCGGTCAAGGATTCCGTATCGTATACAGGATTGTTCTGCTATACACAGAGGACGGCAGTGATCGCAGATCTGAATGTGGAGGGTAAAGTGCGCCCCTCTGGAAACCAGATGGTAGTCGGCGGTATTGTGGGAGATAATAGCGGAATCATCATTCACTGTACTTTTGACGGGACGGTTGAAGGCACGGATTATGTCGGCGGCATCACAGGATTTAATGAGCAGAGCGGCATTATCATGGACTGCGTGAATAGCGGCAAGGTTATAGGCGCACATTATACGGGCGGTATCGCCGGTGAAAATGTTGGTAATATCGTGGGCTGTTCCAATGAAGCAGAGATCAATACTTCCAATGAAGACAAGGCGGTGTCACTTGAGGATATTAACATTGCACAGTATGTCGGGCTGATGGACACGAGCAGCAATGATGAAGAAGCTAATAAAGAGGCAGCAGTAGTCAATAATACAATTGATTCCGGTGGCATTGCAGGACTTTCCGTGGGTATCATACAGTTTTGCAATAACAGTGGCATGGTCGGTTATGAGCATGTGGGATATAATACGGGCGGCATTGTCGGACGGCAGTCAGGATACGTATATGCCTGCGAAAATACAGGAAGCATATATGGTCGTAGAGATGTAGGAGGTATAGCAGGACAGACGGAGCCTTATATTGCGATCGATCTCTCGGAAGATATCGCTTATCAATTATCAGAAAATATTGACAAAATGCATGATCTGGCAGGAAGGATGTTAGATGATGCGGGAAACGAATCTGATACACTTTCTGCACGTCTGACGATTGTTCAAGATTTCGTGGATAAGGCGTTGGAAGATACTTCCTTTCTGGCGGACAGGACGGTAGGCTGGACAGATGAGATGATTGGTTCCGTCAATGAGGCAGTGAACCGCCTGGATTATATGATGGACGAGACAGCAAAAGAAAACGGCGTACTTGACTATACGAGGGACGCGGCGGGCAATGTAAAAGATGCGGCAGGCAAGCTGCAGGATACGGTGGATTCGCTCGATATTTACCAGTATATGACCCCGGAGCAAAGAGACCAGTATAATAGCGCTAAGGCGAATATGGAGAATGCGACCAAGAAATATTCGGAGGATTATGCTAAGGCAGTTGAGGCGCAGGAGAATTGTTGTCTTGCCTATTATGCATTTAGTGATGAGGAATTTAATAATCCGAATCAGACCAATGAAAATGATCTGAAACCGGCGGATAATACTTCATGGAGTTGGAGTGGTGGTAGTGATGATAAAAATTGGGAAAATTATATCGGTATCAATAGCTGGGTGCATTATTCAGATGCAAATGGAGAAAGCCGTGAGTTCCCACAACCGAGCGGTACGGAGCAGGGTGAGCTGGATCATAAATTGTTGGAAAAAGTAGCGGAGACGATGTACAATATGTCTGATGCGGTTGCCGGCAATGCTTCGGACTATGCCAAAAAGCAGTACCGGCAGGCATATGGCAGTATTGACGGTTATGAGGCGGATATGCGGGGGTATCTGGAAACCATGACAGATATCGTTATGTCCGTACAGGATAAGATGACGCAGACGGCTGCGGAACAGTTGAGTGGTGCGGTAGGGTATGTGGAAGACGCTTCGGATAATCTGCACAGCGCAGGCAGTGAGGCAAAGAATATCGTTGAGACGTTAAATGAGATGCCCGACATTGCCTTGCCTCAGCTTGGCGATGATTACCGTTCCAAAACTAATAGTCTGACGGCAAATCTGCAGGGGCTTTCGGAGAACATGGGCTATCTGAATGGAGAGGTGTCTTCGACGAATGATGTGCTGATCGATGACTTGCAGGATATTAATGATCAATTCAGCACGATCATGAAGCTCTATACGGATGCGATCGATGGTGTTCTGGATATGGATTACACGAAGACATTCGAGGATACCTCTCAGGAGGATGCCGAGACAAGCACCGATGCGACCATTGCGGACTGTAGGAATAATGGAATGGTGCAAGGCGATATCAATGTATCCGGTATTGCCGGGACGATGGCGATTGAGTATGATTTTGATCTGGAAGGCGATGTGACGGGTATCGAAGATGCCAGAATGAATTCTACGTTTTTGACGAAATGCGTATTGCGTCACAATATCAATATGGGTAAAGTAACAGCGCAGAAGAGCTGTGCCGGCGGAATAACCGGTTTACAGGAAATGGGTACGATACTGCGCTGTGAGAATTACGGCAGGATCACCAGCAGCGCAGGAAGTTATGTTGGCGGTGTGGCGGGACAGTCCTTGTCGAATATTATGAACAGCTATGCGAAATGCACGGTGTCCGGAGAAGAGTATGTGGCGGGTATTGCGGGTTCTGGTTCGGGAATCAAAGGATGCTGTGCGATCGTGCGCACGCAGGATACCACTGCCTTTTCGGGAGCAATCGCGGGCGAGGTTGACGGAAGCAAGGAAGTTGCAGACAACTATTTTGTGTCTGAGGAGATTGCGGGTATCGACCGCATCAGCTACAGCGGCAAGGCGGAACCGATCAGTTATAAAGAAATGTTAAAGATCGAAGGCGTTCCGAATCGGTTCCGGATGATGTCAATTTCTTTCTATGCCGACGAGGAAGAAGTGAAGACGGTAGAGTGCCCTTACGGCGGAAACGTCCCGATCGAGATCTATCCGGAAATTCCGACCAAACAGGGATTCTACGCGGATTGGGATATCAAGGATCTGAGTAATATGATGTATGATGAAGATGTCACGGTGGAGTACGTGCGTTATCTGACCACGCTTGCATCCGGACAGATGCGGCAGAATTGCCAGTCGGTAATTCTGGTTGACGGTATGTTTAAGCAGGAGGATACGTTAATCGTTACCGAAGGCGTGTCTGCTGATAGCGTCAATGGCGGCAGTGGCAATACAGGGACGCTGCCGGAGAATCCTACGGAGCATTGGACAATAGAGATTCCTGATGATGGGGAAGAAAACCATCAGATCCGATATCAGGCGCCAGAAGGACAAACTGAAGGTGTTACGGTCTATGTGATGCAGGATGGCGGCTGGGTTCGGGCGGATACGGAGCTGATGGGAATTTATCATTTGTTTACCGTTGTGGGAACCGAGGCGGAGATTGCAGTCTGTGTCCATGAGAAGAGCGTTACGGATTATTTGATTTATATCATTCCGGCAGCAGTTATTGTGCTGATTGCAGTGGTCTTTCTTGCAAGGAAGATTGGTAAGAAAAGGAAGGCGAGGAAGAAGGCGGCAATAGTGGACAAAGAGAAATCGCTTGAAGCAGCCATGCAAAAGGAAAATGGATAAAAAGAAAAATAATAGATTAAAGTAGAAAAAAAGAACTGTTGCACTGTTTGGAAATAATGCAACGGTTCTTTTTGTATTGTTTTTCGTAAAATATCTCATTTTACGAAATAGACCATCAAGCCTTTTTCATAAAACCTATTGTATCGTACTACATTTTTTTCAAAAAAGCAACTGAAAATATTCTCCATAAAGGGTTTACAGGCAGAATTTTGGTGATTTTATACAGAAAAGCCTGCAGGAGAGCGTGTAATTTCCCTATCGGCCGGAAACAAATTATCCATTATGTAGAAAAATAAGGGGTATGAGAAGAGGATGATTGTATTTTTTTGAGGAATCCAAGGTTTTCCGCCGTCAAAAATTTGGTCAGGGGGAAAGGAACCGGCAGGCGTCAGACAGTCCGTATTTTCGTGCCATTTCACGATCCGTTAAATGGAAAGCCCGCACGGGCCGGGATTATCAGCCGTCAAATGTTTGGTCATCCGGTCGAATCTTCCAGCCGGAATCAGTGTTTCCGGGTCTTTTTCGTAAAATGAGATATTTTACGAAATTCTTACTCCCATTCAACAGAACCTATATTTTATACGGAGGGGCATAAGGCTGCCATGGAAAACTGCATTGACATACACTCCCATATCCTGCCATGCGTGGATGACGGCGCGGACAGCCCGGAAACCAGCCGCCGGATGCTGGAGATCGCGGCAGGTGACGGCATCTCGCACATCATCCTGACGCCGCATAACAAGTCGGCGCACCGGAATGTGCCGCCGCACCGGATCGTGGAGCGTATGGGAGAGCTGCAGGAGTTCCTGGATGATAGACAGATGGCAGTCAGGCTGTATGCAGGCAGTGAACTCTATTACCGGGACGGGTTAGCCGAGGAGCTGGATGACGGCACGGCGATGACGCTGGCAGATTCCCATTATGTGCTGGTCGAGTTTTCGCCGGACACCGGGTACGACTATATCAGGAACGGGGTCTACTTGCTGCAGGTGCACGGCTACCGTCCGGTTCTTGCGCATGTGGAGAGATACCGCGATGTCAGCAGCAAAAAGGCAGGCGTGGAAGAGCTGGTAAAGATGGGATGTTATATGCAGGTCAATGCCGGAAGCATTATGGGGAATTTCGGGTTTGCGGCAAAACAGTTTACAAGGAAACTGTTGAAACAGAGGCTGGTTTCCTTTGTGGCATCGGATGCCCATGACACGGGCAGGAGGGCGCCGCGCCTGTCGGAGTGTGCGGCTTATGTGGGAAGGAAATTCGGGGAGGATTACCGGCGGGAGCTTTTCCGCGGGAATCCAATGTGTGTGATAAGGGATGAATATATATAGACAGAAATTGCAGCGAGGTCTGTCCGACCATCGTAAGAGCCAGTGTCTTACGGCGGAGAAACGGCAGGCGGGAGGAAAGGAATGGATACACGGATGGAGAGCCAAAGGGAAAACCAGGAAATTGAAATAGACCTGCTGGAACTGGCGGGAATCCTTCTTGGCAGGATCGGGCTGATCTTAAACGTGGGGCTTCTGGCGGCAATTTTGTGTTTTATCCTCAGCAGGTTTGTCCTGACACCGGTTTATGAATCCACGACCAAAATCTATATCCTGAACAAGACGGAAAGTGCATCGGTCACTTACAGCGATGTGCAGATGGGGACGCAGCTGACCAAAGATTATGCGGAACTGATCGGAAGCCGCTATGTGCTGGAGGAAGTCATCCAGAAGCTGGGGCTGGAAGAGATGACGTACAACGATCTGCTCGACACCGTCAGCGTGACCACTCCGACAGATACCAGAATCGTTTCGATCACGGTGGAGCACGCCGATCCGGTCATGGCGATGAAGATCGCGAACTGCATCCGCGAAGTGGCAGGGGAACATATCCAGAATGTGATGGACATTGAAGCGGTGAACGTGGTGGAGACGGCAAACATGCCGGTGAAGAAGGCGGGACCGTCGGTTTTCCGGTGGACATTGATTGGCGGTCTGGTGGGAGCGCTGTTTGTCTGCGCGGTGATTCTTGTGCAGTATCTCATGGACGATACGGTTAAGGCGGCGGAAGATGTTGAAAAATACCTGGGGCTCAGCACCCTTGCACTGATCCCGGTGGTTGAGGACGTGGAGACCAGGAAGAAGACAAAACGGAAAAAGCGGAAGAGGAATTTCCTATAGAGTAAACAAACAGTTGGAAAAAGAGGAAACCATCATGCAGGAAGTGAATTTACAGTTTGACAAAAACGAGGATTACCGTGTCAAGGAAGCATATAAGACCCTGCGGACCAATGTGGAGTTCTGCGGAAGTGATGTCAAGGTCATTGTACTTACCAGCTGTACGCCAAATGAAGGAAAATCCAGCATTACCATGGAGCTTGCACGGTCTTTTGCGGAAGCTGGAAATAAGGTGCTGCTGATCGATGCGGACATGCGCAAGTCTGTGCTGGTCGGACGTTATAAGACCGGAGGGGTGCGCCTGGGACTGAGTCATTGCCTGGTGAGGAAGTATGGTTACAAGGACGTGGCGTGCAGGACAAATGTGCCGGGACTGGACATGATCTTTTCCGGTCCGGTGCCGCCCAATCCCAGCGAGCTGATCGGAAGCGACAGATTCACCGAACTGCTGGAAACCGTTAGGAAAAACTATGACTATATTTTCATCGATACACCGCCGCTTGGCAGCGTGATTGATGCCGCCGTGGCGGCGAAGACCAGCGACGGGACGATCCTCGTGGTGGAGAGCAATGCGGTCAGCTATCATTTTGTCCAGCGGGTCAAAGATCAGCTGGATAAGGCGGGCAGCCGGATACTTGGCGTTGTGCTCAATAAGGTAGAACTGAACAGCCGTGGTTATTATGGACATTATGGCAGGTACTATGGCAAGTATTACGGGAAATATTATGGCAGATACGGTGAGGAGAGCGGGACGGGCGGCTCTTTTAAGGATGTCGGAACGGGCAGTCCGGCGAAGGAAACGAAAAAGAATGCCATGACGGATAAAAACGCCGGACGGTTTCGGGAAACCCTTTCCGGACGGGAAGAGGATGATGAGATGGAGTATCTCGAAGATATTTAGGAATTCCGGAGGAAAAACAGATGAAACAGGGGAAAGTAATCGGCATGGTTCTGGCTGCCGTCAATGGAATCCTGGCTGTGGTGTGCATAGTCCTGTATTTCAGGACAGACAGGACAGAGCCGAGGTTTATCATTCAGCCGGCGGAGATCACTTATCAGCCGGATATGGAAGAGTCCTTCCTGTACGAAGGGATCGCGGCGCACGATGACCGGGACGGGGATCTTACCGACAAGATTGTCATTGAAAAAAAGGTAGAGAACCAGGCGGAAGGCAGCGTGATCATCTACTATGCAGTCAGTGATGCAGCAGGCAATGTGGCAAAGTTTTCCAAGCTATTTTCTGCGGAGTATCCGGCAGAAGTGCAGGTGGCAGGTAAAGAATCAGTGATGCGGCAGCTGGAGATGGATCAGGCGGTGCAGGGGAATATGGAAGAAATCACCAAAGATGCTGTCAGCGAAACGGATACGAAAGCTGACCAGGAGGAGGACGGCGGAAATGAGGAAGAGACAGCGAACGATCGTGGAGACGCACCGGATAATGGGAATGGGGATGCCCAAGCTGCCCCGGAATCAGTGTCGCCGATACGGAATACCGAAACACCAGAGCTGGTGTTCCGCACGACTGAAGTAACAATCGATGCCGGAACCAATGTGCCATGGACAGAGATCATCAGTACCCTGCGAGATGACAAGGATGATTATGCGACCCTCTATTACAATCTTCAAGTGAGTCCGTATAACAGGAACAAATCGGGAATTTACCCAGTGACGGTGTACACGGAAGATTCTGACGGGAACCGTTCGCAGGTGGTTGGCGTTACGATCACGGTGAAATAACAAAACCGGATACAGGATCAAGAAGACGAAGGTAGAAATAGAAGGAGTGGACTGCCAGACAGAAGAAATGAATGTGGAGAAAAGACAGAACATGGGACAGGGGAAGTAGCGATGGAAGAAAAATGAAATGCGGGATAAAAGGAATGAGTGTGGAATAGAAAATGACTGCCAAAAAGAAAAAGAAACAGAACGAACAGGCGAATCTGGAAAAGGAACAGATTTTAAATCCGGACAGGGTTCTTGCAAAAAAGAAGAAAAAAAGAAAACGTACAGCGATTCTAATCGTGGGGACGATCCTGGTTCTTGCCGGATGTGTGATCGGCGGCATACAGATCGTGCGTGCGATGGGAAGAAACCGGCTGATTGCGGCGGCAGAGACGGCACAGCCCACTCTTCAGGAATCTTTCGGGGAAAAGATACCGGAAGAGGAGCAGGAGAATGAATGGAAAGCAGGATGGATCAAATACAAGGATAGCATCTATGAATATAATGACGATATCATGACGTTTCTCTTCATGGGCATTGATAAAAGAGGAGATGTCAGGGAAGTGGCGGAAGGGACAAACGGCGGTCAGGCGGATGCTTTGTTCCTGGCGGTTGTGAATCCGAGGAATAAGACGATTCAGATCATCGGGGTCAACCGGAATACGATGGCAGACGTTGATTTCTATAACGAGACGGGAGCCTATGTGACGACAGAAAAGGCGCAGCTTGCCATACAGCACGGTTTCGGCAACGGCGTGGAAGAGAGCTGTGAGTACCAGAAGAAGGCGGTGGAGAAACTTTTCTATAACCTGCCGATCCATGGTTATGCGGCAGTGAACATGAGTGCGATTTCTACCATCAATGATGCGGTTGGCGGAGTGGATGTGACCGTCCTGGAAGACATGAGCCGTGTGGACAAAAGCCTTGTGGAAGGGCAGGAAGTGCATCTGATGGGAGAAACGGCATTCCGGTACATCCATGACCGGGACGTGAACCAGTTCGGCTCAGCGGATAGGCGGCTGGAGAGACAGAAACAGTACCTGAAGGCGTTTATGAAAACAGCGGTGGAAAATGCAAAAAAAGACCTGTCGGTGGTGACGGATTTATACCAGGCAGTCATGCCGCAGATGGTGACGGATATCACACTGGATGAGGCAGCATACCTTGCCCCGATGCTGATAGATTACCATTTCGGGGAGGACAGTTTCTATACGCTTGACGGTGAGACGGTCATGGGAGAAAAGTTTGAAGAGTTCTATCCGGATGAGGATAAGCTGTGTGAAATGATATTGGAGATTTTTTATGAGAAAGCGGAATAGACAGAGAAAGATGATCGAAAACAGAGATGCCAGCATCAGCCGAAGAACAGCGGTGCCGAGAGTCCTGCTTGTTGCAGCCATTCTGGCAGGAGCGTCCGGACTGACTGGATGCGGCAGTACGCAGGGGACAAAAGATGTGGAGGGAACAGGCGTGACAGCGTTGGATGGCAGTCCGGGAAGTGAGACAGAAGATGCGGTAACAGATGGGGATGAAGGAGGAACGGTGGAAAACCAGCCGGGGATATCAGGCACCGGAATCGACGGCGAGAGTGCACAGGATGCCCTCGTGGATTTTGCCGTGCTCAAAGAAGAAAATCCGGAAATCTTCGCCTGGCTGTATGTGCCGGGCACAGAGATTGATGTGCCCGTCCTGCAGAGCATGCAGGGAGACGATTACTACGAGACCCACAACGCTTCCGGGGAGGAAGACGCGGACGGAGCCGTTTACATAGAACTGGCAAACCTGGCGAATATGTGTGATTTTAACACGGTGATGCATGGAAAGACGCGAACCGGGGAGACTGGACCGTTCGCGCAGCTGTATCAGTTTGCCGATCCGGATTTCTTTAAGGAGCATGAACAGTTATACGTGTATCTGGACGGCAATGTGCTGACTTATGAGATCTTCGCAGCTTACGAAAGGGAAAATACCAGTCTGCTCCGGACGTATGACTTTACCTACCTTGCCGGATGTGAACAGTTCTTAAATGACCTGTACGGCACGAGGGATCTGGGAAAGAACCTGCGGGAGGGATGGGAAGGACTCACGCCCTACCAGTTCTTAATTACGTTGACTACCCGGAAGAATGCAGCAGACGACCGGCAGATGGTGGTGGTTGCCGTGCTGACAGCAGATGCGGCAGGAACGGTCAGCCGAGTGGTCACGGAGTAAACCGACAATCGGTTATTATGATATTTCCGTCCTTACGGGCGAAAATATAAAACCACACTCGACGGGCACGCCTGCCTGCAAAGGCGGTGTGTCCGTCCCACACTCAGAATTATGAAAGGAGGAATTTAGCCATGAAAAAGTTAATCGCGTTAGCGCTGGCAGGAGCCATGGTATTTGCCATGCCAGTCATGGCGGCAGAAAGTCCGTCAGCAGGGGCCAGCAGTCCGGCGGCTTCCGCAGTGACCGCACCCGTGGCAGCACCTGCACCTGCAGTAACGGTAGCAGCCGAAGCAGTCCCGGCAGCGGTTGTGGCAGCGGCAGAAGCGGAGGGCAAGACCGTCGGCGAATATATGAACAATGCGGTGGTATCCGTACCAGGACTGGAGAATGTGACTCCGCTCGGACAGGGCGGACACGTCATCATCAACGGCGCACCCAGCAACCAGGTATTTTCCGTATTGAAGCCGACGGCGGCAAGCGTTGCTTCTGCAAAGGCATTTGCGGCGAGTCTGGGCGGCAGGGTCATGAATGTCGCACAGATCAAGGCATCCGTGACAGGATTCAACACAGCAACCGTAAACTTCTATATGAAAGGCGTCAAAGCCGGACAGACCATCAAGGTTTACCAGCTTGTGAACGGACAGTGGGTGGAACTCACTGTTGCAGAGATTAGGGAAGACCATGTCGTAGTGGACATGACATCCCTCGGAACACTGGCATTTATTGCATTATAAGCCGGTGTTGTAACCAGTTGTTATTTAGATAAAAGCGGAGTGTGGGACTTAAGGCAGACCGCCTTTTGGGCGGTCTGTCCCGAAAAAAAGACAATCTCTGGAAATGGATCGCGGTGTTGCATAAAGGAGAGGTTTCCATTGAAGGTTTATGGGGAGAGAAAAAGATGGATGGAACAGAGGCATTGGCAAGAGATGCAGTGGTTGTATCCCAAGGATGCGGACAATATGGACAAATTCTGCATGCAAATAAAAAAAAGATATCCGTATCCTATCTTATTTTCAGAGCATCCAAGAGGGGTTTTGACATAGTAGCTTCTTTGTTAGGATTAGTACTGCTTTTCCCCGTTTTTTTGTTGACCGTATTAGCGATTAAAGCTGAAGATGGTGGAAAAGCAATTTACAGGCAGGATAGGAATGGGCTGAATGGAGAGGTTTTTTGTATGTATAAATTCAGAAGCATGTGCATGAATGCGGAACAGATGCACCAGAGTCTGTTAAACAGAAATGAACTGGATGGTCCTGCCTTTAAGTTAAAAGATGACCCAAGGGTAACAAAGGTGGGGAAGTTTCTGCGGAGAACCAGTATAGATGAGCTGCCCCAACTGATTAATATCTTAAAAGGGGAGATGAGTTTTGTGGGTCCGCGTCCATTACCTGTATATGAAACGGAGCAGTGCAATGACTATCAGAAGCAGAGGCTTCTGGTGAAACCGGGACTGACATGTTACTGGCAATGCAGCGGAAGGAACAATATTCCGTTTGATGAATGGATTGAACTGGATCTGAAATATATTAGGGAAGCCAGCCTCTGGGTGGATTTCAAAATTTTATGCAGAACGGTTGTCAGTGTTATTTATGGCGATGGCGCTTATTAAAAGGGAAAATGCTGTAACCGAATTGACTTGGGAATTTTGATATATGCAAAACGAATGATAAGAAGGAGGATTTTATGGTAAATTCAGAAGCTGAACAATTTTGGGAGAATGTTTATCGTAATCAACAAAGTAAAAAGCAGGAGTCCGTTCCAGAATCAGTACAGTTTTTACAGCCGTTTATAGCCGAGATGAAGGGGAAAAGAGTTTTAGACATTGGTTGTGGTAATGGTGAGGTTTCAGTGTTTTGTGCAAGACAAGGGGCACAAGTTTTAGGGATTGATGCCTCAAAAAGCAGTGTTGCACTAACACTGGAAAATGCACAAATGAATCATGTAAAAATAGCGCAGGGGAAGGGAGAGGTTTCTGCTGAATGTATGGATGCCTTGGATATAGATAAATTTATTGACACTCCTTTTTCAATGGTTGTTGGGAAATTTATTCTTCATCATTTGGAACCGTTTGACATATTTGCAAAAAAATTGGCACAGGTGACTGTTGATAATGGGACACTTATTTTTTATGAGAATAGCGCAAATAATAAATTACTTATGTTTTTTAGAAACCATATAGTAGGAAAATTTGGAATCCCTCGCATGGGAGACGGAATAGAGATTCCTTTGATGGAGTCAGAAATTAATGAATTAAAAAAATATTTTGATGTTGAGATTGTAATTCCTAAATTGGTTCTTTTTTCTTTAATCGGAGCATATTTAATTCGGTTCAAAGCTGCAAGAAAAGTTTTTGAAATGCTGGATAATTTTTGCTATCGACATTTCGTGTGGATGCATCGTTGGTCTTACCATCAGATTTTAATTATGCGAAAACGTGTTGTATAAGAAGGGAATGCGAAAATGGCAGTTTTAGTCTGCGGAGGAGCAGGATATATAGGCGCTCATGTAAATAAGTGGTTAAATAAAGAAGGATATGAGACGGTGGTATTTGATAATTTAATCTATGGTCACCGAGAAGCGGTTAAGTGGGGACATTTTGTTCAAGGAGATTTAGAGAACATTGAAGAAATAGAGACGGTTTTTCAGAAGTATCGAATTGACGCAGTCTTTCACTTTGCAGCCTATGCATACGTGGGGGAAAGCGTCACGGACCCGGAAAAATATTATTACAACAACGTGGCAAATACCTTAAATTTACTTCGTGTTATGAGAAGGTACGGATGTGATAAAATTATTTTTTCATCCACCTGCGCCACTTATGGAGAACCGAAACAGGTTCCGATTACGGAGAATATGCTTCAGAATCCGATCAATCCATATGGTGCCTCCAAGTTAATGGTAGAACGCATATTTAAAGATTACGGCATGGCATATGGACTTAAATTCGTGATATTTCGGTATTTTAACGCAGCGGGGGCTGATCCGGATGGTGAAATCGGAGAAAGCCACAATCCTGAAACACATCTGATTCCCTTGATCTTGGATGCTGCAAGCGGAAAAAAAGAGGATATTAAGGTGTTCGGCACGGACTATGAAACTGAGGATGGAAGCTGTGTCAGGGATTATATCCATGTGTACGACCTTGCAACGGCACACCTGCTGGCGCTTCATTACCTGGAAGAGGGAAAAGAGGGTGATTTCTTCAATTTAGGAAATGAAACTGGGACATCGGTGTTAGAAGTCGTGGAAGCGGCAAAGAAAGTAACTGGAAAAAATTTCAAGGTTACATTGACAGACCGACGGGGAGGAGACCCGGCGAAACTGGTTGGAAGCAGCAGGAAGGCACAGGAGATACTGGGCTGGAAACCAGTGTACGGAGAAATTGACACGATTATGGAACATGCGTGGAAATGGCATGAAAAAGCGGAATACTGACAGCACATCGTGCTTTTCGTATAGATAACGTACCTTGACAATTACATATCTTATACCAAAAAAGAACTTGCGAAAAACTGTAAAGCCTGCTATATTAGATTTATCAGTTCAATGTGAGTCTCTTATTTCTACAGGAAAGACATCAGGAAGTGTCTGAAACGTGGGAATCTGTATCGGTATCTCACCGAAAATTCACAGCGAGGAAATCAAATATGGAAGGCGGAGAAAAAGGGTTTCGGATGCTGGAAATTTCCACTGCGTATATTCTGCACACTCTGCCGGAAGGAGGATGTATGGGATATACAAAAAAGACACTGCAGGAACTTAATTTAATTGACAATTTCTTGTCAAACGCAATCGCGACCAATCAGGAGATCAATGAGCCTTTTTACCGGCTGCTGTTGTCAGTGCTGCTTGGGAAAAAATTAAAAAAAATCCGTGTACTGTCACAACAGGTTGTTCCGCCGGTAACGCCGGATTTAAGAGGAATCCGGATGGATGTGGAGATTACGGAATATGATGAAGAAACTGTCACAAATGTGTATGACCTGGAACCGCATATAAAGGATAGCCTTCAGCTGCCAAGGCATAACAGATATTACCAGGCAAAGATAGACGGCAGGTATGTGAAAAGCGGGCTGAGGGATTTCTCGGCGATTCCGAATCTGTATATTATCACAATTACAAATTATGACTTGTTTGGCGAGGATTATATGATGTATACGATCCATAACAAATGCGATGAAGTACCGAAGCTGGACTATGATGATGGATTGAAATTTGTATATTTTAATACAAAAGGTCAAAAAGGTGGTAGCCAAGCGATTAAAAATATGTTAACATATTTTCAAAATAGTGATAGTAAAAACGTAGTGGATGACGCAACCAGAATAATGGATTCCTATGTAAGCAGGGTGAAAAATTTACCGGAAGTGGAGGCTGGGTATATGACTCTTGGAGATTGGGCAGATGATTTAGAAGAAGAGATCAGAGAAGGAGTTAGGGAAGAAGTAAAGGAAACAGTGAAAGAAGAGATTAGGGAAGAAGTAAAAGCCGAAGTAAAGGAAGAAGTGAAAGCCGAAGTAAAAGAAGAGGTAAAAGCCGAAGTAAAGGAAGAAATAAAAGCCGAAGTAAAGGAAGAAATAAAAGCAGAGATACAAAATGCCATGAATTTGGAATATATCAAAATTCTTATTGAAACAGTTCATGAATATCGCGGCACGAAAGAGAACGCGGCTGCCAAGATCCGGGAAAAGTTTCCGGAATATACGAACCAGGCGGAAGAACTTGTTGAAAAGTACTGGATGGAAAGCTGAGAATAATTTGTCTGCAGAAGAATAGAGAAAGTTAAGGATCATGAATCCCGGTATAAGATATGTAATTGTCTTTTATCGGGATTTTTTGTGGGGAAAATAGGGATTGGAGAGATCATGGATATAAAGATTCTAATAGCAACACATAAAAAATATAGAATGCCAGAAGATGATATGTATCTTCCGGTCCAGGTTGGAGCGGAAGGTAAACAATCATTTGGATTCCAAGGAGATAACGTAGGAGAAAATATATCCTCTTTCAACCCAAGAATGTGTGAGCTGACAGCTGTCTATTGGGCATGGAAAATTTGAAGGCTGATTATATTGGATTTGTGCATTACCGCAGACACTTTACCA
>JAMPGN010000042.1 GCA_023663915.1 Eubacterium sp. | reverse complement strand
TCCCGAAAAGCCCGAATCGCGCATGGATGCGCGTTGAGGGCGGTTGCGTCCGATGCCACAGCGTATATCGGAATGCTTAGAAAATCCATTCGACGAAACCCGACACAAGAGAACTTTTTGTGCAATCTGCCCTCACAACTTATACGATAGAACTTTTACCCTCCGAATCACAATAGGAAATTCCTATGTTTATTTTAAGTTTCATATTTGTCCGTCTCGCCGAAGTGCTTTCGTACATTATATGAGTAGATTATACACGAATGCGGCGCAGCTTTACAAGTGGCGGAGGAATCTTTTTGCATTTGTGGCAAACGAGCACAGCTCGTTTTGTCAAAATCACTAAAGCGACGAAAAAAAGAAAACTTTTCTTGTAAAAACTCCACAATTCCAGTATAATTTTATCTATCTATATTGACTAAATGACAAAGGAGAGGGAGAAATGAACGAAAACAAAGAGTTCAAACCGTATATTCCTGCGGAGAAGATCACTCCGGAATTTACGGTGACATCGATCATCATGGGAATCATTCTTGCCATTGTATTCGGTGCGGCGAATGCGTATCTTGGGCTTCGCGTCGGCATGACCGTGTCAGCATCTATCCCGGCGGCAGTTATTTCCATGGGTGTGATCCGTGTCATTATGAAGAAAAACTCCATTTTGGAGAGCAACATGGTTCAGACCATCGGCTCTGCCGGTGAGTCGTTGGCGGCAGGCGCGATCTTTACGATGCCGGCGCTTTTCCTGTGGGCGGAAGAGGGACTCTGCGATATGCCGAGTCTTGTGGAGATCACGTTGATTGCACTGTGCGGTGGTGTGCTGGGTGTACTTTTTATGATTCCGCTTCGTAATGCGCTGATCGTTAAGGAACACGCAACGCTTCAGTATCCGGAAGGAACAGCCTGTGCGGAAGTGCTTCTTGCAGGCGAGGAAGGCGGCTCTAATGCATCGACGGTATTCAGCGGCATGGGGCTTGCAGCCGTATTCAAATTCCTGGTGGATGGCATTAAGGTAATTCCGGCGGATATCGCTGCGGAGTTCCGTGCTTTTAAGGGCGAACTAGGTATGGAAGTCTATCCAGCGCTTCTCGGCGTGGGTTATATCGTAGGACCGAAGATTGCTTCTTATATGTTCGTAGGTTCACTGTTCGGCTGGATGGTGATTATTCCGCTGATTTGTCTGTTTGGGGCAAATACATGGATGTATCCGGCGGATGTGGGAACGACGATTGGCCAGCTTTATGAGGGCGGCGGCGCATCTGCCATCTGGGGTTCTTATGTGAGGTATATCGGCGCGGGTGCGATCGCTACAGGCGGTATCATTTCCCTGATTAAATCACTGCCCTTGATTATCACCACATTCCGGGATTCCATCAAGAGCATGAAAGGCAGCAAAAGCACGAGTGATGCCAGAACAGCGCAGGATCTTCCGATGGGCGTGGTTTTAGCAGGTATTTTGGTAATGGTGGTTGCGATCTGGCTTGTTCCGGCGATACCGGTTAATTTCTTAGGCGCATTGCTGATCGTTGTATTTGGATTTTTCTTTGCAACGGTTTCTTCCCGTATGGTTGGTTTGATCGGTAGTTCCAACAACCCGGTATCCGGTATGGCGATTGCGACGCTTCTGATTGCAACGATTGCGATCAAGGCGACGGGCGACAGCGGTATCACGGGTATGATGGGCGCGATTGCAATCGGTTCCGTCATTTGTATCGTTGCGGCGATTGCGGGTGATACGTCACAGGATTTGAAAACGGGCTTTTTGCTGGGCGCAACACCTAAGAGACAGCAGATCGGTGAGTTGATCGGCGTCGTGGCATCCGGTCTTGCTATCGGTGGTGTGCTGTATCTGTTGAACACGGCATGGGGTTACGGCGGTGCAGAAGTTCCCGCTCCGCAGGCAACTTTGATGAAGATGATTGTGGAAGGTATCATGGGTGGCGATTTGCCTTGGAATCTTGTATTCATCGGCGTATTCTTAGCGCTTGGCCTGGAAATCTTACGGGTTCCGGTTATGCCGTTTGCGATCGGTCTGTATTTGCCGATTTACTTAAATGCCAGCATCATGGTTGGCGGCGTTGTGCGTATGTTTATGGATGGACGTAAGAAAGTAGATAACAAGACGAAAGAACGTCAAGCAACCGACGGTACGCTGTACTGTGCAGGTATGATTGCGGGAGAAGGTCTGGTGGGTATCCTGCTCGCAATTCTTGCAGTCGGGGGTATCAGTATGGATCTGTCCGGCGTACTGAACCTTGGCAATATCGGTGGTCTTGTGCTGATGGCTGTGATGATCTTATGTCTTTTGAAGTTCTCCTTGTGGAAGAAGAGTAAGAGCTGATGAAGAAGAAAAAACAGCAGAAGAACTATCTTGATCTGATTCCGGAACGCGCGCCGGAACTTACATGGAGTCCGGACGAGGAGGGAATCATCACGCTGGAAGTGGAGAATACGGGCGTATTTAATCGCATTGCGCAGAAACTTTTGAAAAAACCGCGCTACACGAAGGTGCATATGGAGAAGTACGGGAGTTTCTTATGGCCGCTGATCGACGGTAAGCGAACGGTGATGGAGCTTGCCGATCTTCAGAAAGCAGAGTTTGGCGACGAGGTCGAGCCGTTGTATCCGCGTGTCGTGAAGTATATGCAGATCATGGAGAGTTATCATTTTATCAAATTGAAAGAATAGAGAATGTTTCGTGAAATAAAGTAGTTGTTTGGGATAGAAGCGGATTAGGCTTCTTGCCACCGAGCGAGGGGATGCCCTACGCCATCAGCAGTTTTGCGATTGCGTAGGGAGAGCGCCCCTACAGGAAAACCGTAAATCCTCAATAGCTTTTCAAATCTGATTGTCAAGGTTATTCTGAACATACTCCTTGAGTGAATGGCTTTCCCTGCATGAAATTTCTCCTATTTCGGTATCACGGTTATGATTTCGGGTTTAGTCGCGAAACAAGCTGTCTGAAGGTTTCCAATCTTTTGCAACAGAATCGGCTTTTTCCAACCAACGGGTAATACGTCTCTCCGGTGGAACACTTTCACCCCAATACTCGACAAATATTGCATCGTCCATTTCGAGAGCTGCCTGCCGCATTTCATTTTCAATCAGTTTCAATGCTCGTTCGATATAGATGCCGCCATTATCATCGTTCTTCGGGTTTGCCACACTGCCTGCAGAGAAGAGATCCCTTGCCTGATGGCAAAGAACACCATGATAAGTCAGCAGGTAAAGCACTACATCATCATACTTATTTCTGTCTCTGCCGGATTTAACGATGTTGGGACACACCAGTGCAGCCTCCGCACGAAGCCTTGTTTTCTCCTCAGTGGAAAGATTTGTGTAAAGCCGTGCCTGGATTGGAAGTGTATGCTCATTCGTATCCTTATCTTCGATCCACCAAAGCCTGCCATCGGGATGAATTTTTCTCGCGTATGCACGGATATACTTCATCTTTTCTGACATATCAAGTTTTCGGAAATTATCATAATGGATTCCCATTTGTTGAAAAAGAGATTCACGTGCTGCATCTGGGTTTGCTGCTATCTCAACTTCAAACCTTGGAACATGGGATGTGCGCACATGAACAACGCTTGCTTCATACTCACCCCAACGAACTTCCGGCAGTCCACCCATTTTCCCAAATACAATATATATGTACCGAACGCCCTCGACTCGCTGTGTCTCCAGAACGCTATTTGCGATGCTTCTCCATGTATCTGCTGTCGTGTACTTGACTTCAACTCCATATTCGCCCATTGCGATGTCAGGGAATGCCTGCGCGGGAGAATTAAAATTAATTTCAATAGAAGCATCATTCGCTGTTAGGTCGGAAAGTGCCTCTCTTACTCTGTCTTCAAAATGTTTTGATGAGCGAAATCCTGCTGACCGCGCCTCTGCTGTCAATAGCTCACAACAGCGGTCAAGCAGGAATTCAAATTTTTCTGTTGTCATCTTCTATCTCATTCCTGTATTACAGATTTTACCGCCTTGGCTACGTGCCAACCGAGAACCGGGGGCACTGCATTTCCAATCTGCCGTTCTGTATCCCGTAGCCCGCAAGGAAAGACAAAGTTGTCTGGGAAGGACTGGATTCTTGCGGCTTCCCTCATGGAGATACGCCGCGGCAATGCGTAATGGAACTGGATATTTCCGTGGCATTCAGCACGGATGGTGTATCCTGGTCTGTCTGCAACCATTCGTCTGTTTCCTTGCTCACCGCTGACATTTGCCTTGCTCCAGATATGTGAAAACGCCTTATCCTCAGGTTTGTCCTCTAAATCCTCAATCGCAGCTTTTACGGTAACCGGAGCATCCGCAGTGGTCGGCATCGGAGGATTAAATTCTGGCAGCCCCTTTTGTGTGCCGACAATAAAGACTCGTTCTCTTGTTTGCGGAACACTATAGTCTTCTGCATGGTACAGATGGCAACTGACATTATAGCCAAGAGAACCGAAATCCTCCATAATCTTTGCAAATGACTCTGAATTAGCTTTCAAAAGGAGACCGCCTACATTTTCTGCAACAAACACCTTGGGATGCACTTTCTTAACAGCTTCAACAATGTAAGTGTACAAACTGCTACGCTTACCGTTGATACCGAGCATCTTGCCATTGATAGAAATATCTTGGCAAGGGAATCCCCCAATTATCACATCTGCCTGTTTCGGAAGATTCTCAATCTCTTTGCTTATGTCCCCTTGTGCAATGTGATCTCCAAGGTTCTTTCGATATGTTTTGCAAGCGGCTTCACTAATTTCATTCGCCCATATAATTTTGAATCCAGTTTTCTGGTATGTTTGTCCAAGAAATTCAAAGCCGCCGACAAAGCCGAGATCCATTCCTCCGCATCCAGAGAAAAGGGAAATCACAGTGATCGGTTTAGATGACTGGCGTTTTTTCACAGGATAAGCCTCTTCGCTGTCAACCACCCAGTTTCGACCAATCTTCTGCGCCGTGATCAAGCTGCCATATTCG
Source organism: Eubacterium sp. (assembly GCA_023663915.1). The sequence continues at coordinate 18,066 of JAMPGN010000042.1, read as the reverse complement.
GCAAGTCTTCTGATTGTATCGCTACTCTTATCATGAATTTTAGCGTATTCGGTTAATGCTACAAGCATGGTTTTACGCTCCTTTTTTCATATCTGTTATCATTATACACGGTATCGTGCATAAGATCAAGAAGAGATTGCGGACTTTCTGAAAGCTTTCAGCAATCTTTTACAGTTTATAACTCGGAAAACTAAAAAAAAGATACCAAACTAACAAATGACACCTTAAATCATTCCTTGCGTTTTACTAAAATTTAAGAAAATATTTGCATTAGGAGCGAATGGAGAAAAGAGAAAAATTACGCAAAAAGAAATCAAGCAGAGAAGGAGATTAGATAGATGAAAGGGTATCATTTTTTGGACAAAGAGGGGACTTTTGAACTGGATATGCCGGAGAATTACAGTTATCAGTATTTTCCGGTGGCAGGTGAAAAAGGAATCAAAAGCGTACTGACGCCTAATTTTGGCGGTGACAGCAAGCGAAATCAGAACGAGTTTCTAATGGAGCCGGTCAGTGTGGAGAACTTACACAATAATCGTTCTACCAGAAATTTCTGGTGTCATATAGAAGGCGGTGGAAATTGGTCGGCGACGGGTTCATCGGCGGAGGCGGAGCAGGCGAAATTTACGGCGAGTCAGGACGAAAGCAAAATGACGGCGGGGCTGATGTGGCAGAGTGTTACGCGTACTTGCGCCAAATATCCGTTGGAAGCAAAGGTGACTTCTTTCGTACCGGTAGAGCACGACATAGAGATCCTATATGTGGAACTGACAAACTGCGGTAAAGAGCGGGTGGAATTTGTACCGACAGCGGCAATCCCCATTTATGGAAGAAGTGCGGACAATATACGGGATCACAGGCACGTGACTTCCCTGCTGCACCGTATCCGGATGCGGGAAGATGGTGTGATGGTCACGCCGACGCTTTCTTTTGACGAGCGGGGACATCAGAGCAACAAGGTCTGTTACTTTGTTTGTGGGGTAACAGGCGACGGAGAAATACCCGTAGAATTTTACCCGGTCGTAGAGGATTATATCGGTGAAGGAGGCAGCTATACTGCACCAAGGGCTGTCATAGAAGACACTCCGGGTATACCGTCTGGTACATGCCTAGAAGGGAAAGAGGCGATGGGCGGTCTGAAATTTGCAAAGACCATACTGGCACCGGGAGAACATGCCTCGTTTACGATACTGATAGGAGCGACCGAGAATCCGGATCAAATAACGGAAATGGTAAATGCGTACCGGACGGCGGAGAAGACGAAAGAAGCGCTTGCACAGACAAAGGCATATTGGCAGGAAAGGGTCAATATCCGTTATCAGACAGGCAGTGAGGATTTCGATCACTTTATGCGCTGGGTGAGTTTTCAGCCTATTTTGCGAAGGATATACGGATGCTCTTTTTTACCGCATCATGATTACGGCAAGGGAGGACGGGGATGGCGCGATCTGTGGCAGGATTGTCTGGCGCTGCTTTTGATGAATCCCGATGGCGTGCGTCAGATGCTTCTTGATCATTTCAGCGGAGTAAGAATGGACGGAACAAACGCTACGATTATCGGCATGAAACAAGGGGAGTTTATTGCAGATAGAAACAACATTACGCGTGTGTGGATGGATCATGGCGTCTGGCCGTTCATGACTACGAAGCTGTATATGGATCAGACTGGAGATGTGGAGCTTCTTGAGAAAAAAGCGCCTTATTTCAAGGACAAACAGGTGGAGCGTGGGACGGCAATAGACGAACGGTGGGACGATGAATACGGAAACCTACAGAAAGATGCAGACGGAATCGTCTATTATGGGACGGTCCTGGAACATCTGTTGCTACAGAATTTATGTGCGTTTTATGAAGTCGGCGGACACAATCATTGCAGACTGCGGGGAGCGGACTGGAATGATGCGCTGGATATGGCACCAGAGCGCGGGGAAAGTGTCGCGTTTACAAACGCTTACGCAGGCAATCTGCGGGAATTGGCGGAGTATTTAACGCTTTATGAGGATAAGACAGGGACAAAGGAAGTACATGTTGCAGAGGAACTGGTACTGCTTATCTATACGGATAAAGCAGTGTATGACGATCCGGATGAAAAGAACCGCGTGCTTTCAGAATATACGAAATGCTGCCGCCATACGGTAAGCGGTAAATCTGCTACGCTAGAAATTGACAGTCTTGTCAGAAATTTACAGGAGAAAGCGGACTGGATGATGGAGCATATCAGACGGACCGAATGGGTAACGGACAAGGACGGCGACGGTTGGTTCAATGGATATTATGACAACCATGGCAGACAGGTAGAGGGAGAGAACGAAAAGGGTGTGCGAATGATGCTGACCGGACAGGTCTTTGCGGTTATGGGCGGTACGGCATCCAGAGAGCAGATTAACGGTATTGTTAAGAGCGCGGATAAATACTTATATGACAGGCAGATTGGCGGTTATCGCTTGAACACCGATTTCCATGAGTTAAAAACAGACTTGGGAAGAATGTTCGGATTCGCTTACGGTGAAAAGGAGAACGGCGCGGTATTTTCCCACATGGCGGTCATGTATGCGAACGCATTGTATAAGAGGGGCTTTGCGAAGGAGGGCTACAAGGCGTTACAGACTTTGGCGGACACGGCGATGGCGTTTGAGACAAGCAGAATCTATCCCGGCATTCCCGAATACTTTAACGCCAAAGGGCGGGGAATGTACCATTATCTGACCGGAGCGGCAAGCTGGTATATGTTGACATTAGTGACAGAAGTATTCGGCGTCAAGGGCAAAGCGGGAGATCTGGTGATTCATCCGGCATTGATGAGGACACAGTTTGACGAAACAGGAAAAGCTGAAGTGGAACTGCCTTTCGCAGACAGGAGATTTCGCATTGTAATCGAAAATCCCCAGAAATTAGAATACGGAGATTATCATATCAAATCGGCAGTTATGGAAGGCATGGCGCTATCGCTTCAAGAAAAACGTGATGAGGATGGAAGAAGATCGGTCGAGGCTGTTTTGGAGAGAAATAAGATCGAGAAATTGTCCAAAGAAATGCATAGAATAGAAGTTCTGCTACAGGCATGAGAAGGAGGTCGCTATGAAACGAGATCAGCAAAAATATATTATGGAAGACTACGGAAGAAAATCTGTATTTGCAAGTTTCCTGCCGGGCATTGCGGGTATCCATGGGATTCCGATCTGGTGCTATTATGTAAATCGAGGGCAGGGCGTTGTCAGTTTTGGCGTGGATAACAAGGACTGCGCGATCATGGAGTTTTACCCGGCGCATGTGGCATATCAGAATGTAAAAAGAACCGGTTTTCGCACATTTCTGCGAAAAGACGGTAGATATCTGGAATGTTTTTCGGACGAACAATTTGGACAAGAAATGGAAATTGGCATGAACAGTTTGTCGCTTTTTGAGAAAAACGAGAACGAAAAACTGTCTACAAAAGTAGATTATTTTACCCTTCCGGGTGAAAAGGTGGGCGCACTTGTCAGAAAGGTGACGGTGACAAACGAAGACGATAAAGACATTTCGCTGGAAGTCCTGGACGGTATGCCTGCCTTGATTCCTTATGGCGTGGATACCGACAGCATGAAAAATATGACCCAGACAGCGAAGGCATGGATGCAAGTGGAGGATATTGAAGGAAACGTACCGTTTTTCCGCGTGCGGGCAAGCCTGGATGACACTGCGGCTGTGCGTGCGATCGAAGCCGGTCATTTCTCTTTTGGATGTCTTGAGGATGGCACGTTATTAAGGCCGGTTGTTGACCCGGAAGCCGTTTTTGCATATGACTGTTCCCTGCAGACGGCGGTCCGTTTTGCTAATGACGGAATTTCCGGCGTATATGAGCAGAAACAGATTACTACGAATATTCTGCCGTGCAGTTTTTATGGTGTACAGAGAACTTTGGCATCCGGTGAATCGCTCGTTCTCTATGAAATGATCGGGCAGGTTGAAAAGAAAGCAGTCTTAGCGCGGTTTATGGAGGAAAGGAAAGACAGCGCATATTTTGAGGAGAAGCGGGAGGAGGCGGAGAGCCTTGTGGACGAACTCTGTCACGGGATTGCGACGAAGACGGCTTCGGAAAGTTTCGACATTTACTGCCAGTATACTTATATGGACAACATACTCCGTGGCGGCTATCCGATTCCGCTTGGCAACAATAAGTTGTATTATGTGTATTCGAGAAAACATGGTGATCTGGAACGGGATTACAATTATTTCTCCATGCTGCCGGAATTTTTTTCACAGGGCAACGGCAATTTTCGTGACGTGAACCAGAACCGTCGCTGCGACACATTCTTTGCGCCGTTTGTAGGCAGGGAAAATATCAAGGAATTTTACAGTTTGATACAGTTGGACGGCTATAATCCGCTGGGGGTGGAGAAACTCACTTACAGGCTGGATAAAGAGAAGGCAAGAGCGTTGTTTGGAGAGATGGAAGAAGAGGCGGCAGAAAAGCTCATGGAATTTGTGGACGTTCCGTTTACGCCGGGTGCATTGTGGGCGAAGCTGGACGATGTGCTGGGTGAATGGAAAGAATCTCTTTTCTATCAGATCATTGATTTCGCAGACAGTATGGTGAACGGCAAATTTGGTGAGGGATATTGGAGCGACCATTGGACTTATAATCTCGATCTGATCGAGGATTATCTGGAAATTAACCCTGAGAAAGAACGAGATATGCTCTACGAGGAGGAGTATACCTATTTCCTTTCACAGATCAACATCAATCACCGCACAAAACGCTACGAGGAAACCGTAAACGGACTCCGCCAGTACCACGCGCTCGATGAGGAGAGCAGGCGGGATACGGAAGAGAAACTTGTGCGGGCGCAGTTTGGCAAGGGTGAAGTGGTATATGTAACTTTGATGGAAAAGCTGCTCTTGTTGTGTGCGACAAAATTCGCGGCCCTGGACGCTTACGGCATGGGAGTTGAGATGGAAGGGGGCAAACCGGGATGGTATGACGCACTGAACGGACTGCCAGGGCTTTTCGGTTCCTCTATGGCGGAGACCTACGAGCTGGCGAGAATGTTCGATTATGTTATTTCGGTTCTGGAAAAATATTCGGAAGAAGTAGCGCTTACGGAAGAACTTGGCAATTTTATCGATGAACTGCAGTTGGTTGTACGGTTGGAGCAAGATCATCTTGCGGGCGACGGGGAGGTATTGTCATTCTGGAACCGTGTGAATGATGTAAAAGAATTATATAGGGACAGAACCTTTGAAGGGATTTCCGGCAAAAAGAAAAGTTATCAAAGTAAGGAACTGGCGGCGGTCCTGAAAGAATGGAAGGCAGTCGTAGGACATGGAATCAAGAAGGCATGCGCTTACGGCGACGGCATCTGTCCGACCTATTTTTCCTATGAGGTGCCGGAGTATGAAAAGAAAGAGGATGGCATCCATCCGCTTCGATTTGAGGTAAAGCGCATTCCGGCATTTCTGGAGGGACCGGTCCGGTATCTGAAGCTGGATCTGCCCAAAGAGACGAAGAAGAAATTATATGAGAGTGTGAAGAACGGGGAGCTGTATGATAAGAAACTTTCTATGTATAAGGTGAATGCTTCCTTGGAAAACGCGTCGTATGAACTTGGCAGGGCGCGTGCCTTTACACCGGGCTGGCTGGAAAATGAATCCATCTGGCTTCACATGGAGTATAAGTATCTTTTGGAATTACTGCGGAGCGGCATGTACGAGGAATTTTTTGACGACTTTCACAAGGCGGCTGTTCCGTTTCTTACCCCGGAAGTTTACGGGAGGAGTATCTACGAAAATTCTTCTTTTATTGTAAGCAGCAGGAATCCGAATGAGAAGATTCACGGCAAGGGATTCGTGGCAAGGCTGTCCGGTTCTACGATTGAGTTTATCAGCATGTGGAAGCTGATGATGTTTGGAAGGAATGTGTTTACCCTGCGAAACGGCGAGCTTACTTTTGCACCAAGTCCAGCGATTCCGGAATATCTGATACCGGAGGAGAAGACGGTTGAGGCGGTTCTCTTAGGCGAAATTGCCGTGGAGTACCGTATGAAGGAAAAGAAAGATCATATACCGGGAGAGTATGTTGTTGAGAGCATGCATTTTCTCTATAAAAACAGGAGCGAAGTCGATGTGAATGCGGGGTATATCAGTGGAAAACTTGCAGAGGACATCCGGGCAAGACGGGTGGAAAGGATTGAAATCCGGCTCAGTTAGGGAAAAGACAGGCAGATTCAAGAAAGGTATGAGAGATTGAGATGGAGAAAATCAGAGAGATTGTTACAGATTATGATGCAGGGAAGTTCTGGGAGGAGACAGTGCATGAGGCGAAAGCGGTAGAGGATTGTATGCATGTCGTCAATGTGTATCCCGATGTTACCTACCAGACAATACGCGGGTTCGGCGGCGCGTTTACGGAAAGTTCCGCGCACAATTATGCGGGAATGGATGAGAGCAAAAGAAAAGAATTGATCACGGCATATTTCGGGGAAGACGGGCTTCGGTATAACTTCGGAAGAATACCTATGAATAGCTGTGATTTTGCCCTGGGTAATTATGCGTATGTGGAAGAGGGGGATCGGGAATTAAAAACGTTTTCCATCGCTCACGACTGCACCGAGATCATTCCAATGATACGGGATGCACAGGCGGAATATGACGGCAATATGAGTTTTCTGATGTCCCCGTGGTCGCCGCCCGCATTCATGAAAACAAACGGTGAGATGAACCATGGCGGAAAACTGAAAGAGGAATATTATGCGGCATGGGCCAAGTACTTTGTGAAGTTTATAGAGGCGTACCGTGCCGAAGGGATATCTATTGGCTTTTTGACGGTGCAGAATGAACCTATGGCGGTGCAGGCATGGGATTCCTGTATTTATACTTCTTCGGAAGAATCCTTCTTTGTACGGGAGTATTTAGGACCGGCGCTGGAGAAGGCAGGACTTTCCGATATCGGCATTTTTGTGTGGGATCATAATAAGGAAGAAGCATACCAGCGTTTCAAGGAGACGGTTGCGGATGAGAGGACGAGAAAGTATGTCAGCGGTGTGGCTGTGCACTGGTATACCGGAGATCATTTTGAGGCGGTTGAACTGATCAAGAAACAGTATCCGGATCAAGAGGTGTTCTTCACGGAAGGGTGTGTCGAGTATTCTCGTTTTGCAGATTCGGGCGAAGTGCAGAAAGCGGAAATGTATGCGCACGATATTTTAGGAAATCTGAATGCAGGCATCAGCGCTTCTTTGGACTGGAATCTGTTTCTGGATACGAAGGGCGGACCGAATCACGTCGGTAATTTCTGTGCCACTCCGATCATGTGCGATACAAAGAACAATACCTATGAAAAACGTTTGTCTTACTACTATATCGGGCATTTCAGCCGCTATATCAAACCGGGGGCAGTGCGGATCGGCACAACACGCTACAGTGATGCGGTGGAGGCGGCTGCATTCTTAAATCCCGACGGGGAGAGGGTGCTCGTTTTGTTAAATAAGACAGAAAAAGAGATTCCGGTGACGGCAAGAGAGGCAGGATGCGGAATCGAAACGGTGTTATCTCCGCATTCCATACGTACAATCTGCTACTAAAAAAATGATACCTTTGTAAAATTTGAGACATTATAACCAAATGAATAAATATCTATAATCAAATCATCAACGAACAACAAAGAACTTGTTAAGAATAAGTTGAAATGAAAAAGGAGGATCATTTTATGAAACTGAGAAAACTTATGGCAGTTATGCTTGCCGGAACCATGGTATTTGGTTTGACGGCATGTGGCGGAGGTTCCGGCAGCACAGGCAGCAGTGCAGACAGTGATAGCGGCAGCGCTTCTTCGGAAGCAGCAGGAGAGGAAGGCGCATCGGGTGATACGGCAGCAGGCGGCGAGAGATTGGTAGTCTGGACGCTTGCAGCGGACTTGGAACAGTTTGCAGATCATTATATGGAGCAGAATCCCGATGTTGCGATTGAGACAGTAGTGATTGAGCCTGCCAACTATGTAACGAAAGTACAGACGGCATTGAATGGCGGACAGAAGGAGCCGGATATTATTGTAGGTGAGCCACAGATGCTGGAAGATTTCTACGATGCAGGTTATTTTGAAGATTTGAATCAAGCGCCATACAATGCACAGGATTATGCAGATCAGATCGTAGATTATGTGTGGGAAGTCGGTCAGGATGCAGAGGGTATTCAGAGAACCATCTCTTACCAGATCACCCCGGCAGGAATTTACTATCGAAGAGACATTGCACAGGAAGTATTCGGTACAGACGACCCGGATGAGATTGGCAAGTTATTTGTAGATTATCCGACCATTCTGGATACGGCAAAGACATTGAAAGGTGCAGGCTATCGTATTTTTGCTTCCGATGCAGAGATTAGTTATTTTTCAGGTGATTCGGCATGGGTGATTGACGATGTCCTGAATGTAGACCAGGGCAGATATGATTATCAGGAGCTTTGTATTTCCTTATACCAAGATGATCTGACCGCCTATGCAAACCAGTGGTCCACGCCTTGGTATCAGGCAATGGCAGGCGAAGTGCCGATCCTTTCCGCAGATATCCAGAACTATGCAGATGATTCCGTAAACGTATGGGATGCAGAGCAGTTCGCAGAGGCAACAGAAGGTATGGATACCACAGAAGTATTTGCATTCGGTCTTCCTTCCTGGGGCGTACTTACCATGAGAGATAACGTGCAGGAAACTTCCGGTAAGTGGGGCGTATGTGCAGGACCGGCTTACGGATTTGGCGGCGGCACCTTTATCGGTATCTCTTCTCAGTCCGAGAGAAAAGATCTGGCATGGGATTTCTTAAAGTTCTGTACTTTGGATGAGGATACCTCAAACTGGTGGATTGAAGTTTCAGAAGGCGATACCGTATCTCTGATTCCGGTACTGGAAGCACATGCGGAAGATACAAATGAGATTTATGGCGGGCAACAGTTATACAAATTCTGGCTGGAGCAGGCACAGGGAATCGATTACTCCAAAGTAACCAGATATGATAAGGTGATAAATGATGCGTGGGGAAGCGCGACAACTGCAATCAAGACAGGTGAGAAGACAAAGGAAGAAGCGCTTGAAGAGTTCTATGACGTCGTGGAATCTACCTATCCGGAAATCACAGTGAATCGATAATGTGTTGTGGCGGAGGGGCAGTTCATGACTGCCCCGTCGCTGTGAAACAATGACTTGTTATTCTATAGGAAATTTCTACGCAAATTCCGAGTTCGTGACGAGTTTTCTTAAGATGCAGGGCATCTCTTAGGAATTACTCATAATCTCGCAATCGAGCGTTAGCTCGATTTTTATGGAGGGAAATATGGCAAAAACGAGTGAAGTGAAAACGAAAAAAAGAGATATCAATCGTATCGCCTATTTGTTCGTGTTACCTTTTATCATTGTTTTTCTGGTGTTCAGCGTTTATCCGGTAGTGCGGACATTCTATTTAAGTTTTATGAATTATAAAGGCTATGGCGATCCGACATGGGCAGGGCTTGACAATTATAAGCGAGTGCTCACAGACAAATTCTTCTGGAGAGATCTGGGGAATACCCTTAAGATCTGGGGCGTAAACATTGTTCTTCAATTAGGAATTGCATTCTTGCTTACGGTCGTCTTCAGCGATATTAAGTATAAGATTCACGGACTTGCAGTATTCAGGGCTATCTATTATTTGCCGAACCTGATTGCAGCGACTTCTGTGGCGTTCCTGTTTAAAACGCTTTTGGATTGGAAATATGGCAGTTTTAATCAGATTTTAATAGCATTGCATATTACAAAAGAGCAGGTCAACTGGCTGGGTTCCACGACGACGGCGCCCTATGTGATATCGGTCCTGGGCGCGTGGATGTGGTTCGGCAACTCTTTCATCATGCTGATGGCAGGTGTACAGGGTATTCCGAAAGATTACTTTGAGGCAGCCGCAATCGACGGTGCGGGCAGATGGAAAGTGTTTGCCAAGATCACGCTGCCGCTCCTCCGGCCGATTATGCTGTATGTATTTATCACTTCCCTGATTGGTGGATTACAGCTTTTCGATCTGCCGTTCTTGATGAATGGTACCGCAGCAGGAACAGCCGGAGAACCGTCGGGAAGCCTGCAGACAGTTGTTATGTATCTGTATAAATTTGGATTTGAGACACATCAGGTCGGCTATGCTTCAGCGATTGCATATACGTTATTCTTTATTATCCTGATCGCGTCGATCATCCAGTTTAAGACGATAGGAAGGGAGGAAGACTGATATGGCAATGGCAACAAAGATAAAAAGAGGAATCTTATACATATGTTTGATTCTGCTTGCGGCAATGTGCTTCTTTCCTTTCCTGCTGATGATTGTAAACGCGACGAGAAGCGGCGTGGAAATCACGCACTCCTTTACATTGATTCCCAGTAATCACCTAAAGGATAACTGGACCGCGCTATTTAATTACGTCAATCTGTTCAGAGGTTTTGGAAACAGCCTTATCGTGGCTGTTCCGGCCACCATATTGACAGCATACTTTTCATCAATTACGGCATATGCCATGGCGGTTTACCGCTTCAAAGGCAGTGCATGGCTGTTTAAAATTATCGTAGTATTCATGATGATTCCGGCACAGTTAAGTCTTATTGGTTTTTATAATCTGTGTCAGAAACTGCATATGGTAGATTCTTACCTTCCGCTGATCCTGCCTGCAATCGCATCGTCCGGTACAGTGTTTTTCTTAAGACAGTACGTGCAGGCGACACTTTCCAAGGCTCTTTTGGAGGCAGCGCGTATCGACGGTGCAGGCGAGTTACATATTTTCCATAAAATCGTGCTCCCGATCATGGCACCCGGTATTGCGACGATGTCAATCGGCGGATTTATCGGAAACTGGAATAATTATCTGGTACCGTTGATCTTGTTGAATACACCAGATAAGATGACGCTGCCGGTCATGGTCACGACTCTGAATGCAGCGACAGACTTACAGAAGAACCAGGGCGCAATCTACTTAGGAGTTGCTATTTCGGTAGTGCCGATCCTGATCGTATTCTGTTTCTGCTCGAAATACATTATCAGTAGTATTTCAGCGGGAAGCGTTAAGGAATAAAAATAGAGATGAGATAAGACAAGGGGCAGTATTCCTTGAATGGGATAGTGCCCTTTGTTGCGTGTGCGGAATAAAAGTTTTATACTATAAATAAGATTGTCCAGGTGGATGAAAAGACAGGGCGCAGCGCCGGTCTGTGTGGTACAGTTGCAAACCTACGGTTTATGGGAAGGGTATGAGGAATGGTTGCGGATTCAAAAAAAGGGAATGGAAAAAGGAAAAGCATGTATACCATGACGGTCTTGTGCTGCATCTGCCTGCTTTGTTTAGGATGCGCAAAACAGGACAGCACGCGCGCAGGGGAAGAGAGCAGTTTGTCGGAAGAAATACCCGCATGGCAGAAATATGCAGAAGAGCCGGTTACGTTTGACTGGTATATCAACTATTCCTGGTTCACGACCGGATGGGGTGAAAATGTTGTTTCGAGGAAAATTACGGAGGAGACCGGTGTCAGCCTTCGGTTTATCACGCCGAGCGGAAATGAGAGCGAGAAGCTCAATGCGCTGATTGCGGCGGATTCTTTACCGGATTTTATCACACTCGGCTGGTGGGAGTCGCAGGTGAATGAGATGATAGATGGCGATATGGTATGGGCTTTAAATGAATTGGCGGATCAATATGACGCTTATTTCTATCAGGTCAGCGATGCCGACGTGGTAAATTGGTATACGCAGGAGGATGGGAATATATATGGTTATCCCAGCTCCTACTGTACGATCAAGGATCTGGAAGAAAATGATGAGATCGGCTCGAACCAGACTTTTCTGGTAAGAAAAGATATTTATGAGGCGATCGGGAGTCCGGATATGACAACGCCGGAAGGATTTCGGGCGGCGGTGAAAAAGGCATATAGAATGTTTCCGACCGTGGATGGGGAAGCGCTGATTCCGATAGGGGCGCATGTTTTTAACGAACAGGGAAACGTCTCTTTTGACCAATATTTAATGAACTTTCTGGCGGTGCCTTTTGAAGAAAATGGTGAGATTTATGACCGCTATACGGACGAGGACTATCTCATATGGCTGAAGATGTTCCGGCAACTTGGAGAAGAAGGGCTGCTTGCCGATGATATTTTTATTGACCAGAGAACACAGATGGAAGAAAAAATGGCGAAGGGCAGATACTTCTGTATGATCTATCAATATACGGACATGACGGCGCAGCAGAAAGAACTGTATGCCAGCCATCCGGAACGGATATACCTCGCGGTGGATGGACCGAAAAATGCGGCAGGGGACGACCATACCCTTACGACGACCGGGATTAATGGCTGGACGGTTACTCTGATCTCCAAAAACTGTGCGCATCCCGAACGCGCGATCGCGTTTATGGATTATCTGTTAAGCGAGCATGGGCAGTTGCGGATTTCACTTGGCGTTGAGGGGGAAACATTCGAGTATGTGGACGGCAGGCCGATCGTGAAAGAAGAAGTCGAAGCGCTCTTAAATACAGACCGCACACAGTATGATAGGAAGTATGGCGCGGACGATGCCTATTGGATGTTACAGGATGATGTGACACAGTTACAATGGAAACAGGAGCCGACCGAGCCGCTTAAGCAGATCGTGGAATGGTCTTACCGTTATCCGATCTACAATGGACAGTATGATGCGTTTCTGCCAAACGGCTCAAAAGAGGCATTCGAGGATGCCAAGACAGAACTGATGAGGCAGGCAAAAGAGAAAATGGGAATCGATTAGAACATGGGAAATCACTGGAAAAAATATCTGTCCGGATTAAAACTGAATAGGAAGTTTACGCTGGTCATGATTCTGCTTGTCATTGTGCCGATCTCCATATTAGCAGGAATTCTATTCTATAATATGGAACAAAATGTCATCAAAGAGAACAGGAATTACATGCAGTATACCATGGAGCGCAGCAAAGACAATATCTGGAAAAATATTGATTCGATCAATATGACGACACAGTTTTTTGTAAATGACGATCCGCTTTTGCGGATGCTTGCGAAAACCGTGCGTGGGGAGAACGTATCGACAGAAGAGCTGATGGAATTTTATCATTCCGATATTGCTTCCTTAGAGCGGCTTGTCAATAATAATACATTATTGTACGGTGTGCGCGTCTATGCGGTGAATGATGATGTGCAGGAGATGATGCCAATTTTATACAGCCGTTCCCGTATGGACAGAATGGAGTGGGCGGATAAACCAGAACATACCGGATGGAATTACAATTATGAGGACAGGCTGTTTGACAACCGGGGCGGGGTGGCGATTGCGTCCCTTGTAACGGACGTAGAAGATTATGAGAATGGAATGATCGGTGTAATCGAGACGGCAGTCACCATGGAAAATATGTTTCCGACATTGTATGAGGATATTGAAGGTGAGTGGAGCTGTTTTCTTTCGGATGACGGAAATCTGTATTTCGGTGATAACGAACAGGAGGCTTCGGAAATATTTGTACGGCAGAGAATGGAGGAGGGACTTGAGAAAGAAGGCATCCATACGGATGATACGAGGCAGCGCGGGATGCATCTGGTCGTTTCTTATTCCTATATACGGGAAATGCAGGGAACCTTACTGTCTGTAAAAGATATTACGGAAAATGTGCGCTATGTATACCGGATGTGGAATATATTTGTGATCGTTATGCTGGTACTGATTGTGGGACTGGCTTTTTTGATCAATCATATTGTAACGCGTCTTCTGCGGCAATTCTATGATATCTTAAAATCCATACGCGTGATACAGGAAGGAAATCTCGACGTGAGGATCGACGGATGCGGAAATGATGAGATGGGAGAACTCGGAACACAGATCAATACCATGCTAGACCGTATCGAGCAGCTTATGAAAGAGAATATCGACAGGGAGATATTGGCGAAAAATTCACAGCTCCGCGCCCTGCAGAATCAGATTAACGCCCATTTTATTTACAATGTCTTAGAGTCGATTAAAATGATGGCGGAGATCGATGAGGAATATGCTATTTCGGATGCGGTCACATCGCTCGGCAGTCTGCTCCGGTACAGTATGAAATGGACATCGAACAATGTCTTGGTGGAAGAAGAGATTGAGTATATCAGAAATTATCTTGCCTTGATCAACTTGCGTTTTGATTATGAGATTTATCTGTCTTTGAATATACCGGAAGAAGTCATGAAGCAGGAAATACCGAAGATGTCTCTGCTGCCCATCGTCGAGAATGCGATTTGCCATGGAATCGAGGAACTCGCGGAGGATACCAATATTTACATCAAAGGGATCATCAAAGAGGAAGACTGCATCATCGAGATCACGGATGCCGGAAGAGGCATGAGCGAGGAAGAAATACAGAAATTGAAGAAAAAGATAGCGGGTGAAATTGAGACAGGCGGCGGCTCCGGAAACGGAATCGGATTAAAGAACGTACAGGACAGGATACGGATGACTTTCGGGGAAAAGTACGGGATCGATATTGCTTCAAAAGCAGGATGCTATACCAAGGTTATGGTATGTGTGCCGATGCGATATATGACGGTAGAAAATGGGAGCGGACAGAAGTCGGCTGGTCATGCACAGGTTGAGGGAAAGGCGCGGTAACAGAGATGAAAACGGTCTTGATCGTAGAGGATGAGAAAATGATACGACAGGGAATCCGGGCGATGATTCAGCGCAGCGGCGTTCCGGTCGAGGTGATCATGGAATGTGGCAACGGTGAGATGGCATGGGAAATTCTGCAGAGCCAGAAAGTGGACGTGATGTTTACCGATATCCGTATGCCCAAAATGACGGGCATTGAACTGGTGCAGAGGGTACAGGAGCTTCCCGACAAACCGGTCATCGTAGCCGTCAGCGGATACGCTGACTTTTCCTATGCCGTAGAAATGCTCCGTATGGGAGTGCGCGAATATCTTTTAAAACCGATCGAGCGGGATAAGCTGTGGGAGATCATGAAGAAATTGGAAGAGGAACTTGCAAGGAGCCACGAAAGCAGCAGAACCAGCAAACGCCTCGGACACCAGCAGTTCAAATATCTGATGCTGAATGAAAAGATCACGGAAGAGGAACTGTATACGATGCAGTCAGAATATGAAAGCGAGTTTGACCTGCATGCCTATTATGTTTATGCTTCCAATCCAAAGGAAGTAAGAGGGGAAGAAGAGAATTATATCTATCTGCATAACGTGGAAAAATATGATATCTATCTTGTGCCGGAGAAAAATGCGCCGTTTCTTCTGAAAAATGAACTGGCGCAGGAATATGTCGGAATCAGCAAGCTTCATGGCGGAATACGGGAAATGAGAGCCGCTTATCGGGAGGCGGTAGACGCAAGACGACGCGCCTTTTGTACGAATTGTATGAACTGCCGCGCCGGAGAGCATAGGAAACATATTCCCGAAGATTTTGTCAAGCAGGGGCAAAAATTTGTCAGCGAAGAAATGAAATTGCAGAGGGTACAGCTTCTTGGCACGGATAAGACCGAAGAGATTGTAAAAGGATGGAACGGGTTCTTCTATGCGGTGAAGAATGAGTGGATTGCGCCGGCGGATTTTGCCAGGTGCATAGACGATTTCTTGAAAGATGTCAGGAAGACCTACCGGAATATGTTGGCAGATGAGGAAGAAAATCTACAAAAAATGGCGGATTACTATAGTTATCCTGCCTTGGCAGTCTGGCAGACGGAGTTTATGGAATGGCTGCTAGATCTTCACGAGCGCATCAACAGCCGCTTTGATACGAATAAAAACCAGCAGAAGATCAAGCAGGCGATCGATTATATTCAGGAGAATTATGATAAGGATTTGAATATGGCGGTTGTCTCAAACCATATTTCTATGAATTATTCGTTGTTTTCTTATCTTTTTAAAGAGTACACAGGAAGTAATTTTGTCAATTACTTGAAGGAAATCCGGCTGCAGGAGGCAAAGCGGCTGCTTGCCGAGACGGATCTGCGGATCATTGAGATCAGCGCCAGAATCGGATATGACAACGAGAAACATTTCATGAAGATCTTTAAGGCATCCTGCGGCGTCTCACCCAGCGAGTACCGGAAAAATGCGCAAATGCAGTATTTTTCGCCGGGGGGGGGTAAAAAGGACTGATCCGTTGTCAGGTGTGTGCGGCGTGGTGTTTTCTTTTGTAAAAAAAGAATTTACAAACAAGTTGATAATGTGGGAAAATGCGAGTATACTATAAGCGAGGAAAGGAGGGGAAAGATGATATGGCATTCGATACTTTATTTGAACAAAGACAATTAGTGGGTAATAAATTGAAGGAATGTATTCGGGATTCGGGTTTTACCAAAATATCTTTTTCTAAAAAAACAGATATTTCAAGACCTACATTGGATCACTTGCTAAGCGGTACAATTAATAGCAAGAGTACTTTTGACAAACATTTAAAAAAAATACTTAGTGTATTAAATATGACAGCAGATCAATTATTATTCTATAATTCGGGTAGGGAAGTCGGAAAAGTAGAAGCAGTGTACTCTTTGAATGCGCCAACTGGCTATTCAATAGATGAAAAAACAAAGAAGCAATATGGTTTGCTTATGGATGTTGTGGATCTTTGTGCAACTTATTATTAAGGTGATTGTTATGAGCGAAAAAATAACAGCGGAAAATCTTGATCAGGTAATTCAGAAGAACAAAGAAATAAGAGCGGATATTGAGCGGTGTAGCCGGCTGGTATTCACCCGATTTAACCGGATGCAGGTAGGTTCACCGCCGCAGCTGGCAATTCAATTACTTAGAACGTATGGGTTAATCCAGATGCCGATAGATAACCCTTACTTAAGCGGGGCTATTTATGTTAAAAATGGCAAGAAGATTCCATTTATTAATACGGCACTGCCACGTGTGAACCAATACTTTGCGGCGTGGCATGAATTATATCATCTTTTATTTGATGAAGTGTCATTTGATCATTTTATCGAGCTGGAAACCACTATGGAAGAAAGAAAAGCGGAATACTTTGCATCCAGGATGTTATTAGGAAATTTAATGTCATATTTTTCGGATCTGCCAAAGGATATGGATTTTCGTTCAAAGGTTTATAATTGTATGGCTGTATTCCAAACGCCATACAAGGCTGTTTTGATTGCATTGTATGAAACGGCATCAGAAATAGAAAACAGTACCCTTATGAGTATGGTGAAAGATAACTTCGACAGTGCCCACCAGAACATGACGGAATGTTTTGGAGAACTGGGATTAGACAATACGCTGGTTCTGCCTTCGTATGTTGTGGATGTAAGTATACTCCGCTCTAAGATTAAAGAATGTGAACAGAAAAGACCGGATTTAAGTTGCCACAAAGACAATCAACAGTTTTTGGAGATGGTTATGAAAGAAATCAAGTTGGCTGCAGGTACGTCATATGCATAATAAACTTAAAATACCTCATTATGACAAATATGATAACGAAAAAAGAATTGCATTGCTTGACAATTCTACAGTATCATTCATGCTGCAACTTGATAATAAAGGGCATAAACCAGATAACTTGTTAAAAGGATATGATGTGATATTTATACCAGAGTGGGTTGTTGAAGAGATTCAGGATTCAGAAGTCAGAGTTCAATATATAGAAAGACTGGTGAAGGCAGGCATTCCTATCAAGATTATAAAGGAAAGCCTTTATAGTGATTTGATGGATAAAAAAGAAATTTTTCTGTATGAAATAGTCAAAGCTGCCGTATCCAGATTGGCGGTTTTTAAAAGATACTTCCGTGAAAAAATAGATAAAGAAAATCCGCTGGACATGGATTCATATGAAAAATGGATCAGTGATATGTATGCAAACTGGCCGTTGACAGGGAAAACAACGGCTGGTGGACGGATAAAAAGGAAAAATGCAGGAGAGATTTCCCTGACTATTTTATCTGAAATATTTTCCTGGCATTATCCGGACACAGAGCTTTTGACCATATATACACAGGATTCAGATTCATATGCCTTTCAATCGTGTGCTGAGATACAGTTAAAGCAAGAGAAAATTTTTGAAAATGCAACACCAGTAAGTGTTACATACCGTTCAAACGATTCCATACTTT
>JAMPGN010000041.1 GCA_023663915.1 Eubacterium sp. | reverse complement strand
AGGTTTCTTTTTATTCAATTGGCGTTATTTCTGAATTACAGGAATGCTCCTTATATTTTGTGTAATGGGAAATTCTTATGCTTATTTCGAGTTTGCGAAGCGGAGCTCGTTTTTTTCTTGTATTATATCAAGAACAAAAAGTTTTGTATATAAAGAATTGCAAGCACTATTTACACCCTGATAAAAACGGTATATAATATGGATATTAATCGGAGGGAAAGACGATGACGGAGAAAAAGGGCAATCACTGCGGCAGACCCGCGGGACGCCGGAAAACGGCAAAAATCGAGATATCGATAGAACCGGAAGTGAAAGATGAATTTATGGCGCTATTGCGCAATGAAGGAAAAACAGCCTCGGTAGAGATTGGATTGTGGATCAGGGAATACATAAGGACTCATAGGTTGGAAGGGGAAGGGTAAGATGAAAGTAGTGTCGCTTTTCAGCGGGCTTGGCGGGCTGGATAAAGGCTTTATGGATGCGGGGTACGACATTATCTGGGCGAATGATTTTGACAAATATGCCGTCCAGACATATGAGGCTAATTTTGGTAACCATATTGTGTTAGGAGATATCAATGAGATACCTTTGCAAGAGATTCCGGACTGTGATGTCTTGATCGGCGGATTTCCCTGCCAGCCTTTTAGCATGATGGGACAGCAGAAAGGATTTGAGGATACGCGGGGAACGTTGTTTTTCAGGGTAGCAGAAATCATTCATGATAAGATTCAGAGACGGAAGAAGCCTGCGGCTATTATTCTGGAAAATGTACGTTCCTTAAAAACGCATAACAATGGGAAAACATATGAAGAAATACATAGAATTTTACAGGACGAGCTTGGGTATCGAGTATTTTGTGATATTTTAAATTCGGCTGACTTCGGCGTGCCACAGACGAGGAACAGGACTTATATCGTCTGCTTCGCGAATGAAACAGTAAAGTATGATTTTCCGGATATACAGAAATTAACGCTGACTTTGCAAGATTTGTTAGAGCAGGAGGTCGATTCCAAGTACTTTTTATCAGACAGGATTCTACCTACCATATTATCGAATGGAACCGGCGGATACCAAGCCAGATCAGAAATCGATTTGAAGGTTGCGCGCCCGTTATGCGCGACCATGGCGAAAATGCATCGGGCTTGTCAAGATAATTATGTGACGCAGAACGGCAGGGTGCGAAGGCTTACGCCGCGTGAATGCGCGAGATTACAAGGCTTTGAGGATACGTTTGTCATACCGGTTTCAGACTGTCAGGCTTATAAACAGTTTGGTAACGCTGTTACGGTCAATGTTTCCAGAGCTGTTGCATGGTCCGTGCGGGAGACTTTAGAAGAACTAGGAGAGTGGGTAGATTAAGTGGATTACAGTAATGATAAAACAGAGTTTATGGCGTTTGTGCAGGCGGGCGTAGAAAACGGAGTGTGTACGGATGCAGATATCTGTATGGCGCGCGTCACCCGGAATGTGGACGAACAGTTTTTGAGGGAAAGGGCGGATTTTTATCTAAGGGAAGCGCAAACCGATTCAGAGTTTCGGGCTGTGTTTGCAAAGCTGTCTGCGATATGTAATAAAGCTGATCAGAAGTGCAATATATGTCCGGTGTGTAAGTATTGTAATACATATATTGAGGATGTGAGAAAGAAGATCGATGACCATTCGCTTAAAATGATGGATTTATTCTGCGGAGCCGGCGGTTTGTCATTAGGGTTTACACAGGAAGGATTTGTAACGAGTCTTGCAAATGATATTCAGGACTGTTGTGTAGATACATACGCACATAATCATCCCGAAACGCCACGGGATCATATTGTATTAGGCGATATTCATGATGTGATCGACCGGCTGGATGCGTTATTAGCGGGCAGGCAGGTGGATATTGTAATAGGCGGACCACCCTGTCAGGGATTCAGCATGGCAAACAGGCAGAGATTGATCGATGACCCGCGCAACCATTTATATAAAAGTTACGTTGAAGTGGTTAAAAAAGTAAATCCCGATTTCTTTGTGATGGAAAATGTAAAAGGTATGCAATCTGTTGCAGAGCAGGTGAAAGAAGATTTCAGGAACGTCGGATATTCTGTTGAATGCGATATTCTGAATGCAAAAGATTATGGTGTTCCGCAAAACAGGGAAAGGCTGATTTATATTGGCAATTGTATCGGAGTTGATAATCGGGAAATCTTCCAAGAAATATTTGAATTGAGTAAGCAGATTCCTGAATATAATCTGGGAGATGCTCTGTGCGGGCTTAGGGAATTACAGGCTTCAAGGGTGAAAAATGCGACGGAGGAAGGAACGGTAGAAAGCGGCTATAAGATAGAAAAAAACCGTATTTTTGATACGAATGATTATATTGCATATATTAACCAAGGAAGAAAAATGTCTGTCGTTTCTAATCATAAAGCGAGATATAACAATGACAGGGATATTGAGATTTTCGGGCGAATGGAACAGGGGGACCGTTCGGACGATCCTAAAATTGCGGATATTATGCCGTATGCCAGAAGGAATGGCATCTTCAAGGATAAGTATTTTAAATTGGAGAATGACAAGGTGTGTAAGACGATAACGGCGCACATGAAGTTTGATTGCAATATGTATATACATCCGACGCAGGCGAGAGGGCTCACGCCCAGAGAAGCCGCAAGGGTACAGTCGTATCCAGATGACTATTTTTTCAGAGGCGCGTATACGAAGACATATATGCAGATCGGAAACTCTGTGCCGCCTCTTTTGGGACGGGCAATCGCGCATGTGATGAAACGCTATTTGAAAGGCAGGGAGCATTCATGAACTTTATGGAAGTATTGGAAATTGTGAAAAAGGTTGTGACTGGAAGTATATGCAATGAATAGTGTATTTCTGCTATTTACTGGGGAGGGGGAGGGAACTTTTGTATAGATAATTTTATGTTCAAAATTATTCGAGAATTCAAGTATAAATAGCGTTGCTATTTTGGTATGTATATGCAATAATAACGTTAGGGTTTATAGAGTTAATGATACACTAGATTTATTTGTGACACATGCAATTAAGGCGGCGAAGCAGTTTATTGCGGACAGACGTATGTTGAATGCAGATTGGAAAGCATGTTAGTTTTCGCAAAAGAACAGTGATAAAATGTCCTATTTGAAAAAGATGAAACTAAAAATATGCTTTAGGAGATATAACTGATGGATAAACTTACTCCAGAGCAACGACATAAAAACATGAAAAATATCCACGGTAAGGATACCAAAATTGAAGTGATGTTGAGACGGGCTTTATGGAATAAAGGATATCGATATCGGAAGAATTATAAAAAACTTCCGGGAAGCCCGGATATTGCATTGACGAAATACAAAATTGCAATTTTTTGCGATGGGGAATTTTTTCATGGAAAAGATTGGGAAGTATTAAAGCCACGTTTGGAAAAAGGAAATAACGGTGCGTTCTGGGTCAATAAGATATCTCGAAACAGAAAAAGAGATGATGAAATCAATAAACGTTTATTGTTTGAGGGTTGGACTGTGATACGGTTTTGGGGAGACGATATTGAGAAACATATTGATGAGTGTGTTAATGTGGTTGAAGAAACGGTTTTTGATATAATTATGTATGGTGATAGTGATATATGAGGAGAATAAGGGGTTACAGATTGTAATCTAAGTTCGAGAAAGAACAGTAATTCATGGGAAATTTGTATATTAATTTAATGGAAGGATAGTCGGCTTACTTTAAATTGTTGGTAGGAGATGTCTTAATTAACAGAATCTATTGATATGCGCAAAAGAAAATGAACTAAAAATATTAATGAGACAGAAGCAATGAATTTTTAGTCAATGTAAGTACTAAATGAATTGAAAGAACTGTTATTATAGAACTTCGTGTAGACAGGAAAGGGAGGCTTTTAAGCGAACAGGGGTATTGCCAGTTATTAATACCCCATGGGCAAGAAAGTTATTGTGGTATTTGAAGAGAAAGATGGTGAGTCTTTAATATGAAAATAAAATATGAAGCAATTGATATTTTTTCTGGATGTGGTGGAGTATCATGTGGACTTTCCTTGGCGGGATTTAAGGTTAAGTCCGCAGTAGAGATTGAAAAGCATGCAGTGCATACATACTTGAACTATGACCCGTTGAGTAAGGTCAATGTGTTAAATAATGATATTTGTAATTTAAGTGGTGAACAAATTTTGAAAGCAGCTAAAATAAAAAAAGATGATATATATTTATTTGCTGGTTGTCCGCCTTGTCAGAATTTTTCAAGGCAAAATCCATTAAATAAAAATAAAACTGATAATGAGCGAAAAAAATTATTATTCGAGTTTTTGCGTCTTATTGAGGAGATCTTACCACCATTTATTTTGATGGAGAATGTACCGGGAATAAAAACAGATTTTAATAATGCAATATTAAGTGATTTTTTACAGCAATTAAAAAAGAACTATTATGTTAAAGAAGATGTTTTAAACGCAGCTGATTATGGTGTGCCGCAGGTTAGAAAAAGATTTGTTTTACATGCCGTTAGAAATGATATTAATGATGAATTAAGTATGATTGGATTTTCTTTTGATTTACCTAAAGCAACTCATGATAAAAAAGGTAATAATGGTTTGCAAAAATGGAAAACGGTTAGGGAGACAATAGGTGATTTACCAGCAATTAAAGCAGGTGAAGCATATAAGGATGATGGAACAATACATAATCATAAATGTGCAGGCTTATCAGACACCAATTTGAAACGAATAAGAGCTATAAGAAGGAATGGTGGATCAAGGAGTGGTTTGCCAAGGGAACTTGTTTTGGAGTGTCATAAAAAGAAAAATGAAAATGGAATTGTGTTTTCAGGTCATGGAGATGTATATGGCATAATGGATCCTGATAAGCCTGCACCAACGATCACAGGTGGTTGCTTGTGCTATTCAAAGGGAAGGTACGGACATTATAGTCAGGATAGAGCAATATCAATAAGAGAAGCGGCTCGACTGCAGACATTTCCAGATGATTTTGTGTTCAGTGATTCTTTGGCAGATTCAGCATTACAAATAGGTAATGCTGTTCCGATTGACTTGGTAAAAGCAAGCGGTGAAACTTTTAAAATGGCAATAAAATGTATAAAAACGAATCGGTGGAAGAAAAAGAATAATGAAAATGCAATGACGGCGAAATAATAATATGGCTTATAAAATCTACACAGTAAGTAAAGGAAAATTGCCCTTACATAGTGGACACAGCGACAAGCAAAAGGGCAAGTGTATTGATATTCTAATGAAAAAAATTAGGTGGAATGTATTTATATGATGACTAATAATTTTATAAGTGCCATGCTGGATAAATGTAATATTTATTATGATGATGCACTGATTTCAAAAGAAAGTATTATAGAATGTTATATCAAGTTCTTTGATAAAGTTATTGCTGGTGAAACGCATTCCGTTAGTTTTGCATTGCACACAGGTTCGATTTGTTTTGATGTCATATCCGTTGTAGCCGTTACATTGGGATGTCTGTCTTATAATCTTTGGACAAATGACGATATTATTTCTCAACTTCAAATTGGTGCTATGGTGATGTTTGAAAATAAAAGATATCGTTGGAAAGGATTGGAAGAAGATAGCGGAATTAAATATATGGTTCTTGGACAGGATGCAAAAGGTAAAAACGGCGAATTAATACGAAAAGTACGCTTTATGTGCAACAAACATTTGATAAAGCCATATTATGGCACATCTTCGCGGACTGATGGAAGAGGTGTACGTAAGGTAAAAACAAACCGTGAGGAATTTCTATCGTATGTTTTTGATATACCTATGATAGAGGTTCCAAGTTCAATTAATGTAGCGGTTGTCATTGTATCTAATAAGGGAGACTTTTTGGAAATCTGTAAACACCTGAATATTGTATATGAGGAGAAAAAGAAAATAGGGTTGCTTGATATTGTTCCAGCGGCATATTATACAGGTCAGGAAGAAATACAGTTTGGAACTAATCCGACAAAATCTACGCCGGTTCTTAAAGTGGCTGGGAAAATGTCTGTTGCAAGAGATCTTGTCCTGAATAAAGATGGAAATAAAGTGGTGGGATTACTTGTCAACGAAGTACATTCTTTAACAGAAAACAGTTCCGAGTTAGCCGATTTGTTAAGAAGAAAATCCCTTTATTTTGTACATATTGCTTTGTTACTTAGTGTTGATGCAAGTGACCATATTATAGATATGTATGAGGAGGCGAACATATTTGCATGCACGAAAAGGTATTTGTCAAATAATATAGGAATTAAATGTGCTAATTCTTTTACGGAAAAGTTGGAAAAACAGATTAATAATATTGTTAATAATGAAGTTTCACCGATTCCTGTTTCTGGTGGGTGGACATGGGATGAATATTGTGAGATTAAAAAAAACCTGCGTTTAATTATGCAATCCAATTGGATTGACGAACAGAAAAACGAATTTATTGTATCTGCGTATGGGCTATTGAATTTATTAACTACATCCGCATTTTCAATGTGCCAGATGGAGAATTCAATTACAAATTTAAAGAATGGTGCTAATGTTTTATCTCCAAGAGAGCGTATTGATAGACTATGGGATGTTGCAGCTAAAGCTAGAGAGGTGGATGATCTGTGCATTGCTGTGATATGCGATATAGAAGAAAAATATTATGAGTTTATGGATTACTCTCCGAAAGCATTGGCGGTAGAGAACTATTTGGCAGAACATAGCGGTAGAAAAACTGCAATAGTTGTACCGAAAGCTTATTATGCAGAGATGTTGGTTTTGACGGATGTTTTGAAAGACAATGATGGTGTTACATGTGTTACAGCGAATCGTTTTGATGCAGCTCATGAATATGAATTTATTCTTGTTGTCGGAGATATAAGAGGTAAGAAGTTTGATCCATTACAGTGTTATGCAGCAAAAAACATTGATATTTTGTTGTATGAATGTGAAAATAAATTGTTTGATTATCGAAAGAAGAAAAAAGATGAGTCCGAGAAAAGATTGGATTCTAAAATTAGTAGTACTAAGTATAATGAGGAAATACTGGAAGATACATATACAAAAAAAGAAGATAAAGAAGAGGAAATTATTGTTCAGAACTTTTCTGATTTAGAGGAATATATTGAAAAACTGAATGCTCTGGATATCAAAAAATTTGTAGAGGGTGGGCTTGCTTTCAATAGCAATTCCCCTACTTCAGAAGTTAAGCATGTAGGCGTGTTCGTGACTGGTGAACGGATTTTTTTCTCAAAATATTATGAGGCAGTTGTGTTTGATTACGATGCAGGAAATGTAGCGGAGAAAAAGGTAGATAAATTACTTTCAGGTGATTTCTTAGTATTTATAAGAAGAGATGACTATACAAAAAATATTGTGGACTTCATATATGAAAAATTGCTTGAAATGGAAAAATTGAGCAAAAATGTATTAGAAGCTTCTGAAAAGGCTACATATTGGAAAAAAGCGTTAAGAAGATATAAGAAAGAGAGAAATTATACATATCGAGATATTGCAAGAGAACTACATAAGGTGGGAAGTTCATTACAAGACGTTGCGGTTCGGTCATGGATAGTAGAAGATAGCCATATTGTGGGACCTAGAGATGTAAAAACCATGAAATATATTGCCCAAGTTACTCAAGATGCAAGACTGTTGGGTGATATTAACGGACATTTTGAAGCATGTCGAATTGTTAGGCATGAACGTAGGGAGATCCTTGGACTTATCGGTAAAGCGATTAATAATAAGCTGAGCGGACATATTCCGCAAGAAGGAAGTTTATTTGAAGTTGTATATAATAATGTGGATAATCTTTCAGAAATACTGGAATTAGAGAAGATTGTAGAATTGGATGAAAGTACGAATGTAAGTATTAACTTGGTAAATAAGCCGATTACAGAAGCGGAGGTATTGATGTGAACAAGAGTGAAATTAGAAAACAATTGATTGACGCACGAGAAGAGTATATTAAAATTATTAAATCGGAACTACTTGGACCGGGTTCGGAATTTTCTTTACCAGATATTGAGCATGAACTTATTTCCAGTACGCCGACAAGCCGTTATTCTGTGGGAATACTTTTTCCGCAAGGGAATCAAATGAATCAGGATAACGATGAAACAGTTCCTTTATCGGAAGCGGACGGGAGTACCGAAAAGGAAGAAGAATCTGATACGGAGTCGGAGATTCAGACGGAACCTGTACAGGAACGATATAAACATGTACCTGAATTTGATGAAACGGCAGATGAAAATTTGGATGAAGAGATCGGTATGTCTATGCAGTATATGCCCTCATCAATGGGCATTACTTTTCTTGTAAAGGGAAATGCTGATATTATAAAGGGAAAAGTAACGTTCGCAACATACAGAAAGGCGTTAATAACGGATTGTGCAATACCATATACTCCTTCAGATTCTGAACATTATGCAATTCCGCCGGAACTTGCACATAAAATGTCTTATGACAATAATACGGGGACAATTAAGCTGCTATCTCAGATTAAAGCAAAAGAAGTCAAAGATATTTTCGAGAAAGATACTATTCCCGAAAATGAATATCAGATTTTGAAGCAAATAGCATATAGATTTGTGGATTATTGTAGTGCGGGATATGTCCGTGTTCCACATGAAATTTCGGAGTTTGTATTGGATTTTTCAAAAGGTGAATATATTGATGATGAATCAAATAGAGAACTTGACGGAACCAGTGCGAAAATAGTTGCTTTACGAACGAAGGTATCGGATGATGTATGGTCAATTACGGTTATGCTTGTAAATGAGGTTGAAGAAGTCCCGGCAAAAGCCAATCATTGTATATTCCAATCATGCATTAAAATTAGTACTCAGAATAATGATTTTTCCTTTGTTGAAAATACTCCCAATTCAGATGTGCATACAATGGATGAAGAAGAAAGTTCTCTTGAACTTCTTTATCGCCATAAAAAAATATACGGTACGGGGCTTGGTACTTCGGTAGACTGGGACATTGATGAGCAAGGCAAGGGTAGTGTCTGGAATGATTTTTTCCCTGTAGAGGAAATCCCTGCCATGGATTTTTCGCTTCCACAGAATAGTACGTTAAGAGATAATGAATTGTCAATGAAATATTTGTCAGATTTGAATTCGACAGATAAAGATATAAAGCTTTCTTCTATGCGCGGTTTAGTGGATTTATATAAGGATTGGGTTGATAATTTAGAGAAAATGGTGTCATCGCTTGATGCTAAATATGTTTCGACGGCTTCAAAGAACATCGAGAGATGTAGACGAGCTTATGAAAGAATGTATTCTGGTATTACAACTTTGAAAGAAAATGAAAGTGCCTATAAAGCGTTTCTTTTAGCGAATAGGGCAATGTTTATGCAACGGATACACATTGCTATGCAATCGGATATGGCAAAGAAAAATGCGGATCGATATCCGGGAGACCAAGAAATATCGGATTGGCTTCGCAATGTGGATTATAATAAAGAGGATGATACAAATTGCCGTTGGAGACCGTTTCAGATTGCGTTTTTGCTAATGGATATCAATTCTATTGTTTATGATGAGTCACCGGAACGCAATATTGTCGATTTGATATGGTTTCCTACTGGTGGAGGTAAAACAGAGGCATATTTGGGGTTGACGGCTTTTACGATATTCTATAGGCGGTTGGTTCGTTCAAAAGAGGCGGCAGGGACAGCCGTACTTATGAGATATACATTACGCCTTTTGGCGGCACAGCAATTTACACGTGCGGCGACACTGATATGTGCATGTGAATATATTCGACAACAATATACCATAAAGCACCGTAAATATCCGATGTATTCATTAGGAAAAGAACCGATTTCGATTGGTTTATGGATCGGAGGTACACATATTCCAAATAGAAATGACGGCAAGAATTCTGCAAATTATCATTTAGAGAAGCTGCGAGGGGTCAGTAAACATTACTATGTGCGCAGTGAAAAAGAGAGGCATAATAAATTTCAGGTTTTAAAATGCCCTTGGTGCGGGACGAAAATGGTAAAGGACGACAGAGACAGCAAATTGGTTGGCGAATGGGGGTATAACATGGATAGCGGGAAGCATTTTTATATGTTTTGTCCGCAGGAAGCGTGTGTTTTTACAAACAAGCTTCCTATTCAAATCATTGATGATGAATTATATCGTAATCCGCCTACGCTTTTATTCGGTACGGTTGACAAATTTGCAATGATGCCGTGGGACGGGCGGATAGGTGCTTTCTTTGGAACGGGGAGCAATAACAGAGCACCGGAATTAATTATACAGGACGAACTTCACCTTATATCAGGGGCTTTAGGTACGGTTGTAGGTCTATATGAAACCGCCGTTGACGGAATTTGTAGCCAAAAGGGGGTTTATCCCAAAATTATTGCTTCTACGGCAACAATCAGGAGAGCAAAAGAACAATGCTCCGTATTATATAATAGGGAAGTGGTACAGTTCCCTGCCCCCGGATTAGATGCCGAGGATTCCTTTTTTGCACGAGAGGCAACCATTGATTACGGAAAAGGAATCTACGGAAGAAAGTATATCGGTATTATGCCTTCTGGGAAAACAAAAGCGATGATGGAAATACGTATGATGGCAGCATTGATGCAGAAAGTATATACAATGGATCTGCCAGATGAAATAAAGGATAAACTTTGGACATTGACGGTTTATTTTAATAGTTTGAAAGATCTGGGGAAGGCATCCACGTTAGTAGATGATGACGTAAAAGATTTTATTATCAGAACTGCCAATAGGATGTTTACAACAAGACGACTAATTGTTAGGGCGGATGAACTGACCAGCAGAGTGTCAACCACCGAGTTAAACGAAACATTGGATAAATTGGAGAAGATTGAGTATTCCAAAGAGAATATGGAAGCAAAGCAATATGCTTCAAGCGTTTTGTTGGCAACGAATATGATTTCGGTTGGAATTGATGTTGCAAGGCTTAATGTAATGCTTATGGTTGGTCAGCCAAAATTAACCAGTGAATATATACAGGCGTCCAGTCGGGTGGGACGTTCTTTTCCGGGATTATGTTTTATACAGTATGATGCGACGAAGAGCAGAGATCGGTCACATTATGAAAGGTTTCGTTCTTATCACGAATCGTTTTATCGGTTTGTTGAACCGACCGGGGCTACGCCATTTTCAAAACCAGCGCGTGAACGTGCGTTACATGCCGTTCTTACGGCAATGTTGAGACAAAAAGAAGAATGGAAAGATGACAAAGATGCTCAAAAGTTTGATATGGGCGATTTGGAGAAAGACATATCTGAGATTCAAGAATTTGTTTTGAATCGTATAAAAAGCATTAACGCCCGTTCGGAGAATCAATTAAAGGATGATATAGAAGATGTCCGTTCGGAGATACAGGAATTTTTTGAAAAATGGCAGGAATTTGTAGATGAATGCAATCAGGATGGGGTTAAGATTCCGTTCTATTTTGGCAGAAGATTTATGGTATCTCCGCCGAATTCCGAAGAACGCCGATTGTTAAGACAATATAACTCTGCGGGAAGAGATGTAGCTATTGACACACTTACATCAATGCGAAATGTTGATGCCCCTGTAACGGGAAGTGTTGTAATATGGGAGGAATAATTTAATGTCTGAACAAATTAAAGGAAAAGTTGATTTGAATAGGGTATCGCATTCTGTACGTGCAGCACAGGCGGTTTTACAATATGGTGTTGGTGCAATGGTCGATTTTCCGGATCAAACACTGGTTACGGCTTCACCGGAATACTGGAGCGGGGATACCGTGAAAATTTATGATGATCGGTTTGCCAAGGCATTAGGAGTTGACTATTTTGCCATACCGACTAATATTGCATATGCGCGGTTTCCGCAATGGTATTTTTGTCCTAAATGCAGAAAATTTCAACCATTGCAGAAATGGATTGACGAATATAGAAAAGAAGTTAATTCTAAGATTTTAGAACGAGATGAATATATGGTCGAGCATATGCAATGTTCGAAATGCAAACAAGATCTTGTTGTGGCACGTATCGTAACAGTTTGCGAGAAAGGGCACTTGAATGATTTTCCTTGGATAAAATGGGTTCATACAAAATCGAAAAAGCCTGTTTGCGGTACACCTGCATTAAAATTTAAAACTGGTGCATCTGGTACGGAAGGACTTGAAGGACTTAGTTTAAGCTGCTCTTGTGGAGCGACTGCGTCTTTAAAGGGAGCTTTTGATAAAGATTGTTTTGAAAAATTGGATCAAGATGCAGGTACTGATTTTTTTAGATGCGATGGAAATCATCCTTTTAGACATATTCGTGAAAAATGTCCGTGTTATCCTAAAACTGTACAAAGAGGTGCCTCATCGGTATATTTTCCTGTTGTTTACAGCTCTTTGGTCATTCCGCCGTATGCGGATAAATTGAATATAAAGATAGAGAAGAGTAAGGCTTTTGAGGATTGCGTTACCGTAATAAGTGACGAAGAACCAGAAAATAAGCTTAATACCATAAAAAAACGGTTGCCAAAATGGACTGAAAAAATTGCACTGGAAGTTGGTGCGTTAAAGGATGATGTAGAGAAAATTCTCATAAAAAAATGGCTGGAACTGGAAACGTCAGAAATTGATGTCACAGGAATACAGTATCGAATTGATGAGTATTATGCATTAACAGGTGAAATTTCTTCTTCGTTCGAAAAAGCTCTAGGGGATTTTTCACGAGAAGAAATGGATATTGAAGAATATAAAATACCACATATAAAATCTATTTCATTGATAGATAAAGTACGTGTGGTAAATGCTTTGATTGGCTTTTCAAGAATTAATCCTGCAATGAACAGAAATAACAAAGGGTTTGTGGATGTCAAAGAATCGGATACACGGTGGTATCCAGCATATGAAGTTCGGGGAGAGGGCATATTTATTGAATTTGAGCAGTCAGATATTGATAAATGGATAGCAGATAATCCGGCAGTAGTTGAGAGGGCAAAGAGAATAAACGAAAATTATTCGACTTCATTTATCGGAAAGAACTACCCAAGAACGATTACGCCTAAATTTATTATGTTGCATACGCTTTCGCATCTTTTAATTTCACAGTTAAGTTTTGAATGCGGTTATAGTATTGCTTCATTAAGCGAGCGTTTATATTGTTCAGAGGAATTTGATGGTAAAGCCATGGCGGGGATTTTTATTTATACAGCCAGCGGAGATTCGGAAGGAACACTAGGCGGTTTGGTTAGGCAGGGCAGATCAGATACTTTTCCGAAAATATTGAAAAAAGCTATAGAACATGCGCAAACGTGTTCTAATGATCCTGTGTGTATTATGAGTAAAGGGCAGGGGCGAGATTCCTTAAATCTTGCGGCTTGTCATGCTTGTGGATTGCTGCCTGAAACTTGTTGCGAAGAGCGTAATGCATTTTTAGATAGAGGATTGGTTATCGGAACATATGATAATAAGGGAATCGGTTTTTGGAGGGATATATTTTGATAAGAAACTGTGCTTTTCATTCAATAAAAGGATTGGTAGACAATAGGTATGAAAACCCTACGCGTAGCGGCGGCAATAATTTGTGATGACATGGAAGCCCCTTCCAAGATTTTTGCAACGGCAAGAGGATACGGAGAATT
Source organism: Eubacterium sp. (assembly GCA_023663915.1). The sequence continues at coordinate 9,593 of JAMPGN010000041.1, read as the reverse complement.
TAAGGGGCAATGGGAATTTCCCGGCGGTAAGCTTGAAGCGGGGGAATCGTCTAAAGAGGCGCTAAGAAGAGAGATTCGGGAGGAATTGGATACTGATATCACGGTGGGTCAGCTGGTTTGCACGATCGAATATGATTATCCGGCTTTTCACCTTTCAATGGATTGTTTTTTGGCGGAAATGAATACAGGCGCTCTGACCCTCAAGGAAGCGGAAGCTGCCAGATGGCTTACGAAGGGAGAATTGTACGATGTCCAGTGGCTTCCGGCGGATCTGTCGCTGATTCAGATGTTAGAGAATATGATGCGATAAGCTGCGTTCATAAGTATTTTATGAAATACATAAAGACAAATTAAAACTCTCAATTTGATTGGGAGTTTTTTTGAGAACTTGAGATGTTTTTCAATGATTGCATATTGACAAAATTCGATCATGAAGCTATGCTAATGATAGAAAAAATAAAAAAATGCATCATACACTCTGCGGAGGATAAAATATTGCGCATAGATAAAAGAGACATAGAACAGTATCTTTCCGAAGTAAAAGAAGCTGTTGGAAATGGAAGGTACCGGCTTGAACGGAGGAGGTCATTATGGCGGAGAAGGGAAGAAGGGATTTTTGCATAGAATGCAGGCGGGAGACAGAATATTTTTTGCAGAAAAGGGAGATCGTGAAAACGATAAAGGATAAGGATTATACCTTTAGTATTACGGTAGCAGTATGCGCCGAATGCGGTGAAGAAATGAGCATTCCCGGACTGATCGATAAGAATATTCAAGAGGTAGATGAGCAGTACAGGACTGCAGAAGGTCTTGTATCCATTGAAGATATCGAAAAACTTATGAAGATTTATAAGATCGGAAAGTCGCCATTGTCTTTGACGCTTGGGTTTGGAGAGGTAACGATACCGAGATATCTGGAAGGACAGGTACCGTCCAAAGAGTATTCGGATATCGTCCGTTCGGCGCTTGCTTCTCCAGCATATATGAAGCAAAAACTGATACAGAACCGGGAGAAGATTACAGAGGCGGCATATAAGAAGGCGATGGCGGAAGCAGATAGTTTGGAAAGTTTATTCTCGGTTTCAGAGAAGATGCTTAGGGTGATTGCTTATGTTTTTGAACGGTTGGAAGAAGTAACGCCGCTTATGTTGCAAAAACTGCTCTATTTCATTCAGGGTATTTATTCCGCAATTTATGAAAAACCAATTTTTATAGAAGACTGTAGGGCGTGGGTTCACGGACCTGTTTATCCGGAAGTGTACGATCTGTTCCGCGATTTTAAATATAATCCGATTGAGGATGCGCGTTTTGCTCTGCTGGAAGGAACAGAAGATGCACTGACAGACGATGAAAGGAAGGCGATTGATCTCGTTGTAAATACGTTCGGTATATATGGCGGGAAGGTATTGGAACGGATTGCGCATAACGAGGAACCGTGGAAGGAAGCGAGGAGAGGATATGGTGAAGGCATCCCTTCCAGTGAACTTTTATCGAAGGAACGAATTATGAGATATTACATGATGGTGAAGCAGAAGTACAGAATAGAAACGGAAAATGGTCTGATGCATTACATTCATGATATGCTTAAAAAGGCATCCTAATATTGATGGAAGCAGGAAAACGGTAACAGTTCAGTCTAGGACTTTGCAGAAGTATATCCCGCCCCTCTTGACATCTTCTGGAAAAATCAGCACAATATATGGTACAGGCAGAGCGTACAAGAATACCTGCTTTGCAGGCTGAGAGAAAGGCATGGTTATTCGTATGAAACTCAGCATTATTGTGCCGGTCTATAACATGGCGTCCGATCAAAAACTGGAATACTGCATGGACTCTCTTATCGATCAGAGACTGGAGGACTATGAGATCATAGCTGTGGACGATTGCTCCACGGATCGTTCCTATGCCATTTTACAGGAGTACGAGCGCCGTTTCCCAGATAAAGTGCGGGCGGTTCATTCCGAGGTAAACAGGCATCAGGGCGGTGCGAAGAACATCGGATTGAAAATGGCGCAAGGCGACTGGATCGGTTTCATAGACAGCGACGACTGGATCGCGCCGGATATGTATCGGAAGCTGATTGCGAGAGCGGAGGAGACGGGCGCGGATCTGGTGGGATGTGATTACTGTCTGACCGAAGAGCACAGCATGCAGATCGGACAGATTGTTCCGAATAATAAGCCGGAACAGGGCGGCGTGCTGGATACGCAGAAGCGGCGTAGTCTGATCTTGGACGGCGGCAGTCTGGTGGTGAAGATCTTTAGACGTTCCATGATTCTGGAACACGCGCTATGGTTTCCGGAACATATTTTCTATGAGGACAATGCGCTGGGCAATTCCTACCTCGTGCTGGCGCAGCATTTCGAATATATCGAGGAGCCGCTGTATTATTACTACCAGCACGACACCTCCACCGTACACACGATCTCTCCGGTACGCTGCGAGGACCGCATGGCGGCGGGGCGGCTGATGTTGGAGGAAGCGCGGCGGCATGGCTATTATGAGACGTTTGCACCGGAACTGGAATACAGCTTCACGCTGTTATTTTATATCAACACGCTTTTTACTTATATGGCGGGCGTGAAACCCACGCGGTACGGATTTGTGCGGGCGATGGGACGGGAAATGCGGCGGACGTTTCCGGATTTTATGCAGAATCCATATTATCGGGAGCGGACGCATGAGGAAGAGCAGAAATTGATACGGCTGCAGCAGCGTTCCACGTTTTTTTTCATGCTGTATTATAAGCTGCTGTGGGCGTACCGCAGATGGCGGAAGCGCCGAAGCCGTGGGAAGGCGTGAGCACTGAGAACAGGCAGTATGCAGGCACAGCGGAACAGATGGGCTGGGAAGGGCAGACAGGGAACCGGCGGCATGGAGACAGGGAAAGCGATGGAAATCGGCAGCATATTTGAATTGAATCCGGATCTTGTCGGGGACGGCGCGGCGCAGACGGCGGGCGTGTGCAGACTGGAAGAGACGGAGAAGTATGGCAAAAAGAATATCCGCTTTACGTCGTCCGGCAGGGAGGCGATCGCGCTGGCGCTGCGAAGCTTTGAGAGAGAGAAGCCGAACACCTGCAGGCGCTGTCTGCTTCCGGCGTATATGTGCGATTCGGTCTTTTTCCCTTTCGTGCGCGCGGGCTGGGAGCTGTACTTTTATCATCTGGACAGGTCGCTGGAAGTAGACGGGGAAGCGGTCGATGGACTGATTGGACGGATCGAACCGGCGCTTATTCTGGTGCATCCTTATTACGGGGTGGATACGTGGCGTTCTGCGCGGATCTTTTTACACAGGTGGAGAGAGCGGGGCGTCTGCGTGATGGAGGACGTGACGCAGTCTTATTATCTGCAAGGCGCAGGAGTGGAGGCGGATTACTGCGTGGGGAGCCTGCGCAAATGGTATGCCGTGCCGGACGGCGGATTTGTGGCTTCGGATTGGGCGCTTCCCGCAGAGAAGCTTGCGCCAAACGAGGCGTTTGTGCGGGAGAGGAAGGCGTTGCTGCAGGATAAATGGAAATATCTGCACGGACAGATGACGCCGGAGGCAGGACGCGCGTTAAAAGCGGATTATCTGCGGCGGAATCGGGAGACGGAGCGCTGGCTGGATTCTTATGCGGGCATCAGCGCTATGTCGGCGGAAACCGGCGCTATCTTATCGCAGACGAAGGAAAAGGAGTGCGCGGACAGGCGACGGGAGAACTGCGCTTATCTGCATGAGAGGATCGGCGAAAGAAGGCAGGTCGCTTCGGTTTTCGTAAGTATGGACGAGAAGACGGACGCTGGAGCAGGTAACGGATCGGCGGACGGGGCGGCGGCATCAGACGACGGGCAGATCCAGAACGCTGCGCCGCTGTACTATCCGGTTTACGTGGCGGACAGAGATGACCTGCAGGCATATCTGGCGCAGCGTGGCGTCTATGCGCCGACGCTGTGGCAAGTGGGCGAGGAGAACGCGGCATATCTGACGCAGGAGGAGCGGTATATCTATGAACATATACTGGCACTGCCGATAGACCAGCGCTACGACAGGGCGGACATGCAGCGTGTGCTGGAACTGCTGGATCAGTATGAGGTGGAGCAGAAAACGACCGCGTGTACGATAGAGAAACCGGAGCGGATATCTGCAGTGGAACCAAGGCGCGAGGGTCAGACCATCGGCATCCGCGTGGACGCCAATGACACGATTGCCACAGGGCATGTCATGCGGTGCATCACGATTGCGAAGCAGCTGGTGCAGGCGGGGAGTCGAGTGATCTTTTATACGGCGGATCAGTATGCGGCGGAGCTGTTGACACAGGCGAATATGGAATATGTCTGCCTGTATACGCAGTGGGACGACATGGAACAGGAGATCCCCGTGCTGCGGGAGCAACTGATACAGGCATGCTGCGATAAGCTGCTGGTGGACTCCTATCGGGCGACGGCACACTATTTCGAGGGGCTGCGGGATCTGTGCCGCTTGGCATATATCGACGATTGTTTTGCGGAGGTCTATCCCGTCGATCTGCTCATGAATTACAACGCTTATCATACGCGTTTCCCATATCAGAGCGTATATGCGGGCAAAGCGAAGCTGCTGCTCGGTACGGCATATGTGCCGCTGAGGGAAGAGTTTAGCGATCGTAGCATAGATACGGAACCATGCCGAGAGACTGCTTCCAGAGATGTGACACTTGCAGCGACGTGCGGCGATTTGTCGCGGGATCATGGGGCAGCGCCGCATGTGCTGATCAGTTCCGGCGGCGGCGATCTGCATCATGCGATGGCGGGTATCCTGCGTGCGGCCATGCAGGACGAGACGCTGCGGCAGGCTGTTTTTCATGTGGTGATGGGCGCTTTTTGCCGCGACGTGGACGAGCTGCGGCAGCTGGCGAAGGAATATCCGAATATCCGGCTGCATGAGCGGGTGGATCATATGGCGCGGCTGATGAGAGGGTGCAGGGCGGCGGTATCTGCGGCGGGCACGATGCTGTTTGAGCTGAGCGCGACGCAGACGCCCACGGTCTTTTTCGTCAGTGCAGACAACCAGCAGTACGACCATGAATTTTTTGCACAGGACGGGCGCATGCTCTATGGGGGCGATATCCGTGGGGACAGGGACGGGTGTATCGGGAAGATCTGCGCCCAGCTGCGGCGGCTGTTAGAAGATGAGGCGCTGCGGACGGATATGAGGCGGAAGCTGCACGAAGTGACGGACGGAAACGGCGCTGGACGGATCGCGGTAGAGCTCTTGCGGTTATAGCGCCGGCGGCAGGACGACGCAGCGAAAGCGGTAGCTGCACAAGGAATCATTCGCATAGGACTTTGTGGCAACATGGCGGCGCAGGGAAGCGGAAAGGCAGGGGATCAGTATGAGCGCAATCGCGATTATAACGGCACGCGGCGGCAGTAAAAGAATACCGAATAAAAATAAAAAGGAGTTTCTGGGCAGACCGATCCTGTGTTACTCCATAGAGGCGGCGCTTGCCTCAGAGCTGTTCGAGGAAGTGATGGTGTCCACGGACGATGAGGAGATCGCTCGGATTGCGCGGGGCGCGGGGGCGAGCGTGCCTTTTATGCGCAGCAGCGCCACAGCGGACGATTTCGCCACCACGGACGATGTGCTGATGGAAGTGCTGGAAATGTATGGGAAAAGCGGCAGGACCTTCGACTATATGGCGTGCATTTATCCGACGGCGCCTTTTGTCACGGCGGGGAAGCTGCAGGAGGCGTTCCGCGTGCTGGTGCGGGAGAATGCGTCGGGTGTCATGCCCGTGACGCCTTTTTCGTTTCCGCCCCAGCGCGGCATGGCGGTGCGGGACGGCAGACTGGCGTACTGTTATCCGGAGAATGCGATGAAGCGTTCGCAGGACTTAGAGACGGTCTATCATGACTGCGGGCAGTTTTATTTTTATCATACGGCGCGGTATATGGCGTGCCGCGGCGATCTGCCGGACGGCTATGTGCCGATCGTCGTGCCGGAGACGGAAGTGCAGGATATCGACAATCTGACGGACTGGAAACTGGCGGAGCTGAAATATCAGATGATGACGGACGCGTAGCTTAGGCACGAAGTTTGCAGACAGGGAGAAAGGCATGGTGATTCGTATGGATCAGAAAATCAGAATCGGGAACCGATATGTAGGGGAAGGCGAGCAGACATATATCGTCGCGGAAATGTCGGCGAACCATCTGCAGGATTACGATAGGGCGGAGGCGATCATACGCGCTGCGGCGGAGGCGGGCGCGGACGCGGTGAAGCTGCAGACCTATACGTCGGACACGATCACGCTCGACTGCGATAACGAGTATTTCCAGATCACGCAGGGGACGATCTGGGACGGCACCACGCTGCATAAGCTTTACGAGACCGCCTATACCCCGTGGGAGTGGCAGCCGAAATTAAAGAAATATGCCGAAGGGCTGGGGCTGGACTGCTTTTCCTCGCCTTTCGATGCGACGGCGGTGGATTTCATGCAGGAGATGGACATGCCGGCGTATAAAGTGGCGTCCTTCGAGATCAACGACATTCCGCTGCTTCGCAAGATCGCGAGAATCGGGAAACCGGTGATCATCGCCACGGGAATCGCATATCTGGAAGACATCGAGCGGGCGCTTATGACGTGCCGGGAGGAAGGGAACGAGCAGGTTATCTTGCTAAAATGTACGTCCACCTACCCGTCGCCTTACGAGGACATGAATCTTAGCGTGATTCCGCATATGGCGCAGACGTTTGGCTGCGTGACGGGATTGTCCGATCACAGTATGGGGTGCGCGGCTGCGGTAGCAGGCGTGGCGCTGGGCGCGAAGATGGTGGAGAAGCATCTCACGCTCGCCCGTGCGGACGGCGGACCGGATGCGGCTTTTTCCATGGAACCGGCGGAGTTTCGACAGATGGTAGAGGAGATCCGAATCGCGGAAAAGGCAGTCGGCAGGGTGACTTACGAGCTGACGGAGAAGCAGAAGCGGAGCAGGGAGGATAGCAGGTCGCTTTTTGTGGTGCAGGATATCAAGGCGGGGGAGACTTTTACAGAAGAAAATGTGCGTTCCATACGGCCGGCGTTCGGTATGCACCCGATGTATTATGAGAGGGTGTTAGGACAGAAGGCGAAGACGGATCTGAGCAAGGGGACGCCGATGGACTGGCGCTATATCATGTAAATATGTAGAAGGAAACGGTGACACAGTGGAAACGACAAAACAGAAAAAAATGATGATCCTAGGCGCCAGCGAACTGCAGCTTCCGGCGATCCGCAAAGCGAAGGAGCTGGGCTACCAGATCATTCTGGTCGATTACAATGAGAAAGCGGTGGGATTTGCGCTTGCCGATGTGAAGCTGGTGGTCAGCACGCTGGATCAGGAGGAAGTATATAGGCAGGCACTGCGCTATCAGCCGGACGTGGTGATCACTTCCACCAGCGACGGACCGGTGCGGACGGCGGCTTACGTCAATGAAAAGCTGGGGAAGAAACCGGATCTTGCCTACGAGGATTCTCTGTGCGCTACCATCAAGAGCTATATGAGAAACCGCTTACAGGAAAACGGTGTGCCGATTCCTGCCTACTATGTAGCGCAGAGCTTTGAGGAATTTCTGGCGGCGGTAGGGTCGCTGCAGGATACCTGTATCGTCAAACCCGCGGACAATGCGGGCAGCCGCGGCGTAGTGGCGCTATATGATGGCGCAGGCCGCAGCGAAGAAGAATTGCGCCGCACTTATGCATACAGCAAATCAAATTCCAGAAACGGCGTCGTCATGGTGGAAGAATATATGACCGGACCGGAAGTGAGCGTGGAAGCGATGACTGTGGACGGCGAGACGACGATCCTGACGATCACCGATAAATATATTACGCCGCCGCCTTATTTCGTGGAGCTGGCGCACAGCGAACCCAGCCACCTGCCGGAAGAGACGAAAGTGCGGATCAGGCAGGTAGCGCGGCAGGCGATCGCCGCCATACGTCTGCAGAACGGTCCGTCCCACACCGAGATCAAGGTGACCGAAGAGGGACCCAAGATCGTGGAACTTGCGGCAAGGCTGGGCGGGGACTATATCACGTCGCGTCTGGTACCGCTCTCCACCGGCGTGGATCTGGTGGGCGCTTCCGTGCTGCTTGCCACAGGAGCAAAAGTGGATCTCACCCATCAGTGGCAGCGGGGCGCGGCGATCCATTTTATACAGGGCAGGGAAGGCGTGATCGGGAATATTGCCATCGATGAAGCGCTGTCGGGGCTAAAGGGCGTGGAGGAAGTGACGCTCTATCGGAAAGTTGGCGATACGACAAGCGGTACCCGTTCCAGCAACGACAGGATCGGTCATATCATCACCGTCGGCGCGACCGCGGAGGAGGCGGTGGCGCTTGGGCGAAGAGGGCTTGAACTGATTCGGGTAGAGTATGCGTAGCATAAAATACAGGAGATTCGCAAATGTCATGAAAGAAAGAATATATGTATGCCACACCTACTATCATGTATATGTTACCTGTCTGAAGGAGCTGGCGCTGCCCAAAGCGCGTCAAGGCAGGGCAACGCTGGTACTCAGCATGATGTCCAACGACTTCGGCAACTTGAAGGAACGCGCCGAGGTCTGCGGCTTATTTGAAGAAGTCGTGATGTTTGATGAAAAGGAGGACGTGTTCTTCCCAGAACTGCAGAAGTATCACACGGACAAAGGCAATCTGTTTCTCAACATGCTCTCCCGCATCAAATATACGAAGCTGTTCGGCAGACTGGAAAAGGCGTATGTGCCTGTAGATTTCAGGCAGTATCGGGATATCTACGTGTTCTGCGATTCCGATCCGATCGGCTATTACCTAAGCTATGAGAAGATTTATTACCATGCGCTGGAAGACGGGCTGAACTGTATCCAGTATTACGACACCGCCCGCTACGACAACCGGGGACACTTCGGGCTGAAAGCGTGGATGGCGGCGCGCAATCTGATTTTCATACAGAACGGCTACGGCAAGTACTGTCTGGACATGGAGATCAACGATTTGAGCGTGGTGCCGTATCCCTGCCCCAAATATATCGAGGCGCCGCGGGCGAAGCTGGTGGAGCGGCTGACACAGGCGGACAAGGATATACTGATCCGTCTGTTTATCGAAAATATGGACGGCTTACTCGCGCAGCTGAGACAGGGCGCGGCGGATAAGGTGCTGGTACTGACGGAGCCGCTCTGCGCGCTGGACGTCAGAAGAAAACTTTTCCGGGACGTGATCGAGGAATACGGCGTTATCGACGGGAAGAAAGCGCAGGTGTTGATCAAACCGCACCCCCGCGACGTGCTGGATTACCAGAAAGAATTTTCTGAATACATCGTGTTAAACCCCATGTTCCCCATGGAGATTCTGAACTTCATACCGGATCTGAAGTTCAGAAGGGTCGTGTCGGTGGCAACCGTGCCAAACGGAATCAAATTTGCGCAAGAGGTGATCTTCCTAGGGGAAGATTTCCTAGATTTATACGAGGCTCCGGAAATCCACAGGCAGAACGAGATGATCTGATATAGCAGACGCTTTTATGAATGCCAAGGGCTGAACTGTTACTTGCCAATCCGGAACAGCTTTGAAAGGAAAAAATAATTCGCACAAATAAAATGTAAAATAAGCCTCT
>JAMPGN010000040.1 GCA_023663915.1 Eubacterium sp. | reverse complement strand
ACCGGAATACTTAGAAAATCCATTCGACGAAACCCGACACAAGAGAACTTTTTGTACAATCTGCCTTCACAACTTATCAGATAGAACTTTTAACACCCGAATCTATAATATATAATTTCTTAAAAAAAGATAGAAAGAAGGACAAAACATTGACCGACAAAATTCACAACAAACCTAAATACGCTCTCATCACCGGGGCATCACGCGGAATCGGCTGCGCGATTGCCGAGAGTATGGCGCGCGCTGGCTATCATCTCTATCTCACCTGCAGACATTCCTCCGATGCATTGTCTGATATCGCTGCACACCTTACATCACAATATGATATCCTTTGCACGCCCATCACTGCAGATATGGGCAATCCCGACGACGTGGACAAACTCTTTACACAGATCAATTCCCTCGATGTGCTCATAAACAACGCCGGTGTCTCTTATGTGGGACTTTTACATGAAATGAGCGTCACAGACTGGCGTGAAATCATGAACACGAATCTGGACGCGGTCTTTTACACATGCCGAAAAACAATTCCCTTAATGCTTCAAAACCACAGCGGCAAAATTATCAACATTTCCTCCGTATGGGGCAATGTGGGCGCATCGATGGAAACCGCCTACTCCGCTTCCAAAGGCGGCGTAAACAGTTTCACGAAGGCGCTTGCCAAAGAACTGGCGCCCAGCGGCATTCAGGTCAATGCAATCGCCTGCGGCGTGATCGATACGGATATGAACAAGTTCCTCTCTGCCGAAGACATGAAAATTCTGCGGAGCGAAATACCTGCGGACCGAATCGGGCAGCCTGCGGAAGTAGCGGGGCTGGTTCTCTCTCTCCTAACTGCACCGGAATATCTGACCGGACAGGTCATAACAATAGACGGAGGGTGGACGTAGCATAAAGCTTCGTACCACCCTCACATGTTCATTTAACGTTTCGTTGATTGACTCTCCCAGTCTTCCAGAATTGTCTCACATCTGTCTACATCCATCTCGTCCGCTGCCTCTTTCAACTGAGCAAACAGATCCCGCTGCCATTCGTCGTAGTGATACTGATCCATCTCACGAATCACTTCTTCCATCTGATCCATATCCAGATCTTCCACCGCATCCCTTATCTTGGAGAAGCAGGCTTGCAGTTCCGCATCGGAAGCGGCCTCTTTATCCGCCATCTCCTCGTCTTCCTGACAGAACGGCTCCAGCATCTCCATATAGCCCATATACTGCTCTAACATCTCGTCCGTCAGTTTATGTATGGTGTCAGACTCTCTCGCATTGCCCGCTTTTTCCAGGAATGCCGCCTTGTCGGACAGGGAGAGCGCTCCGATCTGCTTCGCTGAATTTTTGAGCGCATGGACTTCTATCGTATAACCTGTCCAGTCTTCCGCCTCTTCCAAAGCCTTGATCTGTTTCACCTTTTTATCAATGCTGAAATAAAATACTTTAAGGACTTTCCAGAACAGGTCTTCACTGACCAGAAATTCCAGGGCAAACTTCACATTCAGATCACCCACCACGATCTGCTCTGCCTTCGCCTTTGTCTTATTGGAGGACATCTTATTATTTGTCTTCTGGATCTTTTCAACCGGCAGCCATTGACGCACTTTGGCAGCAAGCATACGCAGTTCGATCGGTTTCGCAATGAAGTCATTCATACCTTCCCGGCAGAACATATCTTTCGTTCCGTCCACAGCATTGGCAGTGAGGGCTATGATCGGCACATCGTTATACTCTGGATGGAAACGCCTGATAATATGTGTTGTCTCGATACCGTCCAATTCCGGCATCATATGATCCATAAAAATGATATCGTAGTGAACCTGGGATATCTTCTCGATAGCCTCTTTTCCTCCGGTCACGGTATCGACTTTCATTTTGAGCGGTTCTAAAAGCCCTTCCGCCACCGTCAGATTCACCGCATTGTCGTCCACAATCAGAATATTTGCATCGGGAGCGATAAAATCAAATTCCTTCTCATCTGTTTCACTCTCAAAATGCATCTCCTCGCCATTCAATACCATCGCGATATTCAGTGCAAAAAGCGGTTTCCTCAACATGAGAAGATTCGGCAGATCGTACTCCGCGCGGTCATAGAAGCCAAGGATCAGCACCGCCGTGACATGCGGATGATTCCGCACATATTCTTCCACTGGTTCCGTAAACAACGGATATTCTATAAAAAGGAAGGCTCTCTCATTCTCTGCAAAAACAGGAATCTCTTTGGCTGACACAAGCCTTATGTCCTTCACTCCGAGCTTCACGGCATCGTTGCATAAACTTTCTCGTACACATGGATTGGAAATCAGACCCACTATAATGATCGATGACGGTTCATAGACGGCGATGCTGGGTGTATCATCCACGATCCTCTGAGGAAGCATACAGCTAAACTTACTCCCTTTACCGTACTCACTCTCAACCCAGACACTTCCATTCATCAGAGACAACAGCTTCTTGGAAATCGCAAGACCGAGTCCTGTACCTTCAATGTTGCGGTTTCTCTTGCTGTCTACTTGCTGGAACGATTGGAAAAGTTTGTCGATATCTTCCTTCTTGATACCAATTCCCGTATCTTCCACGCTGAGTTGCAGACTTATCTCGTCGGGCGTCGTCTTCGAGCACTCCATTCGCATGGTGACTCTGCCTTGCGACGTGAATTTTGCCGCGTTGTTTGCAAGGTTTAAAAGTACCTGTTTAATCCGGATATTATCGCCCCACAGTTTATTCGGCAGATTCGGGGCAACATCGAGAACCAGTTCCACATCCTTATCTTTCAGCCTCGTCATAATAATATTGGAGACATCATATAATAAGGACATCGGCTCATAATCCACTTCCGTGATATCCATTTTGCCGGACTCGATCTTGGAAAAGTCCAGAATATCATTGATAATGGTCAAAAGCGATTTGCCGGCTTCCTTGATCTGTCCTATGTAATCTCTCGCCGTCTGCGGTAAATCTTCCCGAAGCGCCATCTCCGCCATACCAATCACCGCATTCATGGGCGTCCGGATTTCATGGCTCATATTGGCGAGAAAGTCCGATTTCATATTCTCCGACCGCTCCAGCTGCTCATACGATTTATAGACAAGTTCCAGATTTGCCTTCATATTGTCGTTTGCCTGATAGACACGGTATTTGCTGTATGCCATCTCAGACAGAACGTCCGCGATCGTATAGAGGAATCTGGCGGCATTATCGATTGTATCCTGATCCAGAACCCGAATATCCTCCGATGCCTTTACATACTCCTCCTCGTCCACGCCGATCTGCGCCGCAATCTCCCTCACCTTCTCAGCTTCAATCGGTTTATCAAGCACCTGTCCGCCAATAAAACATCCCACAATCGTGTCGCCCGCCATGATCGGCGCCGCGTAATCCATGAGTCCCGCATGACAGTGGTAAATGACGGACTTGCCACTCTCCAATGCCATCTCCGCGCCTTTTTTATCACACTGCTCACAGCGTGCGCAGCCGATTTTCGATCCCCTTGTGTATTTCATGCAGAAATCGGAAAAGTTCGTACCCTCCGTTATCGCTGCGCCGTTTGCATCTGTTGTGAGAGCTGCCATACCGGTCATGTTTGCGAAACTGTCCTGTATTTTCTGTAACATTTTCACATCAATCAAGTCTGTCAGTTTCAATTCACGATCCATATCCATAAGCTATCCCTCTCTCTATGTATATGCTTCAAATTAACCGCCATATCTTAGCCGATTTCTTTTGCAATCGTATCCAGCAGTTTCTCGCGATCAACCGGTTTCAAGAGATAATTCTGCGGTTTCAATGCAAGAGCCTCTTTAATTTTCCTCGTCTCCGTGACGCCGGTCAGGAAAATGACCGGTATATCCCTCGTCATATCAGAAGCGCGAAGTTTCTCAAGAACCATCGGTCCGCTCTCTTCCGGCATCTCATAGTCCAGAAGAATCAGGTCCGTCTTCTTTCTCTCCAGGAACTTGAGGGCAATCTTGCCGCTCACGGCTGTTGCCACATCATATTGATCATGCAGATGTTCTTTGATTACTTTGAGCATCATGGCATTGTCATCCACCACCAGGACGTGCTTGCGCTCAGCAGGCGGCGTTTTGTTCACTGCTGCCGACGTAACACTTCCCGATGCCTGTGCTTTGTCCTGTGTCTGTGTTTGTTCCTCTGCCTTTGCCTTCTCAGCAGCGGCGTTCGCATTCTGTGTATCGACTACCTCCAGAAACTTTCTCTCTTTCAGAAGTGCGATCAATTTCTCTTGAATCGTACCGGCGGAGATCGGTCTGTATAAAGTCAGATTCGCCACATTCACCGCAATCCTCTCAAACTCGTCACAATCTTCCTTCACCCCGATAATGACTAACGGGATATTCGCCTTTGACAGTCTGAACTTGAGGTTCGCAATCTGCACAATATCATCCCTGAACTCATTATACAGGCAGTAAACAAAAAGATCCGGCATAAAGTAAGTCATATGCCTGATGATATCCTCAAATCGTCTCGATGTAGTCATGACTTCAAAGCTTTGATTCATCTGCATAAAGAAATCGTCGATCACAGAATCATTCTTTCCTGTCAGTAGAACTTTGTACCTCATTGTAATCCCCCTTATATTATTCCTTATTATTCCTTCCCCGCAACATATTTTACTCCCGTAATATGTTGACTAAATTTTCTTTTTATTGACAGTTTACCATGTCAAAGTAAAACATTCAAGAAGAGGCTGGCATAACAATTCATGTTTTATAAATTAAAAGCTAAAAAGCCCTTCATGCATGAATGTATGCATTCGGGCTTTTTCATATACTTTCCTGTTCGCAGATAACTGCTTATCTCTTACTAAACTGCGGAGCGCGTCTCGCTGCCTTGAGACCATATTTCTTTCTTTCCTTCATACGGGAATCTCTTGTCAAATAACCCGCTTTCTTCAAAGTAGGCCTGTAATCCGGATCTGCCTGAAGCAGCGCCCTTGCAACGCCGTGTCTCACAGCGCCTGCCTGGCCTGTATAACCGCCGCCTTTCACCGTTACAATCGCATCAAACTTGTCTACCGTACCGGTAGCCACAAGCGGCTGGCGAACGATAACTTTCAGTGTCTCTAATCCGAAATAATCATCAATGCTTCTCTTATTGATTGTAATCTCACCTTTACCCGGCACTAAATATACTCTGGCAATGGATTTCTTTCTTCTGCCGGTACCATAATATTTTGCTTCTGATTTAGCCATTATTGTTTTCTCCTTTCAGTCCCTGTGAATTAAAATGTTAATACTTCCGGCTTCTGTGCTGCATGCTGATGCTCGGATCCAGCGTATACATGAAGCTTCGTGTACATTTGTCTTCCCAAAGGTCCTTTTGGAAGCATGCCTTTTACTGCGTGCTCTACAACTCTCTCAGGATGTTTCTTCATCATTTCTTTCAATGTAGTCTCTTTCAGACCGCCTACATACCCTGAGTGGTGATAATATATTTTCTGTTCTAACTTCTTACCGGTTACTTTCACCTTCGCAGCATTGATAACGATCACATAATCGCCTGTGTCCATGTGAGGGGTAAAGATCGGTTTATTCTTGCCGCGCAGCACCTTCGCAATCTCGGATGATAAACGGCCAAGTGTCATATCTGTCGCGTCAACTACATACCATTTTCTTTCGATTGTAGCCGGACTTGCCATAAAAGTCTTCATTACGTTACCTCCAAAATAATGATTCGTCTTTCGACTGTCTGTGTTGTCCCTGCAGTTCTTCGTGCGGATGTCCGGCCACACTCATCAACCTCGGTAACAACGGGTTTTACATCACTTATCATATCTAAAATGTCTGCGCCGGGGCTTTGGCGCAACATTTTTAAACACTGTCACAGTTACCTATTATATTATACGCTTCCGCGCGTGTCAACCTCTTTTTTGCTTGAATTTCCCATATTCTCTGGATGTATATCTTCAGTTTTCCATCCGAAAGCTATTTGGAAAATTTACTCTGAAAGGTAAAATATGCATGATCCACAATTTCCATTGTATCCTTGTCAAATACGACGATCCTTACATCAGCATCCGGATTCTGCTCATCCGTCACAGTATACAATTCTTCCCCCTCCAGATATACACCGTAAGTTCCCGTCTCACTATTTTCAAACATGCTGAATCCGCCAGCCGGCGCTGCGACGCTGCGACCTGCACTTAGGAAATTCTCAAACTGCCAGACCTTTTTCCCCGCCTCCTGTATAAAAAGAAAATCCGTACCTTCCGTAAGGCTGCTGCGATCTGCCTGCAGGTTTTCCAACAGTGCAAGATAATAATCACTCTCCAAAAGCTCAGCGTTATGTATCTCGATTGCCGCCGAGTAATTCTTATCTGCCAGCATCATCAGATACTTATCCATTGACTCCAAGTTTCTCAGATTATCTTCCTTATACTTTACATACTGCTCATAATCCGCATACCAATGTCCATATGCCTCCTGGTTCCGTCGATCCGGAATCGTATAATGTTCCGTGATATACTGTCCGATATAGTCCGTCACCTTTCTGGCACCCGACGGGTTTAAATGACAATCCGTATCACAGTAATCCGTCCCATAGTTCACGACATCGAGAGCCAGAAAGTTGATATAATCCACGCCATACTGTTCTGCAATATCATATACCCTGTTTGCTTCTTTCTGACAGATTTCATTTGCAGCAGACGGAAGATACGTCAGCAGCACATCGATTCCCCTGCTGTCACAGTCCTCAATCATTTTCTCAAGATACCTGACCGAAACCGTATCCTCTTCCATTCTGCTTTCGGACGGGATCCTTACCGTCTTCTCCATCGGAACTATGCCCGGATAGTGTTCAGCGCCTTTTTCCAGGGTAAATTCCGGTACAAAATCTTCTTCCCACAGATCATTCCATCGGCTATGATAGACTGCATAATCCCAGAGTACTTCCAGACGGGTTCTCGGTTTCTGTAATCCACCCCTGTCCCCCGCCTCTTTATCATCAAGCAGATCCCAGACCGCTGCTATCTTATTCCTGCTAATCGGAAAAGCGTCAAGTGACAGATGCACACTTGAAAACGAGGAATGAGTCTTGACCATATAAGACAGCAGATAGCAGTCGATCACCACCAGTTTCGGCGTCGTATAATCCATTGCGTTCTCCATGGTCCAATAGGTAGTCGCCAAAGGATTACCGTGCCCGCCCAAGTTATAGGACACGATTCCATAATCATTCCACAGTTCCAACGGATAGATTCCATAGCCTACACGACTTGTTCCGAAAAAAAGAACGTCAAAATCCTCTTTCTGTTCAAAAAAAGGCGCATTCTTGATATCACTCTCTTTTCGCTCCATCAAATCGGCGGAGCGCCATAAAAATATTACTGTCAGTCCTATTGTCACGATGCAGCTTACGGCAATTCTGATTCTACGTCCCATCTCTGTAATCCCTGTCCCTAAAATTGGAAATAAATAAAATTGGCATCATTATATCCCGGTCCCCATATCCCGAAAGTCAAGACCGCCCATATGGAAAATGCAACAAAAATCCACCGAAACCAACCATCCTGTCCTAAAATAACATTTCTAATCTGAATGCCCCTGTTCTTACAGAAATCTGCAAACAGAAGAATACACAGACATACGAGCATTAACGTAAAACTCCTGCGGTCGAGCCCGCATTCATATAGAGAACCATCAAACAATACCCAGGGATTCCTCACTGTAATGATACTTTTTATAATCCTCAAGGCATCCTTCAGCCGATCCGCCCTAAAAAATATCAGTGAAAAGTCAAAAAGTACAAACGTTTCCATCATACAGAACAACTTATGCCCAATTGATCCCCTATTTATATGAAAAATTGAGACAACTTTATTCCGAAATGGCTGTAAAATTTCACCCATAACTTGGTAAAATCCATTTAACCCACCCCACACAACATAAGAGATTTCCGCACCGTGCCACAGACCACTGACCAAAAAAACTAACATTGTATTGATATATTTCCTGACTTTGCCTTTACGGCTCCCACCCAATGGAATATAAAGATAATCCTTAAACCATGATGTTAGGGAGATATGCCATTTTCTCCACAGTTCGGCAACCGAAACTGCCAAATACGGAGACTTAAAATTTTCCATCAAATGAATGCCCAGAATCTTTGCCGATCCCATAGCAATAACAGAATATCCATAGAAATCACAATACACCTGAAACGCGAAAAGTATCGTCGCAAGAACCAGATAGCTTCCCGGATAGGTCTGATAATCTCCGTAAACGGCATCCACAAACACGGCAATTCTGTCCGCCAGAACAATTTTTAAGAAAAATCCCCACAGCATCAGCAGAAATCCTTCCCTCGCCGCCTCATAATCAAATTTCTGCGGTTTGTCAAGCTGCTTCAACAGATTTTTAGATCTTTCAATAGGACCTGCCACCAGCTGCGGAAAAAAAGACACGAACAGCGCATAGCGGAAAAAGTTCTTCTCGGCATGGATCTCATTCCTGTAAACATCCATCGTATAACTTAACGCCTGAAATGTATAGAAAGAAATACCCACCGGCAAAATGACATCAAACACAGGAACATTCAATTCAATGTGAATGATATGAAAGAAATCCCTCAACACATCAAATGCAAAATTTATATATTTGAAGTAGAATAACACTGCCAGGTTCAATGTAAAACTGAGTGCAACCGTGAACTTTTTAATTCTGAATTTCTGAAAAATACCCCGCCCCGAAATATTTTTGGCATTTTCCAATAATAAGCCGCTGGCATATGTGACAATCGTGGAAAAGAGAATCAGAAGCGCATACCTGGCATTCCAGCACATATAGAAATAGTAACTGGCGCCAAGCAGCCATAATTGTTTTATTTTGCGAGGCAGGATAAAATACACCAGCACGACGACCGGGAAAAAAATCAGAAATTCCATTGAATTGAAAAGCATACTGTTCCTCCACCCACATAAGCATATCTTAAGTACTGAAATAACCATAGAAATTATACTATAACACATATTACAGCGCAATATATTCCGGCACGAACCTTATGTCACAAATCACGCATCATATTCAATCCCAATCAGCGTCAGCCCGCACGCAGGTGCGGTCGGTCCCGCCGCCTGTCTGTCCTTTGCGGCAAGTATCCTCTCCATCTCCTGCGGAGCAATATGCCCCCTGCCGACTTCCATCAGCGTTCCCGCAATGATGCGTACCATATTATAGAGGAAACCGCCGCCCGTTACACGGATCACGATCTCTCTCCCTTCCCGATACACTTCCAAGGAATCAATACGGCGCACCGTGGTCTCCGCCTGCATGTCAACACTGCAGAAACTTTTAAAATCATGTGTGCCGACCAGATATTCCCCCGCCTGGCTCATTAAATCAACTTCCAGCGGTACATAAGTAAAATGGGCATACAATCTTTTTACCGGCATCGGAAAAGAGGCACAGTAGATTCGATATTCATATGTTTTGCGGCTCGTACAATGACGGGGATGAAAATCAAACGATACCTCCTGTGATTTCTGTATTTTGATATCATCCGGCAGCCTTCTATTCATGGCATAAGAAAACTTGTCTGCCGGAATCGGACTGTCCGTATCGAAAACCGCAATATTTCCCATGGCATGAACGCCCGAATCCGTGCGGCTTGCCCCGATCACCTCGACATCTTCTCCCGTAAGTTCCAAAAGGCATCTGTTTAAGATGCCTTCGATCGTCTCCCCATTTGGTTGTATCTGCCATCCATGATAGTTGGTTCCGTCATAAGCAACGGTTAACATAACTCTTTTCATAGCACTCCTATTGCTGCCTATAAGTACACCCTGATCACGATGCATATCGCAAAATATGCCGCCAATACACCATAAGCGATCCGATCCCTGCGCACGTATCTAAGCGGTTTCATCTTCGTCCGGTTCTCTCCGCCCCGGTAGCATCTTGCCTCCATCGCCATCGCCAGGTCGTTCGCCCTGCGGAATGCTGAAATAAATAACGGCACTAAAAGCGGCACCATTGCTTTCGCTTTTTTGACCAGGTTTCCACTCTCGAAGTCCGCGCCTCTGGCGATCTGCGCTTTCATGATCTTGTCTGTCTCCTCCAGCAGGATCGGGATAAAACGCAGGGCAATCGACATCATCATCGCGACTTCATGCACCGGCACTTTAAAGACTTTCAGCGGCTTCATCAACTTCTCCATACCATCCGTCAGACTGTTCGGTGTCGTGGTCAGCGTCATCACAGATGAACCAACGATCAAAAACGACAGCCGTACCGCCATCATCACTGCAAGCTGCAGTCCTTCCCTCGTGATCTTTAATTTCCACACGGACACCAGCACTTCCCCTGGTGTCAGAAACAGGTTAAACACCACCGTAATCAATAAGATAAAAACGATCGCCTTCATCCCTTTTACCATATATTGAAAAGGGACATTGGACAGTCTGATCATCACTGCCAGAAAAATGGCGGCTGCCACATAGCCCACCCAGCTTTTTACCACGAAAAGCGATATGATAAAGCATATCGTTGCCACTAGTTTCACCCGCGGGTCCAATTTATGTATGACAGAATCCGTCTGATAATACTGGCCCAATGTAATATCTCGTAACATAACTTCTTCCTTTCACACTACTGCTTCAGCGCACGCAGAATCTCCTGCTTTGCCTCCTCGATGGTCGTCGCATCGGTTCTGACCGGCATTCCGCTCTTATGTAATGCCTGCATGATATACGTTACCTGCGGTGCCGCAAGCCCCACTTCTTCCAACTCACGGTAATGTTGAAAGACTTCTTTTGGCGTATCATCATACAACACACTGCCCTGATTCATCACGATAATCCGCTCCACATACTTTGCCACGTCTTCCATACTGTGCGACACGAGAATAACCGTGATGCCCGTTTCCTCCTTGAGCTTCGCGATCTGATCCAGTATTTCATCCCTTCCTTTGGGATCGAGTCCCGCCGTCGGCTCGTCCAGAACGAGCGCCTCCGGCTTCATAGCAAGAACCCCGGCGATCGCTACCCGGCGTTTCTGTCCGCCCGACAGGTCAAAAGGTGACTGATAGAAATAGTCATCCTCAAGTCCCACCTGTTTCAATGCGGCATAGGCACGCAATTCCGTCTCCTGCTTGGACAAACCTAAATTCTTCGGTCCAAAGCATACATCCGTAAAAACATCGATCTCAAACAACTGGTGCTCCGGATACTGAAAGACCAGCCCGACCTTGCTGCGCAGTTTCTTTTTATCATAATCCTGCGCGTGGATATCTTCCCCGTTAAAATAAATATTACCGCTGGTGGGCTTAATTAACCCGTTCAAATGCTGTACCAGCGTAGATTTGCCCGAACCGGTATGTCCGATCAATCCGATAAACTGTCCATCCGGAATCACCAGATTGATATCCTTAAGCGCATGTACTGCAAGCGTTGTATCCCCACCGTACACATAATTCACATGATCTAAAATAATCGACATCGTACTGTCCTTTCGCCTGTCTTATTTGTGTCACTTTCCAAACCGCCAAGCCGTCTGCTAATTCAGTCATCAGATATCTCCAGACAGCACTAAGCTCTCTCACTTCCGGCTATCTCTGAACCGCCAGCAGTTCACGTGTCAGCTCATCTACCGTCAGAATACCGTCCGGCAGTCTGACACCGCTCTTTTGCAGTTCATGGGCGAGCAGGGTCACTTGTGGTACGTCGAGCCTCAGTTCTTTCAGCTTATCCACCTGGGAAAAAATCTCACGCGGCGTACCCTGCATGGCAATCCTGCCCTTATCCATAACAAATACTTTATCTGCATGAATAATCTCTTCCATATAATGTGTAATGAGAACGACTGTGATCCCTTCCACATCATTTAACCCTCTCACCGCGCGCACCACTTCTTTACGCCCGTTGGGATCGAGCATTGCCGTCGGCTCATCCAGAATAATGCATTTCGGATGCATGGCAATCACACCCGCTATCGAGACACGCTGTTTCTGCCCGCCGGAAAGCTTATTGGGGGAGTACTTGCGGTATTGATACATTCCAACCGCTTTGAGGCTCTCTTCCACCCGCGCCCAGATCTCTTCCGTGGGCACGCCCATATTCTCCGGTCCGAATCCCACATCCTCCTCGACTACCTGTCCGATGATCTGATTGTCGGGATTCTGGAACACCATCCCCGCTTCCTGCCTGATATTCCACAATTCTTTCTCATCCTGTGTATCCATGCCATCCACCCACACGGTTCCCTCCGTCGGATAGAGAATGGCATTGATATGCTTGGCAAGCGTAGACTTCCCGGAACCATTATGCCCCAGAATCGCAACGAAGTCTCCCTGCTTCACATCCAGATCAACCTCATCCACCGCCCGCGTGATGCCCTCCACATTGCCTTCTTCATCACGTCTGATATATTCAAACACTAACTTGTCAGTTTTTATGATTCCCATCCTGGCATTTCCCCTGTTGCTAATACTGCGGCAATGCCAATATTATAACCATATATTTCAGCCGCCGCCAGACTTGCGCTTACTATTATACTAACTAATATCCCAAAACACAAGTTTTTCTATGAAAAGCCTTTTTGCAGAATGTTTTCTGTTATATGCCCTTTTCACTTTTCTGCTTTAATTATCTGTCAAAATGTTTCTCTATCAAAAGCACGGCATTCTGTGTTATACTAGATACTGCTTATAAGTGATTCGATACACTTTTGTATATCCGATCTACTCTTAGCTGTCTAAGTCATTTATTGTATAACAACAGATGCAATTTTAGGAGGTATGACACATATGTCACAAAATGCTTCATCCGATAAAACGCCTGCTAACTGGAAAGAACTGTTGCGTATCGCTGCGAAACCTACCGTTTTTCTTCTTTTTCTGATTATGGTATGTGCCTCTTTAGCACATTACTTGACCGGATCCGAGACATTGGAAGAATACGCACGCAACAATCCGGAGCAGGCATACGGGACGGAATCCGATATCAGCCCATCCGACGATACGAACACAATCCCTGAACCGAATACTGAAACCAATACGGACCTTCTTGAATATAATGGTTTAAAAGAGCCGGCTTCAAATACGGAAATTCCAAATAAGGTATCCTCAGACGCCGAAAAACCGGAAGAAGCCTTAGACATTGGAAATCCGAAACCACCGACTTCGGACACGGAAACTTCTGAAAAGGAGAATAATGATATGGCAGACTCACAGGACAGAACCACCTACCAGCCCGGATTCTACTATGAACCATTGAGTGAAGATATTAAGCAGAGGATCACCGGTATATCTTATCCGGAAACCGGCTGTACTGTACCTTATGAAGATTTAAATTATGTCGGACTTACCTATATCGATTTCAACGGAGAAGAACAGAAAGGCGAGCTGATCTGCAACAAAGCCATTGCGCAGGATATGGTGGAAATCTTCTATGAATTATTCCGGAATGGGTATCAGCTTGAACGCGTCCGCCTGATCGACGAATATGATGGGGATGACACGCTCTCCATGATGGACAACAACACTTCCTGCTTCAACTACAGAGTAGTAGACGGCACCGACAGCCTTTCCAAACACGCACTCGGCTGCGCCATAGATATCAACCCGTTTTACAATCCATACGTCGTATTTAACAGAGGTGCAAATGGAGAAACCTATATTTCCCCGAAAGGGAGCGAAATCTATGCCGACCGTTCCCAGGATTTCCCGTATAAGATCGATGAAAACGACCTTTGCTACAGGCTGTTCACGGAGCATGGTTTCACATGGGGCGGCAACTGGAACTCCTGCAAGGATTACCAGCATTTCCAGATCGTTTTACCGTAAAAAAACAAACTAACGCTCGTTTGCGAGATTCGCTTCGCGAACTCGAAAAAAGAATGCCCCGCACATTCGTGCGAGGCATTATTATCAATCCTATACCAGTTCAAGAACCACTTCCATTGCTGCATCTCCCTTACGGGGGCCGATCTTGATGATTCTTGTGTAACCGCCATTACGGCTTGCATATTTAGGCCCATATTCATCAAAAAGCTTCGCTGCTAAGTCAACCTGCTTCGTTCCTCTTTTTCTTCCTGCCGGCGTACTGGGCACTTCCTTGACAGGATATAACACTTTCAATATCTGTCTTCTCGCATGTAATCTGGAAGGCAGGTCTTTCTTGATCTCTTTCTCAACCATATCGTAAACGGTAACTTTCTTGCCGTCTACGACTTCTTTGACTCTCTTACCATCTTTGTCCTTGCGTGGAACTTTGGCGGTAACTTTGACGGTCTCAAAGTTATCTTTCTCCTTTGCTGCCAAAGCAATCAAGTGTTCCGCAATCTTACGGACTTCTTTCGCCCTCGCCTCTGTCGTAATGATCTTGCCGTGATACAGAAGGGCTGTCACCTGACTTCTAAGCAGCGCTTTTCTCTGGTCAGATGTCCTTCCGAGTTTTCTGTATTTTGCCATAACAGGCTCCTTTCTCACTGGGGAGTTCTCTCCCTCATCATGGTGTACATCCGGCAACGCACTTTGGGCTTACTTACCGAATGCGTTTATAGTTCCATTCATGAGCAGACGCATCGGTGCACTTCGGGCTTATCCCACACGCCACACATATGTTGCTTAAGCTTCATCGCTCGGATTGAGCTGCAAGCCTAATTCTTTTAACTTCGCTAAAACTTCCTCCAGAGACTTGCGTCCCAGGTTACGGACTTTCATCATGTCATCGGAAGTCTTATTGGTTAATTCTTCTACCGTATTGATTCCGGCTCTCTTCAAGCAGTTGTAAGAACGAACAGACAACTCCAACTCGTCAATGCTCATCTCCAATACTTTCTCTTTCTCGTCGTCTTCCTTCTCTACCATGACTTCCGCAGTCTTGGCATTCTCGGACAGATCGATGAAAAGGCTTAAATGCTCGCTCAATACTTTCGCCGCAAGACTGACCGCCTCATCGGGAACCAAAGTTCCGTTCGTATACACATCCAATGTCAGTTTATCAAAATCGGTAATCTGACCGACACGCGTATTCTCAACCGTTACGTTTACCCTTTCGACAGGTGTATAGATGGAATCGACCGCAATCACGCCAATCGGAAGATCATCTGTTTTATTTCGGTCCGAGCTGACATAACCCCTGCCTCTTGTGATCGTCAGTTCCATATATAACTTCGTATCTTTGCCGCTTAATGTGGCAATCACCAGATCCGGATTCAGGATCTCAATATCCTGATCCACCTGAATATCGGACGCTCTGACAATGCCCTCGCCTTCATACTCGATATATGCGGTCTTAGGCTCATTGGTATCGCTGCTATTCTTGATTGCAAGGCTCTTAATGTTCATGATAATCTCTGTAACATCTTCCTTCACGCCGGGAATAGAACTAAATTCATGCAAAACCCCTTCGATCTTAACTTGGCTCACTGCTGCACCCGGTAAAGAAGAAAGCATAATTCTTCTGAGAGAATTACCAAGGGTAATACCGTAGCCTCTCTCCAACGGCTCAACTACGAATTTACCATACTTTTTATCTTCTGAGATTTCCGCAACCTCAATATTAGGTCTCTCAAAATCAAACACGCAAATACCCTCCTTTGCGAACATGTTGCTGGATTACCGTTTTCGTCTTCTTATTTGGAGTACAACTCGACAATAAGCATCTCGTTGACCGGAACATCGATCATCTCTCTCGTCGGAAGGTACTTAACTGTTCCTTTTAATGCTTCCTGATCTACCTCGATCCATTCCGGAACAAGTCTTCCTGCTGTCACTTCGAGGATATCTTTATATCTCTGTAAGGATTTCGCTTTCTCCCTTACTTCGACCACATCTCCTGCCTTAACTAAGTAAGAAGGAATCTGAACAGGTTTGCCGTTCACAAGGAAATGCTTGTGACCTACTACCTGCCTTGCCTCTCTTCTTGTTCTTGCAAATCCCATTCTGAACACGACACTGTCCAGTCTGCTCTCCAGCATGACCATAAGGTTCTCACCGGTCATACCCTGCATTCTATCCGCTTTCTTGTAATAATTACGGAAAGGTTTCTCAAGTACACCATAGATAAATTTTGCTTTCTGTTTCTCACGAAGCTGAAGACCATACTCGCTGACCTTCTTACCGGCTCTTGCCGATGTTCTGTTCGATTTCTTATCATATCCTAAATAAGTAGGATCTAAATCAAGTGATCTGCATCTTTTTAATACTGGAACTCTGTTTACTGCCATAATTTTGGCTCCTCTCATTATAATTTTGTTTACAACGCCACACTTGGCGCCTTCTTCCAAATCGTTGACCATTCAACACAGAGAATCGTGTTTTTTACGATTCTCTTAAACAAAGTATAGAATTTCTTAGGCAACGTATTTTGTTGCATTAGAAATTCTCTTTGTTGAACGAAATATAGAATTTCTTTGGCTGCGTCTTTTGCAGGCTTAGAAATTCTTTTCGTTCTTTTAGACGCGACGCCGCTTCGGCGGACGGCATCCGTTATGAGGTACCGGAGTTACGTCACGGATACTGGTTACTTCCAGACCGCATGCCTGTAATGCACGGATTGCAGCCTCACGGCCTGAACCGGGTCCCTTAACCATAACATCTACTGTCTTTAAGCCATGAATCAGCGCAGCCTTCGCCGCTGTCTCTGCAGCCATCTGTGCTGCATAGGGAGTAGATTTCCTTGAACCTCTAAAACCAAGACCACCTGCACTTGCCCAGCTCAGCGCGTTCCCCTCGGTGTCCGTCAGGGTAACGATCGTATTGTTAAAAGAAGACTGGATATGTGCCTGTCCACGTTCAACGTTTTTCTTTACACGCTTTTTTGTCACTTTTTTGGTAACTTTTTTAGCCATAATAAACTAACCTACTTTTCACCTTTCTTTTATTCTATAAATATTGTTCTCTTTCTCGAGTCTGCACAGCACAAGCGGCAGATCTCGCAAACGGACTCCGCCCGTTTTGTTACTTCTTCTTGTTTGCTACTGTCCTCTTAGGACCTTTTCTTGTTCTTGCATTGGTCTTCGTATTCTGACCACGAACCGGAAGACCTTTCCTGTGACGAATGCCCCTGTAGCATCCAATCTCCTGAAGACGTTTGATATTCAGCGCGATCTCTCTTCTGAGATCACCTTCTACCATGTAATCCCTCTCGATCACTTCGGCAAGCCTCTTTACCTCGTCGTCAGTCAACTCTCTGACACGGGTATCAGGATTTACATTAGCCGCCTTAAGAATCTTGTTTGCGCTCACTCTACCGATCCCGTAGATATAAGTCAAACCAATCTCCACACGTTTCTCTCTGGGTAAATCAACACCTGCAATACGAGCCATTTACGTTTCCTCCATTTTCCTTTACGTTTCGTTCGGGACTGCAGCAAGTCTGCGAATGGGTCTGTTCAAGATGCAGCACATCTCATGGACATTACCCATAATCCCGAAAGCGAGCTTGCCCGCTTTACTAATTGACTGGGGTAGGTTCTACCCAATCGGATCAGACATCCGATCTATCCAAACATATTTGCTGGTATCAAAAAGTAATCTCCCATAGGCTCCGGCATCTATCTATATGAAATAGGCAAGAACCCCGTTTAAACTCAAACTCTCCGGGGATTAACCTTGTACCTGTTTATGTTTCGGATTTTCACAAATTACTCTGATCTTTCCTTTTCTTTTAATAACTTTGCACTTTTCGCAAATCGGTTTTACTGATGATCTTACTTTCATCTCAAACCCTCCTTTCAAAAAAGACCGTTTTACATTATATCATCAAACTTTATGTTTGGCAAGCGGTTTTCTGAATCTTTTGTTGACCTTCTGTTGATCTTCGGCTGCCCCTTTTATTGAGCCGTCTTACCGAATTATTTATCCCTCCAGATAATCCTTCCTTTCGACAAATCGTAAGGTGACAATTCCAGAGTCACTTTATCACCGGGTAAGATACGGATAAAGTTCTGACGCAGTTTGCCGCTTATGTGCGCCAGCACCACATGTCCGTTCTCCAGTTCAACCTGAAACATGGTGTTCGGCAATTTCTCAATGACTGTTCCTTCGATTTCAATTACATCAGCTTTTGACATTTGCTTCCTCCTGATATTTTTTAATTGCTTTCCTGATCTCTAAATCTTTAAAACCGTCGTCCGGTTTCTCCATCTGTACTTTCTTGACAACCTGAATATGCTTCCTGTTCTTTTTCTTCGGTCTGTCCACGGTTCTAATCCTGCCGTCAGCTAAATATACATATTCGCTGTCTTCCTCTATTATGACATAAGTCGTCGCGCTGTCATGCCCCGCCCTGGATACTGCAAGCATTCCTACCATAAATAATGCCTTTCTTCCTATTATTAATATCTCCGCCGGTTATTGTATGCCCTCCGGTCAGTCAAATACTATGCTTCCGCCCGCTTACGGTATTTTGCCAAGCGTCAGTATCTCCGGCTCACCTTCTGTGATGAGTACCGTGTTCTCATAATGTGCTGACAGGGAATGATCCGCTGAGATAACCGTCCATTCATCGTCCAGCCATTCCACATCAGCGCATCCCATATTCACCATCGGCTCAATCGCAAGCGTCATGCCCGCGCGGAGCTTCGGTCCTCTTCTCCTCTGGGCAAAATTAGGAATCTGCGGCGGCTCATGCATATGCGTCCCGATACCGTGTCCTACCAGATCCCTGACGATCCCGTATCCGAAAGGGGTAATATAGGCGGCAATCGCATTGGAGATATCATGCAGGTGGTTTCCCGCCCTTGCCATCCTGATTCCCTCATAAAAACTCTGTCTGGTCACATCGATCAATTTCTGTGCCTCGGCGCTGACCTGCCCTACCGCGTGGGTTCTTGCCGCATCGGAATGATAGCCATGATAGATCAGCCCCGTGTCCAGACTGACAATGTCCCCCTCCTGGATGATACGGTCGTCTCTCGGTATGCCGTGCACGACTTCCTCATTCACGGAAACGCATACCGATGCCGGATATCCTTGATAGTGCAGGAAATTTGGGGTACATCCATAACTTCTGATAATCTCCTCACATATCCTGTCGATCTGCTTAGTGGATATCCCCGGACGGATGACTTTCGCCAGTTCATCATGTACCCGACTGAGCAGCCGACACGATTTACGCATTAATTCTATTTCCCTCGGTGACTTGATTGTGATTGCCATGCCGTCTCCTCTCCATGCCCGGTAAATCTTTAAGCCTGAAGAATCGCCGTGACAGCGTCAAACACATCTTTCATATCCATCGTACCATCTACTGTTTTCAAGATACCTTTCGCCGCATAGAAATCGATAAGCGGCTGTGTCTGTTCATGGTACACGCTCAAGCGGTTCTGCACGGTCTCCGGTTTATCATCATCGCGAAGCACCAGTTCCTCGCCGCATGTATCACAGATTCCTTCTTTCTTGGGCGGTATATGCTCTATATGATATGTCGCCCCACAGGAAGGGCATGCGCGTCTTCCACTCATTCTCTTTATGATGTTCTCGTCAGGTACATCCACATCGATCGCGTAATCGATCTGATCGCCAAGTTCTGTAAGCGCCTTGTCTAACACTTCCGCCTGCGGGATTGTTCTCGGAAATCCATCCAGCACATATCCATTCCTGCAGTCTTCTTTTGCCACTCTGTCGAGAAGGATCTTTACTGTCAGTTCATCCGGAACTAACAATCCCTGATCCATGTACTTCTTTGCCTCCATGCCAAGTTCCGTGCCGTTCTTGATGTTTGCCCGAAAAATATCGCCCGTGGAAACATGCGGGATATCATACTTCCCGGCGATCATCTTAGCCTGTGTTCCTTTGCCCGCACCGGGCGCACCTAACATAATTATTTTCATTTTAATCTCCATTCCGGAGCGTTTACACAACGGGACGGCGCAAATTTCAAATTCGCGTCTGCCATCAGACAAATTTGTGACGCTCCGACACAAACCTGCAAAATATTCCATACACTAAATTAATGTAAGGACGCGCCAATACTCATGCTCGTCCCTACAATACTCATATACATTAGTCGTTTAAGAATCCTTTATAGTTGCGGACTAACATCTGGGATTCTATCTGTTTGACCGTCTCCAGAACGACGCTCACGATAATGATCAGACTCGTTCCGCTGAAAGATACGCTCGCGCCGAATACTCCATTAAAGAAATAAGGCACGACACATACAATCGTAAGTCCGACTGCACCAATGAAGATAATATAGGTAAGTACCTTATTCAGATAATCACTTGTGGGCCTGCCCGGTCTGATCCCCGGAATAAACCCGCCCTGTTTCTTCATGTTCTCTGCAATCTCTAAAGGATTGAAAGTAATGGAAGTATAAAAATATGCAAAAAGAATGACCAGCACAATATACACTACCAAACCGATCGAATAAACCGGCTGGCTCGGATTACACCAGTAATTAGAGTTCAATCCTTTTAAAATCTCACCCCACACGCCTGTCCCGTTAATATTGAAAAAGGAACAGATAATCACCGGAAGCTGCATCAGGGATGACGCGAAGATAACCGGAATAACACCCGATGTATTAATCTTCAAGGGGATATTTGTCGTCTGACCGCCAACCATTTTCCTGCCCTGCACTTTCTTGGCGTACTGTACGGGAATCTTCCGCACACCGTCATTTAAAATAATGACAAGTACGACCATGAGTACGATAATGGCAATGATAATGATAGCAGCCACCACGCCTTTTGCAATAGACCTGCCGATTACAAACTGCTCAAATAACTGCGTGATATCCTGCGGCATACGCGATAAGATATTGATCGTCAGCACGATGGAGATACCGTTTCCAACGCCTCTCTCGGTGATTCTCTCACCGATCCACATCAAGAACGCGCTGCCTGCGGTCAATGCCGCGATAACCGTAATGACATTTATCACATTATAAGTCTGAAGGAGTCCCTGACGACCAAAACCGATCGCCATAGCGCTCGCCTCAATCAAGGCAAGAGCCACTGTCACATATCTTGTTATCGATGCGATCTTCTTCCGTCCATCCGCACCGTCACGCTGCATCTCTTCCAGCTTGGGAATCGCTATCGTCATGAGCTGCATAATGATAGACGATGTGATATACGGCGTGATATTTAATGCAAGAATAGACATGTTCAGAAATGACCCGCCTGTAAAAGCATCAAAGAAATTAAACGCATCGCCGGTCTGCTGTGCAAACCAGTCTGCAAAAAAGTTTCTGTTAATACCCGGAACGGGAAGCTGTGATCCGAAACGGATCACAACTAACATCATAAATGTAAAGAATAACTTTTGTCTGATTTCTTTGATCTTAAATGCATTCTTTAAGGTTGTAAACATTAAATCACCTCTGCTGTTCCACCAAGCGCCTCGATCTTCTCTTTTGCAGATGCGCTGAAGGCATTCACTTTAACATCGAGTTTCTTAGTAAATTCTCCGTTTCCAAGAATCTTAACACCATCGCGGGGATTTTTAATGATTCCCTTTTCGATCAATGCATTCACATCAACTGCTGCACCGTTGTCGAATGCTTCCAAAGCACTCAGATTGATTGCGACGATTTCTTTGGAGTTTCTGCATTTGAATCCTCTCTTAGGAATACGTCTGTATAACGGCATCTGACCACCTTCAAAACCCGGTCTCGGCGCGCCTGAACGAGCTTTCTGACCCTTGTGTCCCTTGCCGGCTGTCTTACCGTTGCCTGAACCATGTCCACGGCCTCTTCTAAAATTATCACTGTGTTTTGACCCTTCTGCGGGTCTTAAGTTTGATAATTCCATTCTGACACCTCCTTTACGCTTCTTCTACTTTAACCATATGTCTTACTTTCCGGATCTGACCTCTGGTTGCCGCATTATCAGGCAGTACTACTGTCTGATTGATCTTCCGAAGTCCCATGGCTGCAACTGTAGCCCTATTCTTCGGAACCTGACCAATGGTAGATCTGACTAAAGTAATCTTTAATTTCTTATCTGTTTCTGCTGCCATTTCATTTTCCTCCTAAATATTCTGACCATTTACAAACTTACGGTAACTTAAGCGCGAATCTCTTCTACGGATTTACCGCGTTTCTTAGCTACTTCTTCAGGAGTCTTTAACTGGCTTAAGCCCGCGATTGTAGCAAGTACAACGTTCTGCTTGTTGTTGGAGCCCAAAGACTTTGTACGGATATTCTTGATTCCTGCAAGCTCGCATACAACACGCGCCGGACCGCCCGCGATGATACCAGTACCTTCCGGAGCTCTCTTAAGGAGCACAGAAGCGGAACCAAACTTGCCGATGAAATCATGTGTGATACTGTTCTTATCATCAAGTGCAACCGAAACTAAATTCTTGATTGCATCTTCCTTGCCTTTGCGAATTGCTTCAGGGATTTCAGTTGCTTTACCCAGACCGGCGCCAACATGACCATTGCTGTCACCGACTACTACAAGAGCCGTGAAACGCATGTTGCGGCCACCTTTAACAACCTTAGTAACACGTTTGATCGTTACTACTTTTTCAGTCAACTCTAACTGACTTACATCAATGATTGTACGTCTCATGTGATTTCCCTCTCCCTTCCTAGAATTCTAAGCCAGCTTCTCTGGCCGCGTCAGCTAATGCTGCAATCTTACCATGGTATAAAAAGCCGCCTCTGTCAAAGACAACCGTCTTAATGCCTTTTTCAATTGCTCTCTTAGCGATTACTGTTCCTACATATGCTGCTGCATCAACGTTATTGGTTTTCTCCAGTTCAGACTTCACAGGCTTCTCGAGAGTAGACGCTGAAACTAAAGTATTTCCAACGGTATCGTCAATAATTTGAGCATACATATGATTATTACTTCTGAATACTGCCAGACGCGGTCTCTCCGCGGTGCCGCTGAAACGGTTACGCAGTCTCTTGTGTTTTTTTACACGAACTTTTTGTCTTGATTCCTTACTAACCATTTTCATACTCTCCTTATCTGCTATTTCTTACCAGTCTTACCAACTTTACGTCTAATTGTCTCATCAGCATATTTGATACCCTTGCCCTTGTAAGGCTCCGGTCTTCTCTTATCTCTGATCTCAGCCGCAAATTGACCAACTTTTTCTTTATCAATACCTTTGACGATGATTACGTTCTGCCCTTCCACAACAGTCTCGACTCCTTCGGGATCTGTCATCTCAACCGGATGGGAATAACCCAGGTTGAGCGTCAGCGTCTTGCCGGACTTGGATGCCCTGTAACCTACGCCGTTTACTTCCAACTTTTTCTCGTAGCCCTGCGTAACGCCGACTACCATATTGTTGATCAGTGTTCTTGTCAGACCGTGGAAAGACTTCATTTTCTTTAAGTCATTCGGTCTGGATACGATTACCTGATCGCCTTCTACCTTGATTTCCATCTCTGACGGAAGCACTCTCTCAAGTGTTCCTTTAGGACCTTTTACAGTCACTTTGTTATTTTCTGCCACTTCTACGGTAACACCCGCAGGAATTGCGATTGGCATTCTTCCTA
>JAMPGN010000003.1:42782-52787 GCA_023663915.1 Eubacterium sp. | reverse complement strand
CCGTCATATGATAGTCGCAGCCCACCATATCCGCGCCGGTTTCTTCCCCTTTGCCGATCAATCTCTCATAGAAATCCGGCGTCACCCAGTCGTCACTGTCGATAAAACCAATCCATTCGCCCTTCGCGCGCGCCATACCGATATTTTTCGCGCCGCCCTGTTTCCGGTTCACCTCGGAATGGATTGCATGAAATTTCTCCGGATATTTTTTTTCATAAGATAGCAAAATTTCCATGGACGAATCCGTAGAGCAGTCGTCCACCGCAATGATCTCATAATCCGTGATCGTCTGGTGCACCAGCGATTCCAGACAATACTTAAGCTTTCCGTCAGCCGCCATATTATAGACCGGGACAATGATCGATAGTTTCATGTTCATCTCCATTCCATTAATTTACATCCGATAAGATATCCACCATGTCATGAAAGAAAAAACTCTGATAGGGAAGTATCCGCAGTCCGTCATCATACGCCCTGCTCATAAAAATCGAAAAATAGCAGACCGCCGCCGCAATCATGCCTGCCCGCAAAAGTTTCCGCAGTTTCTCATTCTCCGTCTCACGAAGCATCGCCGGAAGGAACAGGATATGACTGATCGTCAGATAATATCCGATACGGGATATGATCGGCAAAAAAGAGCAGAATACATAAAGCACGAGTGCCCCTAGATTCAGATAAAAATAAAACTGCATCCTTCGATCTCCCCGTATAGACTTCCGGTAATAGAAAAGCGATAAAACAAGGACAGCAAGGCAGCGCAGGATATTGATATAACTCGTGCCGCCCTCAAGATATTCCGTATCCTCATAACTTGGGTACAAAAATACTACCACTTTCAGATAGAAATCCTGCAAAAACAGAAACGTCGTGCAAAACACCGCCATCAGCGCAAGCTGCCACTTTTTCCATGTGACGGATGCCAGAAAGTAGAGCGGGAGAATGACCAACAGCGACTTATGAAAAAACGAACCCAGAATGACCAGCAGAAGAAATCTCCCCCACTGCCTACGTATGACGAATTTCATAGAATACAGCGCAACCGCCAGTGCAAGATAATAACGCACGGTGCTGAACGTCTGAAAATAATACCCCAACGCCATGAATAAGAAAAACGTCATCGCAAACTCATCACTCTGCTCATAGATCGCGAGCAAAAACAACAGGATCGTCACAAACGCATAGACCGCAAATACCAGAAGAAAATTCTCAAATCCCGACAAACCATATATGACCTTGACGAGCAGATTAAATCCAGCTTCCGTCGGCACATACGCATCACAGTTGACAAGATGCATAAATTCCACATATTTTGCATAGTCGTTCCCCACATTCACCCTGGATGCCGACAACGCAAACAAAATCAGAAAAATAGCTGCCAGACAGAGTCGGTTGCACATCTGCTGTCTCGTGGTCTTATAAGGTTGTATATTCGGATGGTTATCCACCATTCCGGCAAGCAGTGTCGTCACCACTGCCGCCGTAAGATACAAAATCATGTATGGATCAATGCTCCTTCTTCCTCTTCTCCTGCTCTTGTGTGATCTTCTGCAGTTTATCCGCCGCCTCTTTTGCCTTTTTGATCATTTTCTCTGCTTCTTTGGCTCTCTCCTTGGCTTCTGCGGCAGCGATCTTCGCAAGCCTCTTGGCTTCCTCGGCTTCCTTGGCAATCGCATCCGCCGCTTCTTTTGCTTCCCTGCGCTCTCTTTCTTCCTGCTCCTGCCGAATCTTCTCGGCGCGTATCTTCTCAATCTCGGCTTTCTCTTTCGCCGTATAAGGCGTGTATGAGAAAATACTGATCGAGAGCGGTGCACTCACCATATCGATCGCACACGGCTTACCATCCCACTCCACATCGACCGTCTCGCAAACTTTCTTATTTACCGTACCGCTTCCGCCGTAAATCTTAGCGTCCGTATTTAATATTTCCTTATATTTGCCCTCATAAGGCACGCCAACGCGGAACCTCTGTTCCAGATTGGCAAAGTTCGCCACAACCACAAGCATCTCCTCCGGCTTATCCGCTTTACGAAGATAGGACAACATACATGCATTGGGCGTGATACAATTAATCCACTCAAAGCCTTCCCAGGAAGTATCTTTCGCATACAACGCCGGTTTCGATGTGTACAGTTTATTCATATCCGCTACCATGCGGTTTAATTTCGCATGGTCGTCATTGTCGAGCAATTCCCATTCCACCGACCGCGCCTCATTAAATTCATCGTACTCACCGATATCCTGTCCCATAAAGATCAGTTTCTTGCCCGGATGGGTCATATGGTAAGCGTAAGTCAGCCGCATGTTCGCGAACTGCTCTTCTCTTGTGCCAGGCATCTTGCCTAGAAGCGTCGCCTTGCCATGCACCACCTCGTCATGTGAGAATACCAGCATAAACTTCTCGCTGTAGGCATAGATCATGCTGAACGTCAAGTCGTTGTGCCGTCCCGAACGGAAATAAGGATCTGTCTTGATATAGCTGATGTAATCGTTCATAAATCCCATATTCCATTTTAAGTCGAATCCGAGGCCGTCATCATCCAGATCGCCCGTAATCTTAGGCCATGCCGTGGATTCTTCCGCGATCATCAGAACACCCTCGTTGCGTTTCTTCATAACGGAATTGAGATGTTTCATAAAATCGACCGCCTCAAGGTTCTCATTGCCGCCATAAATATTGGCAACCCACTCCCCGTCGTTCTTGCCATAATCGAGATACAGCATCGAAGCGACCGCATCAATACGGATGCCGTCCGCATGGTACTGTTCCACCCAGTAAAGCGCATTGGCAATCAGATAGTTGCGTACCTCCGGCCTACCATAATTGTAGATCAGCGTTCCCCAATGAGGATGGAAACCTTGTCGGGGATCTTGATGTTCATACAGGCAAGTGCCATCAAATCCCGACAATCCGTGGGTATCCCTTGGAAAATGCGCCGGAACCCAGTCTAAAATCACACCGATCCCCGCCTTGTGCATCTCATTCATAAAATACATGAAGTCTTCCGCTGTGCCATATCTTGATGTAGGCGCATAATACCCGATCACCTGATACCCCCACGAAGCGTCAAACGGGTGTTCCATCACGGGCATCAGTTCCACATGCGTATAGCCCATCCTCTTGACATACTCTATCAGCTTGGGCGCAAGTTCCCTATAATTATAATATTCTCTGCCGTCGTCGGGCTTTACAAATGAGCCAAGATAAACCTCATAGACATTGATCGGCTCATCCTGTGACTGAAGTTTGGCGCGATTCTTCATCCACTTGTTGTCTTCCCAAAGAAAACCTTCTATCTCCCTGACAATCGACGCATTCTCCGGCCGGAGCTGCTGTCCAAAAGCGTAAGGGTCGGCTTTCATAAACGTCAGTCCGCCTTTTGCCTTGATCTCAAACTTATAACATTCCCCCGCCTTGACATCGGGCACAAACAGTTCAAAAATGCCGGAATCCCAAAGTCTCCGCATCTGGTTGATCCTGCCGTCCCATCCGTTGAAATCACCCACCACGCTGACACGCAGGGCATTGGGCGCCCACACAGCAAACAACACACCCTCCACGCCGTCTATTTTCATGGGGTGCGCACCCAATTTCTCATAGATCCTATAGTGAATGCCTGCATTAAATTTCTCCGTATCCTCTTTCGTGATCTGTGGAGAAAAAAGATAAGCATCCTTTATCTTCTTTAATGTACCGTCCTCCTCCTCGACTATATACTCATATTCCGGAATCTTTTTCCCCGGAATAAGCGCCGCGAAGAAACCTTCCTCGTCCGCCATCTCCATCTTGTAGCTCTTGTCGCCCTCCACGAGCTGTATGCGCACACTCTTTGCACCGGGCTGAAAAGTCTGCACCAGCACGGAAGATCCTGCCGTATGTGCGCCGAGAACCGCATGCGGATCGTCCGACTCCGAATATACGATCTCTTCTATTTTAGGCCAGTTCATCAGTTTATATAATCTCTTATTCATGTCTTCTCCCTTCTATTGCTTGCTATTCTGTGTTGTGATGCCAGTTGTCCGTCTTCACCGCTCTATCCTGTGAATCAGAAGCCCGCTCCGCAGTTTCGGCTCAAACCACGTCGATTTCGGCGGCATAAGCTTACCCGCGTCAGATACGGCGAACAATTCATGGATATCGGTCGGATACATGGCAAACGCCGCCTTCGCGTCCTTATGTACACGTTCCTCCAGTTCCTTCAATCCCCGGATGCCGCCCACGAAATCAATCCGGTCATCCACCTTCGGATCGGAAATTCCTAACACCGGCTTCAAAAGATCCTGTTGTAAGATCGACACGTCAAGGTCGGACACTGCATCGCCGGTGTACCGCTCCCCTCTGACTTTCAGACAGTACCACCTATCGCCAAGATACATACCGATCTCTCCCTTGCATCTGGGGTGGTACGGCTCTGCACCCGCCGGGGAGACATCGAATATCTGTCCGGTCCTCTCAAGAAATTCTTCCTCGGAATATCCATTTAACGATCTGACCACCCGATTATAGTCCATAATCATCAACTGATCGTCTGGAAACAGAACCGAGAGAAAATAGTTGAACTGTTCTTCCCCTGTGTATTCCGGATGAGCCTTCCTGCGCATCTGCGACACCCTGACCGCCGAAGCGCATCTGTGATGCCCGTCCGCGATGTAGATCGATTCAACCTGCTCAAACTCTCTTCTGATCTGCTCCACATCGTCCGCATCGTCGATCACCCATATCCTGTGCGTGATCCCGTCGTCCGCCATGAAATCATAGACCGGTGTACCGCTCATCGCCTTACGCACCTGTGCTTCAATTCCTTCTCTTTTTCGATAGGCAAGAAAAATCGGTCCCGTCTGCGCACAGCATACATCCACATGGCGGATACGGTCTGCCTCCTTGTCCGCCCTGGTATTCTCATGTTTCTTAATAACCTGTGCCTCATAATCATCCACGGAGGCACAAGCCCCGATCCCCACCTGGGAACGTCCGTCCATCACCAGCTCGTACACATAGTATGCGTTCCTTTCTTCCTCCATAAAAAGCCCGTCACCCAGCATACCGTCTAACAGCTCCCTCGCCTTCTCATAGACTTCCGGCGCATACATATCATAATCCGCCGCAAACTGCGTCTCCGGTCTGTCTACCCTCAGAAAAGTATAGGGATCGCCTTGTACTTTCTCATACGCCTCCCGCCTGTTGTACACATCGTAAGGCAGCGCCGCGATACGCTCCGCTAAATCTGCCCTTGGCCGCACGGCGCGAAAAGGTTTTACTTTTGCCATCTCGTCTCCTGTCTAATCTGTTATTCATAAATATATAGATATATTTTAGCAAATAAGCCTATACAGCACAAGCGCGAAGTGTTAAAATATGAATTATCTGGTAACATAAAACTCCGGACGCTTACAGTATACAGGCTGCTGTCCATCCAATCTGTTACCATATTGAACCGACAAAAGGAGTGTGTATCATGACATCTGAGAACAAAGAAATACTGGATCGCATCAATGAATATGCGGAGAAGGCGCTCGAAGATATCGATCCCCAGAAGACCAGAATATCTTTTCAGTTGGAAGCTCTCAAACCCATTATGCAGGAAATCGCCGACGAGAAGGGAATGTCCATCGAGGACGTGTTCATTCTCTACATGGATCTGGCAAGTGAAGCTTCCGTCGAGGCAGAAAACCAGCTTCAGGCAACGCTGGACGAAGATGAGGGCGCGAATTTCTCCAAGATCGCTAACCGTCTAAATTAACATGAGACACCAAAGCTCCTGCAGGCATAAACGTCCATACAGGAGCTTTTCTTTGCATATTTTCTTAAAATTCTATCTTACTTCACGACCCTCACCCGGAACACGCCGTTAATCGACTGTAGCTTCTGAATGATCTCCTCACAAGCCTTCGTTTCAATATCGATCATGGTATAGGCAACCTCGCCCTTAGATTTG
This sequence comes from Eubacterium sp., assembly GCA_023663915.1. Next base: position 46,854 of record JAMPGN010000003.1, on the reverse strand, counting down.
TTGGTCATATCGGTAATATTGATTCCGTTGTCACCGAAACATGCGGTAAATTTCGTAATCATATTGGCAATGTTCTTGTGGAAGATCGCCACACGTCCCGCCTGCGCACAGATTCCCATATCGCATTTCGGATAGTTGACACTGTTAATGATATTACCATTCTCCAAGTAATTCTTGAGTTCCTTGACCGCCATCACCGCACAGTTATCCTCCGATTCTTCCGTGGACGCTCCAAGATGCGGAATCACGATACACCCTTCCTGCCCCGCCGTCGTGGCATTCGGGAAATCGGACACATATTTGCGGATCTTGCCACTCCCTATCCCCTCTAACACTGCTTTCTCATCTACCAGCAGATCCCTTGCAAAGTTGAGCAGGATCACGCCGTCTTTCATCATATCGATGGCATCTTTGTTGACCATGCCTTTCGTCGCATCCATGAGCGGCACATGGATCGTGATCAGATCGCACTCCGCATAAATCTCTTCCACATTCAGCACATGCTTCACATCACGGCTTAAGTTCCACGCCGCATCGACGGACACATAAGGATCATAGCCGTACACTTCCATGCCGAGGTGCTTCGCCACATTTGCCACCCTGACACCGATCGCGCCCAAGCCAATGATTCCTAACTTCTTGCCTTCAATCTCCGTGCCTGCAAAATTCTTCTTCGCTTTCTCGGCAGACTTGCCTACATTCTCATCTGTCTGGTTCTCTTTGACCCACTCGATGCCGCCTACCACATCACGGGACGCAAGCAGCATTCCCGCAATCACAAGTTCCTTCACGCCGTTGGCGTTCGCGCCGGGAGTATTGAATACTACGATTCCCTTTTCCGCACACTTATCCAAAGGAATATTATTGACACCTGCGCCCGCCCTCGCAATGGCAAGCAGATTATCCGGCAGATCCATGTCATGCATAGCCGCGCTTCTGACTAAGATGCCGTCCGCTTCCTCCACATGATCGGTCTTTACATACTGATCGCTGAATTTCTCAAGTCCGACTCCCGCGATCGGATTCAAACAATGATATTTAAACATCTATAGTTCCTCTTTTCTAATAACATATGTTATAAAATTATTCTATCGTTCCATTCCTTCACAATTACCATTCAAAATTTGCAAAAGACTGCGAAGGGGCATTTCCCAATTTCATTGAATATTAACCGTTATTTTTCTCAAACTCTCTCATGAAGGCAACCAATTTCTCCACACCTTCCATCGGCATTGCATTGTAAATGCTTGCCCGCATGCCGCCCACGGTGCGGTGTCCTTTGAGATTCACGAACCCTGCCGCCGTCGCCTCTTTGATGAATTTGGCATCCAGCTCTTCCCTACCTGTCACAAACGGCACATTCATAAGGGAACGATCTTCTTTTCGCACTGTGCCTTTGAACAGTTCGCTCTCGTCTAAGAAGTCATATAAAATCTTGGCTTTCTTCTCGTTGGTCTCTTTCATTGCCTCTAAGCCGCCGTTCTTCAAAAGCCACTTAAACACTTTGCCGCAGATATAAATGCCGTAGCAGGGCGGCGTGTTGTACAGCGAATCGTTGTCCGCATGGATCTTATATTTCATCATGGTAGGCGTACCCGGAAGCACATCGTCTGTGAGAAGATCCTCCCGGATGATGACCACCTGCGTGCCTGCCGGACCGACATTCTTCTGCACGCCTGCATAGACCATTCCGTATTGAGAGATATCCATAGGCTCCGACAGGAAGCAGGAAGACACATCCGAGACAAGAATTTTGCCCTTCGTATCGGGCAGTGTATGAAACTTTGTCCCGTAGATCGTGTTGTTCTCACATATGTACACATAGTCCATGTCGTCCGTGATTGGCAAGTCAGAACAGTCCGGAATATAGGAGAATGTCTCGTCCGCCGAAGAAGCCAATTCTACCGCCTCGCCGTAAATCTTCGCCTCCGCGAATGCTTTCTTCGCCCACTGACCGGTCAAGATATAACCCGCCTTACGATTTTTCATCAGATTCATCGGCACGGAGGCAAAGATCAGGCTTGCCCCGCCCTGTAAAAATAACACCTTATATTTATCCGGAATCTCAAGCAATGTCCGAAGGTCGGCTTTCGCTTCCTTGATAATGGCATCGTAAGCCTTGGAGCGATGGCTCATCTCCATAACCGACATTCCGGTTCCCTTATAGTCTAACATCTCCTCCGCCGCTTCCTTTAAAACTTCTTCCGGCAGGACAGCGGGCCCTGCTGAAAAATTATACACTCTAGACACTTTTCTCTCCTCCAATGAAATGCTAAAATTTATAAACCAAAAGACATTGTACCTTTTTCCTATACTTTCGTCAATTACTACGTTAAATTTTTTCAGTTCCAGATAAGTTTAACATATCCCGCTTCTGTATCAAATTCACAATTGATTGTGATTTCCCTGCAGGAATTTTTCTTGACATTCGTATTGCCTATTGAAGAAAAGTTAAAAGCAAAGTTAAAATAATAATTCCAGGAATCAGTGTCGCAAAGGGTATTACACTGATGATAAAGGCTACAATACTCATAGTTTGAAATTTTTTCTTTTCCATAGTTACCTCATTTCTTTCTTACCAAATTTTCTGACAGCAACCAAGAGAGCTACTATAAATACCACGATTGCACATGGCAAAAATGGAAACACTGAAAATGCTGTGTTTGTTCCTTCTGATGTAAAATCGTGCAGGGAACAGGATACCAAATACCCGCTGTAACAATATGGATATGCAATCCTAATCGGCGTATTTGCTATTAAAACACCGGGAATGACAAGGAACAAATTAAACCCTACGGAAAGCAGCGTTTTTTCAAACAATACCGTGATTGCCCACATAGCAGCTATACAAGGCAGCATCGTAAGGAATAATCCTGCACACCACTTCACAAGATAGAATATTGGTAGAGCTTCTGTTATTCCCGTCATGTGTGTAGCTACAACACCGGAAATCAAAAACACGACAAGGAAAACAACCATTTCCATAAACAGATAAGACATCAAAACAACAAATTTTGCCAAAGATAAGGCATAACGGCTGACCGGCAATGCCAGCATCTTCAGAATGCCATTGTGCTGTGTTTCACGCCCTGCAATCATTACACATACAACAATCATGGAAAACGGTAACAGATAGTAGGCATAGACTAACGCACTCTGGATAAACATTGCAGACCACGCATTTGTATACTCCGGAGAAAAATATCTGCTTAGATTAGCTACTCCCGATATCACTACCAACAGCGGCGCAATAAATATTAAAGGAATGATTTTTGACCGTTTTACCTTTGTAAATTCAATCTTCAATAAATCCAAAAAATTCATACGAATCCCTCCCTATTCATAACGTAAATGTTTCGCCATCCAAAAACCCATTCCTAAAAATGAAAGTGTTTCTGCCATAGCTATCATGACTATTTCATTGTCCGGTTGTGCGCTCATAGCAACAGCAGGCTTTAACATGACCACAAATGGGTGAACCAGTAATAAACGGATACTTGAATTTGCTAAAGCCATCCCACTCAAGAATCCGGCAACTCCAATTCCAAGAGGCATCCACATATTTTCAAAACGTGAAGATACCAAAACCATAAAAAATAATGTCGGCATGGAAGTAATAAAGGAATATGCTGTAAATTTAAGTAAAGCATCCATTTCAAAAGTACCTTTTGGCAAATCACTGATACCAATTTTAAGCAAAGCAATATTTTGTAACACAATCGCTATAAAGAGCATCACTGTTAAAATCAGAAATTTGCACAGATACATTTTAGGAACATTAATCGGCAGCATATACATCTTTTTAATTGCAGTCCCTTTAAATTCCATGTTATAAACCATGCAGGCAGCTACAACAACACCAAACATATTCAAAATCATAATCATTCCGTAAACCTGCGTTAAAAGAACATCCATTGGAGCCAGCGGAAGGTTCAGCAATGTATCTTTACGCACAAAAAACAAGACAAACGCATAGGCAGCTCCCAAGATGCCAACTAATAGCAGCGACGGAATAACACCCGTCCTTTTTTCTTTCCGAAGTTCAATGATAAGAGTATTCATAACCTTGCCC
>JAMPGN010000003.1:0-42682 GCA_023663915.1 Eubacterium sp. | reverse complement strand
ATTAGCAGAGCTAACTTTATTATCCGCTGCAAAGCCTTCCTGTACTGCGCTCTGCCTGAGTTCATCAAGACTCCCTTCAAACAGCAGCCTGCCATGATTAAGAATGCCAATATCATCTGCCATCAGTTCTATTTCCGACAGCATATGTGAAGATATTAGAACCGTACAGTCATAAAGGCTCGGTAATGACTTTATCAGATTACGAATTTCATGAATGCCGGAAGGATCAAGACCATTCGTAGGTTCGTCTAAAATCAAGATTGGCGGACGCCCAATCAAAGCTCCGGCAAGCCCAAGGCGTTGTTTCATGCCCAACGAATACTTTTTTGCAAGCCGATTGCCAAACTCTGTCAGACCTGCTAACTCCAATGCATCATCCACCGCATTTACAGGTAATCCCAAAATCCTGCGGATAATATCAAGATTTTCCCTGCCTGTCAGATTTGCATAAAAAGACGGAGATTCAATAAAAGAACCCACTTTCTTTAAAATGCTGATCCGGTCATTCGGGAAATGACCTCCATCCACCATAAAACTTCCCCCTGTAGGCGATGTCAGCCCCAACAGCATCTTCATCGTAGTGGATTTCCCAGCCCCATTGGGACCCAAAAATCCATAAATACTTCCTTTCCTGATATGCATGGAAACCTTATTGACTGAAATAAAATTCTTATATTTCTTTGTCAACTGCTCCGTCGTAATAATGTAGTCCATAAAAACGCTCCTTTCTCTTTTCGATGCAAACGATATTTGAATTTCCGTTTGCTGTTGATCATACAATACACCGCCAATCTGACATTAACTTTCTCGTGTCCTTACTTTTACCTTACTTTTTTACCACATGATTCCGAAAACCGTTCTTCTATGCTATAATGACACAGCTGCTATTGAATTTTTTGAAAGGAACAGACAAATGGAAGATTTATTCTTATATTCTAAAAAAATTTTATTGGTTGACGATGAGCCAGAATTACGCAGACTGGTAACTGACATTCTATCAGATGACGGATTTAGGAACATCATTGAAGCAGGCGCTGTCCAGACCGGACTTACCTCTGCCAAACAGGACAAACCCGACCTGGCTATCCTTGATGTCATGCTGCCGGACGGGGACGGTTTTGCCCTTATGAAAGAATTGCGGGCATTTACAAATATTCCAATTATATTTCTGACAGCAAAAGATGAAGCCGCAGATAAACTTGCGGGCTTAGGACTCGGAGCAGACGATTATGTGGTAAAGCCTTTTTTGCCGCAGGAACTGTTATTGCGTGTCCATGCCGTTTTACGCAGATGCTATAAAGCGGATTCTCCATTATTAGAACTAGAAGGCTGCACGATAGATTTCAGCCGTGCTGAAGTCCAAAAAAATGGAAATATAACAGCCCTCACTGCAAAGGAACACACGCTGCTTCAAACATTATCCCGCAACGAAGGAAGAATTGTGAGCATTGATGCCTTATGTGAAGCCGTATGGGGCGATAATCCTTTCGGCTATGAAAATAGTCTGAATGCCCATATCCGCCGTATACGGGAGAAAATCGAAACTGATCCTTCAAAACCAGTGTCACTTGTCACTATAAAAGGACTTGGTTACAAATTAAATGTAAGGAAGTGATGCCATGAAACTATTCAGCAGGTATATTTCAAAATACTTATTGTCTTTTATCGGACTTATTTTAATTCTTGTGGCATTGGACATTGCTGCATTTGCTTTTGCATTTTACAATGCAGTATCAAAAAACTTCGGAAACGGCTCTCCACAGAACACACTAAAGGAAGTAGCAGAATCCTCATCTGCTGATGGCATAACAAATGACGCAGAAAGAATGTTAATATCGAACTCCCTATGGGCAATGTACTTAAATGCAGAAGGTTCTTGTAACTGGACAGTAAATTTACCGGAAGAAATTCCCACTGAATATACCATTCAGGATATTGCTGTGTTTTCAAAAGGGTATCTGAAAGATTATCCTGTATTTGTGTGGAGCGATGAAAATGGTTTATTAGTGATAGGTTATCCCAAGAACAGTTATATGAAAATTACCAGCAATTACTATCCTATTGATGTATTGCGTAAAATTCCAAATTTTTTCCTTGGTATTTTTGTATTTGACTTAACCGTCCTGTTTCTTGCTTATTCTTATTCCAAAGTACAAATTGGCAAAAAAACAGAGCCAATTATTTCCTCGATTACAGACTTGTCGGAAGGGAAGTGCATCAGCCTTAATCTGAATGGCGAACTGTCAGAAATAGCAGACAGCATAAATAAAGCTTCCGACATCATCAGCCGTCAGAATACCGCAAGGGCAAATTGGATCAGTGGCGTATCACATGATATTCGCACTCCATTATCCATGATTATGGGATATGCGGAAAGAATTGCAAATGACCCAAGTGCCTGTAGCCAAATTAAAGAACAAGCTGCCTGCATATCCCGACAAAGTGTCAAAATAAAGGAACTGGTGCAGGATTTAAATCTGGTATCAAAACTTGAATATGAAATGCAGCCTTTACAAAAAGAAAAACTCCGCATTTCCAAACTGATGCGTTCCTATGCAATAGACCTGATAAACAGCGGATTGCCGGAAATATATTCATTAGAAGTAGCCATTTCCCCCGATTCTGAAAATAGCGTTATAGAATGTGATGCAAAATTGATTACACGGGCTATCAATAATCTGGTTCAGAATAGCATTCACAGCAATCCAAAAGGCTGCACTATCATTTTGGCATTGCAGGTAACAGAGGAAAAAATACTTTTAACCGTTCAAGATGATGGCATTGGCATTTCTGCTGAAAAATTGGAAGAATTAAAAAACAAACCACATTATATGGAGAGTACCGATGACCGCTTAGATCTCCGTCATGGCTTAGGGCTTCTTTTAGTACGGCAGATTGTTGATGCACATAACGGAACAATGGAAATGGAGAGCAAACCGGGAGAAGGCTATAAAACTGACATATACTTTCCATATGCCGCCAAACCATAAATATCAAATCATAAAACTGCGGAATCCATCTCATTCATTCCTTTTATAACTTTTAGACATAATGTCCAGAAGTGAAAAGCCCTGCATATTTATCATACACAGAGCCATTCTAATTTCTTTTTGTCCGCTACATAGAGCGTTTTCTTTTTTTAAAACTCATTTTATAGAGTTATTCCCACCGTGTTTGTCCAATAAGGGCTGTCTACATACACCGGATATTCTCTTTGCTTATTCTTCCCATTTTTCACTTTACTCACAATTCACACCGCTAAAAAATTAGTAAAACATCACCACCGGCGTTCCCACTTCCACGCTCTCATAAAGTTCCACCATGATATCCCTCGGTGTGTTGATACACCCATGTGAACCGTTCGTCTGATAAATTGTTCCGCCATATCTGCTGCGCCATGCCGCATCATGAATGCCGATATTGCCTTTGACCGGCATCCAGAAATCCACATGCGACGCGTATCCCGGTCCTCTCAATATACGATTCGTCTGTTTTGCATACACATAGTTGACGCCCGATGGCGTTCCCATCCGACGCGATGTATTCCCGGTCACGACCGGCGTTGCCACCTTCTGTACTCCGTCCACATAGTAGTACATCATCTGCTCGCCCATGTCAATCTCTATATAAGTACTGCCGATATCATTTTTACCCTGAACCAGCGCTTTCTGCACATATGCCGGCTCGTGTATTTCTTGTCTGCCGCTTTGAAAAGCTTCTGTCAGATACTCCGCCTCTGCCTCCCGGTCTATTTTATTACCGTAGGTGCCGCCCTCAATCGTGACAAGCTCTCCTCTGGTAGCATGAAACTGCCTGCTTGTTCCGATCGTATCGTATTCATCCGCCAGAGTGTCAACAAATTCCTGTATGGCTCCCTCCCGCAGTCTGGGCGAACCGTTTTCATCGGTCACAAAACTGCCGTCCTGCGCAAGCTCTATCCACTCGCAGACCACCGACTGGTCCACAGGGACTTGTTCATCTCCCATCTGATAGACAATGCCGCACTGCTGAAATGCTTCCACCTTCTCCCAGACCCGCAAGGTTTCCTGCATCTGATCCGTCAATGGCAGATCGTGATAACATCCGTTATCTATCAGCGAGACTTCCGTTTCTGATTCCTCGATCGCATTCATGATGGCTGTTTTTGCCTCATCCACCTGTAGTACCTGCGTCCTCTCATTGACAAGCTCATATCCTTGATCCGTCTTGATGATCTCCAAGCGTCGCTCATCTTCGGAACGCTCTTTTTCTTCCATCAAAAAAGGAATCTGATCGAGAATCCGCTCAAGTGCCTGACGGTCATAGGATACTACCGGAACAAGTTTCCTGTTGTCACCATGAAGCAAACTTTCGATCCACAGCCATGAATTTTGCTGCTTCCTGTATTTCTCCAACGCCTGAATGAAATCAAACTTGTATCCGATTTCTTCCGCAGATATCATATAGGTATTGCCATCCTTATCAGAAATGGTGACGCCTTCATATGTGAAATCTTTCACAAGCTCCTCATTCACTTCCTCAATGCTTTTTCCCGTGCAATAGACATCATTGATCCATGTCCCGTATGCAAAAGCATTATGGTAGTAAATAGCCAGTCCGATGTAAGTTCCCATCAGACTGACCAAAATAATACAAAATATGAGCACTAAATGTTTCAAAAATCTTTTCATAAAAAAGTTTCCAGTCACTTTAAATTCGAGTCTTCTTTCGTAGATCCGATCCAACTTTGTCATTTGTTGGCTTTTGCCAGATCTTGTGCGTCAAATGCTTCGCTGATCGGCGCACCCGCCGGAACCATGGGAAATACCTTGTCATCCTCCGGAATGATGCAGTCTAAAAGCACAGGTTTTTTCATGGCAATGGCCTTCTCGATCGCCGGGGCAACCTCTTCCTTTTTCGTCACTTGAATTGCCTCGCATCCCAATCCCTCTGCCACTTTACAGAAATCCACACCGTCGTTTAAGACCGTCTGTGAGTAGCGTTTGCCGTAGAAAAGAGTCTGCCACTGCCGCACCATGCCAAGCACATGATTGTTGATTACTACCTGAATAACCGGAATGTTGTAGCGGCTCGCCGTGGCAAGTTCATTCATGTTCATTCTAAAACATCCATCCCCCGCTATATTGATGCAGATTTTGTCCGGACGTCCCATCTTAGCTCCGATGCACGCGCCAAGCCCGTAGCCCATCGTGCCGAGGCCTCCCGATGTCAGCAAAGTTCTCGGCATGGAATACTTATAGAACTGCGCCGCCCACATCTGATGCTGGCCTACGTCCGTCGTAATCAATGCATCGCCTGCGGTTATCCGGTCAATCTCTTCCATAATATAGGGACAGGACAGCTGCGGCTCGTCATAACGGAGCGGATATTTCTCTTTTAACTGCATGATATGCTGCATCCACTCCGCATGGTCCTGTTGTTCCAACTGCCCATTGATCTTCGTGAGCGCTTCTTTCAGGTCGCCTACCAAGGAAACATCTGTCCTGATATTCTTGTTAATCTCCGCCGCATCGATATCTATGTGCAGTACCTTGGCATTCTCCGCAAACTTCTTGGGATTGCCTACTACCCTGTCGGAAAACCTTGCACCCAGCGCGATCAGCAGATCGCATTCACTGACGCCGAAATTGGACGCTTTTGTGCCGTGCATACCGATCATGCCTGTATAACGGGTGTTATGTCCGTCAAACACGCCCTTACCCATCAGTGTATCACAGACAGGCGTATCCATTTTATTTACAAATTCCCTTACTTCCTCATATGCGCCGGAGATAACGGCGCCGCCGCCCACGTAGACAAAAGGCTTCTTTGCACCGCGCAGTAATTTCAGCGCCGCCTGCAGCTCATCCTCTGTATAACGTGAAATCCTCTCGATCTGCTTCGGTTCTCCAGGTTCAAACTCACAGGTATTGGATGTCACGTCTTTCGTGATATCCACCAGAACCGGTCCCGGCCTTCCACTGCCCGCGATCGCGAATGCCCTGCGGAGCGTATCTGCCAGGATGTTGATATCCTTCACAATATAATTATGCTTTGTGATCGGCATTGTGATGCCAGCGATATCCACTTCCTGAAACGAATCCTTACCGAGCGAAGGCAGAACCACGTTACAAGTAATCGCCACCATCGGTACGGAATCCATATAGGCGGTGGCAATCCCCGTCACAAGATTGGTCGCGCCCGGTCCGCTTGTCGCCAGACACACGCCCACCTTTCCGGTTGCCCTGGCATATCCATCTGCCGCATGCGCCGCTCCCTGCTCATGGGATGTAAGAATATGGTTTATTTCATTACTATGTTGATACAAAGCGTCATATACATTGAGGATCGTTCCACCCGGATATCCAAACACGGTATCAACTCCCTGCTCCTTTAAACATTCCACAACGATTTCCGCACCTGTCAATAACATATTGCACTCCTCCTGCTCTTTCAGATTAGTTTTTCGGAATCTCCAAGACAGCGCCCCTGTTGCCACTTGTAACCATCTGCCGGTATCTTGCCAGATAACCGCTTGTAACTTCCGGATCTCTCGGCTGCCATTTTGCCCTTCGACTCTCCATCTCCTCATCGGAAACTTTGACATCCAGCTTCATATTCGGGATATCTATGCTGATGATGTCGCCCTCTTCCACCAATGCGATCGGTCCGCCAACCGCCGCCTCAGGTGAGACATGCCCGATCGACGCGCCGCGGGAAGCCCCTGAGAAACGTCCATCCGTAATCAGCGCGACGCTGGAACCAAGCCCCATACCCGCGATAGCGGAAGTCGGATTGAGCATCTCCCTCATACCCGGACCGCCTTTCGGTCCTTCATAACGGATCACGACTACGTCCCCCGCCACAATCTTGCCGCCTTTAATGGCAACTATGGCATCTTCTTCGCATTCAAACACTCTCGCCGGTCCTTCATGAACCATCATCTCTTCCACAACCGCAGAACGTTTGACCACGCTGCCGTCTGGTGCAAGATTGCCTTTCAACACGGCAAGCCCGCCTGTCGGACTGTATGGATGATCTACCGTCCGGATCACTTCTGGATTCTTATTTACCGCATCTTTGATATTTTCGCCAATCGTAACGCCCGTTACGGTCATGCAATCCGTATGCAAAAGCCCGATATCCGCCAATTCCTTCATGACCGCGTAAACGCCGCCAGCCTCGTTTAAATCTTCCATATAAGTAGGACCCGCCGGTGCAAGATGACACAGGTTAGGAGTCTTTTCGCTGATCCCATTGGCATAGGAGATATCGAAATCAAATCCAATCTCGTGCGCAATCGCCGGAAGATGTAACATGGAATTGGTTGAACATCCCAGCGCCATATCCACGGTCAACGCATTTAAAATCGCATCTTTTGTCATAATGTCTCTCGGACGTATATTTTTCTCCAAAAGTTTCATCACCGCCATGCCCGCATGTTTCGCCAGCTTGATTCTCTCGGAATAGACCGCCGGGATCGTGCCGTTGCCGCGAAGCCCCATACCGAGCGCTTCCGTCAGACAATTCATGGAGTTCGCCGTATACATGCCCGAACAGGAACCACATGTCGGACAGGTTTTATCCTCAAATTCCTTTAACTCTTCGTCACTCATCATGCCCGCCGCATGGGAACCGACCGCCTCAAACATGGAAGAGAGACTTCTCTTCTGTCCGTGCACGTGTCCCGCCAGCATAGGACCTCCGGAGACAAACACGGTCGGCACATTGATGCGCGCCGCCGCCATGAGGAGCCCCGGCACATTTTTATCACAGTTCGGCACCATCACCAAAGCGTCAAACTGATGCGCCAGCGCCATGCATTCTGTGGAATCCGCAATCAGGTCTCTTGTCACTAACGAATATTTCATTCCGATGTGTCCCATGGCGATTCCGTCACATACTGCAATCGCCGGAAAAACAACCGGAACGCCACCCGCCTCAGCCACGCCCAGTTTTACGGCATTGACAATCTTATCCAGATTCATATGCCCAGGTACAATCTCATTGTAGGAACTGACGATTCCTACCATCGGTTTTCCCATCTCTTCTTCGGTAAACCCTAATGCATTAAACAAACTTCTGTGAGGCGCCTGCTGTACGCCCGCCTTTACGTTGTCACTTCTCATAGTCTTCTCCTTATCTGTGTATGCTTATTTCGAGTTCGCGACGAGTTTTCTTAAGATGCAGGGCATCTCTTAGGAATTACTCATAATCTCGCAAACAAACGCAACTTATTTTTCCATAGGAAATTGCGGCAGTGTAAATCCTTAATCGCCGCTGCCAAGCGACGATTTTTTGTATACTACAAACCTGTCGTTTTCGTATACATTCTCCATGTTCTTTACCACCCCGGATTCCTCAAACTGTTCTGGCGTAAGATATAGTTTCCAGTCGTCCCCGCTCCATTCAGTAATATCCGTGGCATAGCCGAGCAGAAGAAATTTATCCGCCAAGACGATCTCTGCTTCTTCCGGTTGTCTGGTGATACGCTCCTCCCCGATGCCGTATAAAAATAACAGTAGATATTCCTGATCGCAGTCCGTCACCGCGATCTTGTCTGCCTGTGTGACATCTATATGCTCATAAGCATCCTCAATCGCCGCCTCCCTGTCGCTGTACTGCGCCCGGTAGGAAGCAGAGAACAACATAGCCACGCAAATTACACATGTTATTAAATTCCCGATAAGAGCAATTCCAAATGCGCTTTTCTTCTTTTCCTTAAGACACCGCGCAAACGCCTGCCACAGCCAGGAAATGGACAACGCCACGGTAACGCCCGCAAAGGAAAAAACCCGGTAATATGGCAGGGAACATTGGATGAACAGCATCAGTGGGATAGATACAATCCCAACGATCAGATAAATCTCCATGAATTGACCGTATACGCTGCGCACTTGTGTATGGTCTTGCGGCTTCTCTGTACCGGATACTTCTCTGCTGTCTTTGTCTTTCATCCGCCATACAATACCCACGCATGCGCCGACTGCACACACTACCAGCAAAACTGCCAGTAAGACAGCAGCACCCATATAATATTCATTCAAAAGCCCCAACAGCCAGCCGCCAAACCGATTGGTAAATTCCGTCCGGTCAACACTCTGGATATAGGGGGTCGAAAGCATGTAGTCCACCCCTGTCCGCCACGCCGCGAAAGGTGCGTGCAATATGATCGACACATGACCCATGCCGTAATAGGCGCTCCCTTCGGTCTTCATAAGAAGGTTGGACCCGATCGCCAGCCAGACGATGCTGTAGATCCCCACCGTGCAGGCTGCACTGGCGAGAGAGGTAAAAATAAGCCGCACAAGTGTCCTGTACTTTTTATTTAACAACAGCACCATCCCGCCGGTCAGACAGAGCGGCACAACCATATATACGCTGCTTGGTATTGCATAGAGCGCCATAACAAGACAAGCTCCAAATAACACATGATATCGAATCTGGTCACTGCCCTCAGCCGTGATATGCATCAATGCGCAGATTGCCGCAAGGTAGCAAAAAGAGACAAGCGTATATCCGCGCCCCTGAACGGCAAGCTGATTAACAATCTTCATTCCGGCATACAGAAAAACAGGTATAAGCGCGAGATTGTGGTCGAAGCATTTCCTGCAGATCCGGAAAAGCAAGACCAATCCCCCGATACTGCACAGATAGGATATTCCCCGCAGCGCGATTGCAGAATTTCCGAAAATACCCAAGCATGCCGACAGTGCTGAAAATCCCATATGATTATTCGGTACAGGCCAGTGGATTGCCGCATAGACCGGACCTCTGCTGATAAAATAGTAGTACGTGTACAGTTCATCATACCACGGCGTCAGCGCAAACATACGCCAGCCGTAATAGACCGCCATACCGACAAGGAACAGGATAAAAACGATTGTCTCCCTATCAAGTTTCCGCCATTTGCTTTGCTCTTCCATACCTATAACCCGTCTGATTCCAATCCTGTCTATTCCGTTCTTATCTGATCCGCTGTGCAAGCAGATCACCCATCTTGCTGCAGCTTACCTGTCTGCAGCCGTCCGACATGATATCCACGGTGCGGTATCCCTCTTTCAAAACCTGTCTCACTGCGTCTTCAACCGCGTCCGCCTCACGGTCCAGATCAAAGCTATATCTTAACATCATCGCTGCCGAGAGAATCGTCGCGATCGGATTGGCGATATCTTTACCGGCAATATCCGGTGCGGAACCGTGACTTGGTTCATACAATCCAAATTTCGTATCATTCAAAGAAGCCGAAGCCAGCATTCCGATCGAACCCGTCACCATGCTTGCCTCATCGGAAAGAATATCCCCGAACATATTCTCGGTCAGGATCACATCGAACTGTGCCGGATTTTTCACCAGCTGCATTGCGCAGTTGTCCACCAGCATATGTTCCAACATCACTTCCGGATAATCCTTGGCGACTTCGTCCACCACGTTTCTCCATAACCTTGAGGAGGCGAGCACATTCGCCTTATCGACGCTGGTCACTTTTTTTCTTCTTTTCATGGCAATGTCAAATCCCTTGACGGCGATCCGTCTGATCTCGTTTTCATCGTAGACGAGCGTGTCGATCGCTTTTCTCAGACCGTTCTCCTCGATTGACTTTTTTTCTCCAAAATAAAGCCCGCCCGTCAGTTCCCTCATGATCATCATATCAAATCCCGCCGCAGAAATTTCCTCTTTCAGCGGGCAGGCTCCCACCAGTTCATCATATAACACAGCCGGTCTCAAGTTGGCAAACAGATTCAGTTCCTTTCGGATGGCAAGAAGCCCCGCCTCAGGTCTTAAGTTCGGAGCAAGTTTGTACCACGGAGAAGTCGTGGTATCCCCTCCGATCGAACCCATCAGCACCGCGTCCGCACTCTTGGCGGTGGCAACCGCCTCCTCAGTCAACGGAACGCCATGCACATCGATCGACGCACCGCCCATAAGAATATCCGTATAATGCATGGTATGCCCGTACTTTTGTGCCACGGCATCCAATACTTTCTTAGCCTCCGCTACGATTTCCGGTCCGATCCCGTCACCCGGAATACATGTGATCTTTAAGTCCATCTCAACCAATATGCTCCTTTCCCAGCCTGTAATTCAGATAATCAGGCTTTGCTTATCTTCTTCTCACACAAATTTCCGCAAAATAACACTTATATATCATAGTCTATTATCGCATAAATTTCAAGCAGAGTTTACAATCGCTTTGCACCAAACCTATTCAGGAATTTCCTACCATAAAAAAGGCGAACCACCTCTGATCCGCCTCTGCCTATCTTTTATGAAATACTTCTGACTTAATATCCCTTAGTTAGCTGTAAATGCTTTCTCTGCCAAAACATTGTCATCTGGGTCTGTGTAGCGCATAACTACCGTACAAGCGCCGTCCTCTCCAACTACCTCGTCAAACTGTTTCACCTGCTCTTTGAATGTATCAGCCTGTGCATCCAATGCTGCGTCAAGAGCCTCGCCAAGACCTTCCACGATCATGGAGCTGTCCTCGATTTTGATGATTACTGTGAACTCATTACCCTTTACTTCAAGATCTGCGGACATACCCTCCTCAGCAATGCTTTCAAACATGCTGTCAAGTGCAGACTTCACTGTGGGATCACTATAATAATCCTCCAATGTCGCATACTCGCCGGAAGATGCAGATTCCACTTCTGCTTCTGCCGCCTCAACTTCCGCTTCTGCTTCCTCAACATCGCTCTCTGCCTCTGCCTCTGCTTCCGGCTCCGCTGTCTCTTCCACCTCGGCAGTGTCTGCTGTCTTAGCATCATCGGAACCACCACATGCTGTTACAGATAATGTAAGAGCCGTGATTGCTGCACATGCAATTAATTTCAATGTTTTTCTCTTCATAATCTTTTCCTCCTAAATCTCCCTTTAGAAAACAAATATTTTTACACAATCATGAAGTCTACACGATAAAATTCGGATTGTCAATATCACAATGCAAAATATCTTTATTCCGCATCAGGTTTCTCGACCCGTGCAACCGCTGATTTCTGCATTGGAATACGACAGTTCTTGTTACTGCCGAACTCAACGATAATCGTATCATCCGTAATATCGATCACGATACCGTAAAACCCGCTCGTCGTAAGTACGACGTCACCGACACTCATCTCCGCCAGCATTGCCGCCGTCCTCTTCTGTTCCTTCTTCTGCGGACGGATTACAATAAAATACATAATCGCTACCATGGCAACAAGGGTAAACATATACACTCCGCCAACACTGCCTGCCGCCGCCTCTTCTGCTGTTAATAAAATTCCCATATATTTTTCCTCCATATATTCACAGATATACGGAGCCTCAGCACAACCGCCATGCCATATATCTATGCAGTCTACAGGATATCATACATAAAAATCATTCAGAAAACAAGCCCTTTCTGCTTTTTTTTATCCGTTTTCGGTTTTCTTAATGATTCACCATGCCATTCAATTTTCTTCTCTTATATGCCGCAAATTCTCCCAGATCAAGCGCCTGCCTAATCTCTTCCATCATGGTATTATAGAAATAGAGATTATGCAGGACGCACAGCCGCATTCCCAGCATTTCTTTTGCCTTGAGCAGATGTCTGATGTATGCCCTCGAATATCTCCGACACGCCGGACAGCGGCAGCCTTCCTCGATCGGCCGGTCATCGAGTTCATATTTCGCATTAAAAAGATTGATCTTTCCCTGATTCGTATATAAATGCCCATGCCTGCCGTTCCTTGTCGGATATACACAGTCAAAGAAATCTATCCCGCGTTCTACGCCTTCCAATATATTCGCCGGTGTTCCGACCCCCATCAGATACGTCGGTTTATCCTGCGGCAGGTAGGGAACTGTCTCCTCAATAACATGATACATCTGCTCATGGCTTTCCCCTACCGCCAGCCCGCCGAGCGCATAACCGTCGCATTCAAGTTCTGTAATTCTTTTGGCATGGTCAATTCGGATATCGTCATAGACCGCCCCCTGATTGATGCCAAAAAGAAGCTGTTTCCTATTGATCGTATCTTCCAATCCATTCAGCCGATCCATCTCCCTCTTACACCGTTCCAGCCATCTGAAAGTCCGCGCCGCAGAATCCTCCACATAACGCCTGTCCGCCATGCTGGACGGGCATTCATCAAAAGCCATCGCTATGGTAGACGCAAGATTCGACTGAATCTGCATACTCTCTTCCGGTCCCATGAATATTTTCCTGCCATCGATATGAGAATGAAAGTAAACCCCTTCTTCTTTGATCTTACGCAGACCCGCCAACGAAAAAACCTGAAATCCGCCGGAATCCGTCAGAATCGGTTTGTTCCACGACATAAACTTATGTAAACCACCCAGCTGTTTTATGATCTGATCACCGGGTCGCACATGCAAATGATAGGTGTTTGACAATTCCACCTGTGTCCCTATTTGCTCCAAATCCTGCGTGGATACCGCGCCTTTGATGGCGGCAACTGTTCCTACATTCATAAATACGGGCGTCTGGATGACACCGTGTACCGTCTCCAGCTGCGCCCGTTTCGCCCTGCCTTCTGTTTGTAATATTGTATACATTACCGCTCCCTATCTATCAAGATTGCCTATAAATATTTATCCCAGAATTCTTCCAGACAGATATTCTCTTCATACATGATCCTTGCCGCCTCCCTGCCTACATAGCGGAAATGCCACGGCTCATACTCTATACTCGTGATATACTCCTTACCCGGCAGGTAACGTAAAGTAAATCCATATTCATAACTGTGCTCGGCAAGCCATTTTCCTTCCACCGTGTCTGCAAATTCCTGAAGCAACGGCTGGAACGTATCGCTGGTGATATCAATCGCCAGACCAATCTCATGTTCGCTGCACCCCGGAACGGTGATGACCTGCGAAGTCTCTTTATAGGCATCCAGATAGGACATTCCCTGCCCCATGTAATACTTGATCCTCTTATTAAAATTGTATTCCTGCCTGTCAGATGTCCTGTAAGGAGACTGGATTGCCAAATCCAGACCGTCCCTCTTCGCCGCCTGCATCATAAGAAGCAGATCGTCGATAATCCGCTCGTCACATTGTATGTTGTCCTTCGTCCTGCCAAGATTAAACTCATAATCCGCCGGTATCGGATGCTGTTTATTGACTAGGACAAGTCTCCAGTCACTGGAATCAAACACATAATTTTCTTCCGTTTCCTCTGTACTGTCTACTTCTTTCTGACTGTCCTCAGACAGATATTCTTCACCGCTCCCCAGGATATCATCGAGAGTATACACATCCACATCCGCTGAGTCAGCCGTCGGATCATATTCCAGATCGCCCCCGTCATCCTCCAAAAGCATCTGTTCTTCCGGCTCTATCTCTGTCTCCACAGCAAGCGTAATGTCGGAATCCTCCACAATCGCACTGTATGTCTCCTGCGCTTTGATAAATCCCGTCCTCTCCACAAACACAGCAAATGAAAAACTGCAGCTGCTCATGAAAAATAAAATAACAAATGCTACACTTGCATATCGTTTCATATTTGCCGCAAAATGCCTGACGATACGATTGACGATATCGCCTCCTCCCAGAATGACATAAAGCGCCGCCAGACACAGATACTCAAGTAACTTGTGCTTTTTGGCAATATGGGCAAATTTTACTATTACTTTTTCCCGGAATGTCTTTTTCATTAAAATCCTCTAATCTGTGATGTGCATGCATTCATGCTATCCATCATAAAATGTATATATGCTTTATATCATAACATATAAAATTTATTTGTACACACTTTTTTCATATAAATCTTCATAATTTTTTATTTTTTCGTTCATCCATCTATCCGAAAGCGCGGCATACTGATAGAGTTAAATAAACCTTAAATTTTAGAATAGACATGGTGTTACAGTAAATATTTATTTCTTTCCATCTTTGTGCTATAATACCAGCTATAGATTTAATAGGTAAATATGCAAATGTTAAATTTTGATTATACATATCTATTGTTACTTATTGTTTGCAAGTTATCTTGCATTTATTTTTCAGTAAACTTCATTTATACCACGGAATTGAATGTATCTTTCATTAAATAAATCAGAAAGGAAACACAATTATGGCAGGCTCATCTTTTGGAAACATTTTTCGACTCACGACATGGGGCGAGTCCCATGGCTCTGCTCTCGGCGTTGTCGTAGACGGATGCCCCGCCGGTCTTGCACTGGCAAACGATGATATCCAGGCTTTTCTGAACCGCCGTAAGCCCGGACAGACCAGAATCGCCACTCCCCGCAAAGAGGCGGATACCGTGGAAATCTTGTCGGGTATTTTTGAAGGACGCACTACCGGCACTCCAATCTCCATGCTGGTACGCAATACCTCCCAGCATTCTTCTGATTACAGCGAGATTGCAAATTGCTACCGCCCCGGACATGCAGACTATACTTTCGATGCCAAATACGGGTTCCGCGATTACCGCGGCGGCGGACGTTCTTCCGGACGTGAGACGATAGGTCGTGTTGCTGCAGGCGCAGTCGCTGCGAAACTTCTCGAAGAATTTGGCATAAAACTGACTGCCTACACGAAATCCATCGGCCCGGTCAGCATCGATAAGAATAAATTTGACAGAAGCGCTATTCTGACAACTCCAACCTGTATGCCCGATGTGGATGCGTCCGCAAAAGCGGAGGCCTATCTTGCTGACTGTATGCGCAATTATGACTCTTCCGGCGGTGTGATCGAATGCGTGGTCGATGGCGTTCCTGCCGGTCTTGGCGACCCGGTATTCGAGAAATTGGACGCGAATCTTTCCAAGGCGATTATGTCCGTAGGCGCAGTCAAAGCCGTGGAGATCGGTGACGGCATCGAAGCTGCCAGGCGACGGGGTTCCGAAAATAATGACGCTTTCCGTATGCAGGACGGTCAGATCATCAAGAAAACCAACCATGCGGGCGGTATACTCGGCGGCATCAGCGACGGAACGCAGATTGTACTGCGCGCCTACATAAAACCGACTCCCTCAATCTTTTCCCCACAGGAAACTGTCAACCGGCTAGGAGAGGATATAGAACTCTGCATCAAAGGACGCCACGATCCGGTCATCGTCCCCCGCGCCGTGGTCGTGATCGAATCCATGACAGCCCTCACCATAGCGGACGCTTTGCTCATGAACGCAAGTGCAAAACTGGATAATTTAAAAAAGATATATGGCAAGTAACCCTTGTCATATATCTTTTTTATTTATTGTATGATTCTTTATGCTTTTTGCTTTACTCTTTTCTGTTTTTGCCCCGCTCTTTTTCCACTTACCGTCCTGCCCGATCTTTCTCTTGACACAATGACTCTAATTGGTCAAATAACTGCTGATACAATATAACGTCTGCCCGTTATAATCCACTCTCGACCAGCCGTACTCCTCATTGATCCCTGTCCTGGTAACATATTCCCCGTTATGTAATACCGCAACTACTGTCGCATCGGGGTTGGTCACACTCGGAAGGGCGCGCAGATTTACTTCAATCTTTGCCGTCACCTGGTCGCTGCGGGCTGCAAACTTGGTTTTCAGACCGTCGCCGCTTCCTGCCCCTTCCTGAACTGGTGCCTGATAGCCTAAATCAGTTGTAAGGTAACTAGATACCGCATAAACCGTCTGTCCATTGTAAGAAAGCCTTGACCATCCACTGTCACTGACTCCGGTTCTTGCCACGGTCTCACCATTCTTAAGGGTATAGACGACGGTACTGTCAGCCCCTTGGCTGGGGACATTTCGCAAGTTCGTAGAATCTTTTGCCGTCACATTCTCGTTGACTTCCGTAAACTTCATCAGAGCCTCAACATCGGCATGTGCCTCCTCAGGCGTTTCATTGTTCTGCGCCTGCGCCGTGCCCTCATATCCGAAATAAGCAACATTCACATCCACCGGTCTGCCGATCCCTGCCACCGTACCCCGATTCGTATACTGCCACATGGCATGCGTGCCGCCATAGGAAGACTTTGCCGTCTGCGGATACGGTGTTGACGGATACTGCGATACCCATATTCGGTAAGTACCCTCGATCCTCGTGGTATCCCACTTGGCATTCCCGGACAATTCACCCATTGAGGCATAGAACATCGGTGTATAACCCCTGTTATATATTTCCTGTAAGAAAGCAATCGCGATATCTGTCCGCTGTGCGTTCGTCAGATTGTACTGTGCGCTGTCCGGCTGGTCAAACCCTTCACAGTCATATGCCACCGGATAGGTGATCTGGTACTGCGAGATATAGTCTGCCACCCAGTCAGCTTCCTCCTTCGCTTCTTCCGTGCTTGCTGCCGTGGAAAAGAAGTATGCGCCTACCTTGATTCCGTTTTTCTGAGCCTCCTGCATATTGTATTTTGCATTCGTGTCCGCACAGATCTCACGGGAAGCATCTGCCCGGTATCCCACTCTCACCATGGCAAAATCAATCCCCGACGCTGCAACCTGCGTCCAGTCGATGGTACCCTGATACTTGGCAACATCGATTCCAACTGTGACCTGGTTCGTCTCCGTCACACTTCCCGACGACAAAAGTTCCGCCACGTTTACTTCCGTGCCCTGTTCCGTGCTCATATTGGCATCCTGCGGATCTTGTGATTCTGCATCCGGTTCTGTCTCCGCCTCTGTCGAGTCCGGCACCAGCGCTTCTGCCTCCTCCGGCTGTTCCATCGACGGTTCACGATCAACTGACTGTTCTTCCGGCGTCTGCTGACCTTGTTCCGTATCGGGGGTACTGTCCGCATCTTGTGTCACAATGTTCTCCTCCGACATCACCGACTCTGTCTCTTCCCCATCGGAAACGCTGAAAAAGACTCCTTTTACGACGATAAACAGAATAATGAATACCGCAAGTGCAAGCGCGGCGACCGCCGCTATGATGAGAGTATTCTTCGGAAGTCTCACAGACTTATCATCATAATCTTCTTCCTCATAAGCATCTTCTTCCTCAATCTCATAGCTGCCTCTTTTCTTATATACGCGCTCTTTTCGATGGCTTTTCTCTTTCTTATACCCAATCGTCGTCGTAATCCTCAGCTTCCTCGTCAAGATCAAGAAGCTCATCGTCTAAATCGCTCAGTCTTCTCATGTTTTTCCTCATTTCCACGCTTCATCAGTACACCGCAGTTCTAATCCCTTAGAAATTATCCAGCAGCTCCAGATAGAAATCATTATAATCCGTGCGCTTATCCTTTGTAAAGTGGATCGCATTTTTCGGGTGCTGGTTTAAGATACCTGTTAAAAGATAGGGCACATCATACCCCCACACTACGCCCGACTCCCGAAGCGGAACAATATACTGTTCGATAAACTTTAAAATCGAATTGATCCTGTACTTTGGATTCTTCAAAAAGCCCAGCAGTAATTCACTCGGACAGTTGCCGCATCCGCGTCCCATGCCGCTGACCGTGGCATCCAGATAGCTGACGCCTCTGATGATCGCCTCTGTCGTATTGGCAAAAGCGAGCTGTTGATTGTTATGTGCATGTATGCCGACCTTTTTATCATATTTATCCGCCATTTCCAGATATTTATCCGACAGTCTTCTGACCTGTTCCGGGTAGAGCGAGCCGTAGCTGTCCACGAGATAGATCGTGCCTACGCTGCTCTGGCAGAGAAGTTCCAGCGCGGCATCGATATCCACGTCATTTGATTTGGAGATCGCCATGATATTGACCGTCGTCTCATATCCTTTTTTCGTACAATCCTCGATCATCTCCATCGCCGCCGGGATCGTATTGATATAGGTCGCGACGCGCACCAGATCGACTGGACTGTCCTTCTTATTTAAGATATCTTTCTTGAAATCGCAACGTCCCACATCCGCCATCACCGCGATCTTCATATCCGTTTTGTTGTCGCCCACAACCGCGCGGATGTCTTTGTCATCGCAGAATTTCCATTTGCCGAACTTGTTCACATCAAACAGCTCTTTGGACGCCTTGTAGCCAAATTCCATATAATCCACGCCCGCCTTGATGTTTGCCTGATATAAGGCTTTAACGAAATCGTCCTCAAAAAAGAAATCATTCACCAGACCGCCATCACGCAGAGTACAATCCACAACTTTGATCTCCGGTGTGTACGACATCAATGTCCTTTGTTTTGTCTTCTTTTCCATTGTACCTATCCCCACTTTCTATTCTACAATAATTTTCCGAAAACTCTTCTTCCCTTTTTTGACAATAAACTCTTCCGCGGCAATCATATCTTTCGTATAAAACGCTTTGACATCCGTCACTTTCTCGCTTTTGACCGTAACACCGCCCTGCTCCACGGCACGGCGCGCCTCGGAACGCGAAGCTGCAAGCCCGGATGCCGCCAGAATACCCAGAATATCCATGCTTCCGTCCTTAAACTGATCGTCCGTCAATGTCGCCGTCGGCATATTCTCGGAACTCCCTCCGCCTGCAAAAAGCGCTTTTGCCGCTTCCTCGGCTTTCTTTGCCTCCTCTTCCCCGTGAACGAGATTGGTCAGCTCATAGGCAAGGATCTCTTTTGCCCTGTTTAACTGGCTGCCCTCCCATTGATCCATCTCGTCAATCTGCTCAAGCGGCAGGAAGGTCAGCATACGCAGGCATTTGAGCACGTCTGCATCCGCCACATTTCTCCAGTACTGGTAAAACTCAAAAGGCGTCGTTTTATTCGGGTCAAGCCATACTGCGCCCTTCTGCGTCTTTCCCATCTTATTACCCTCGGAGTTCATGAGGAGCGTGATCGTCATCGCATATGCGTCCTTGCCAAGCTTACGGCGGATTAAGTCTGTGCCTCCTAACATGTTGCTCCACTGGTCGTCGCCACCAAACTGCATATTGCATCCGTATCTCTTGTATAATTCCATGAAGTCATAACTCTGCATAATCATGTAATTAAATTCCAAAAAGCTCAATCCCTTTTCCATCCTCTGCTTGTAACACTCCGCACGAAGCATGTTGTTGACGCTGAAACAGGCTCCAATATCACGGATAAACTCGATATAATTTAGATTTAGAAGCCAGTCTGCGTTATTGACCATCAATGCCCTGCCCTCGGAAAAGTCGATAAAACGACTCATCTGCTTCTTAAAACATTCACAGTTATGCTCGATCGTCTCTTTCGTCATCATCGAGCGCATGTCAGTTCTGCCGGAAGGGTCGCCAATCATCGCCGTGCCGCCGCCGAGCAGGGCGATCGGCTTATTGCCCGCCTCCTGCAGCCTCTTCATGAGGCACAGCGCCATAAAATGTCCCACATGCAGGCTGTCCGCCGTCGGGTCGAAGCCGATATAGAAAACTGCCTTTCCACCGTTAATCAGTTCCCTGATTTCGTCAGCGTCCGTTAATTGTGCAAGAAGGCCTCTTGCCTGAAGTTCTTCGTAAATTCCCATTGTTCTTTTTCCTTTCTTTAAAATCTACGCTTGCGCGCAAAAAACCTCGTCCTGTGCATCAGACACATAGGACGAGGTTACTCTCGTGGTACCACCTATTTTCACAGACAATTCGCATTGCCTGCCTTGCCGAGTACGATTCCGAAATATCTTACAATGATCTCTTCCTGATACTCTCCCGCTATAACGTGCGTTCCCGTCACGACCTACTAGGATATCCATTCTGCCGTGAAGCTCCAAGATGTATTCGCAAAAAACTTCCCGCGCGCCTCTCATCAACCGGCTACTTTCTGTGCGTTCCATCATCCGCTACTTGTTCTTATCATCGCTTTTCTTTCTAAATTAATTGTAGATTGTCGAGTCTGCTAAGACGGACTGCATTGCCTAAGCCTAGAAACAGACTGACTTGCCTTTCTATAATTTATATGAATTGGCTGGTTTTGTCAACTGTTATTTTTTACCGGTTTGTCATAAGTTTGATCATTGCCTGATTTAACCCGTCCACCGTCAGCTTATACATCGGAAGCAACCCCTTGATCGCCGTCTCCGCCTCCCGCCATGGCGCATGACCGGGAGCCATCTTCGGATTCAGCCACACGATCTTCTTATAATGTCGCTTCATTAACATCAACCATTCCATACCAGACAGTCCGCCATTCGGACCTCTATAGTTACCCGTGGTGGAATATAACTCTTCCGGCGCCATCGCCGCATCTCCCACGATAATCACCTTATAATCGCTGTCCAGATTGCGGAACATCCACTCCGTCTCAATCCAGTCCCCGTTCTCGCATTCCGGCGTATTGTAGAGATTAGAATAAATACAGTTGTGAAAAAAATACGTCTTCACATCTTTATAGTGATTGGATTTGTACACCGAATGGAACAGCTCATTCAAAAGCTGTGTATAAGGAATCATGGTTCCGCCCGAATCCATGAGCAGGAGCAGTTTCACCGCATTTTTGCGCGGCTTCTCCATCACGATCTGCAGGCATCCGCCGTTGTTGCAGGTAGCGTCCACCGTGCCGTTAATATCCAGTTCCGTCTTGGGAATATCCAGCTTGGCGGAGAACTGGCGCAATTTGCGAAGCGCCATCTGAAACTGTCTGTTATCTAACACCTTGTCATTGCGGAAATCACGGTATTTTCTGGCACCGATCACCTGAAATGCAGACTGGTAGCCAGTCGTTCCGCCCACCCGGATTCCGCCCATGTTACCGCCTAAATTACCGAAAGACGTCTTTCCCATCGTGCCGATCCAGTGGCTTCCGCCGTTATGCTCCTCATTCTGGTCACGCAGTCTGTCCTTGAACTTGTTCTCCACGTCCTCTTTGTCGATCGTGATTACTTCCTGATTCATCTCATGGCGCATCTCCTCGAAGACTTCCTGCATCTCCGGCTTATCGAGCCATTTCATCATATTCTTGCTCACTTCGTTCTCAGACTGTATCCCCTTGAACACTTCATCAAAAGCCATATCAAATTTGTCATATTCCGTCTCCGTCTTGACCAGAATCATACGCGACACGTAATAAAACTCCGTCAGACTGCTGTTGCACAGCCCTTGCTGCAATGCATCCTGCAAAGTCAGCCATTCGCTCAAGGATACGTCCAGCCCTTTGTCTTTCAAGGTATAAAAGAATTTACTAAACATAAAATGCCCTCTTAGAAATCTTTCTTGTTTTTGACCGTCTCCAAATCTTCATCTTTCTTCACGACCACACCGATAAAAGGAAGCTCCTGACGTAATCTGTCTGTCGGAATACCGCCGATCTGCAGGGCATTGATCCAGTCGATTAATTCCGATGTGCTCGGCTTCTTGCGGATATCTTTCATCGAACGTATCCAGTAGAAGACTTCCATCGCATCATGAAGCAGTTTGTTCTCCACATCGGGGTAATGCGTCCTCACGATCTCTTCCATCAGATTCTGATCCGGAAAATCGATATAGTGGAAAATACATCTTCTCAGAAATGCATCCGGCAGTTCTTTCTCCGCATTGGATGTGATAATTACGATCGGTCTGTGTTTCGCCTTGATCGTTCTCTTTGTCTCATGGATATAAAACTCCATCTGGTCTAACTCCCACAGAAGGTCATTGGGAAATTCCAGATCCGCCTTGTCAATCTCATCGATCAGAAGTATCACCTGTTCATCGGAGTCAAAAGCCTCACCCAGCTTCCCTAACTTGATATAGTGCGCGATATCGTCCACGCCTTCCTCTCCGAACTGTCCGTCGTATAGACGCTGTATCGTGTCGTACATATACAGACCGTCCTGCGCTTTGGTGGTGGATTTGATATTCCAGATAATCAGTTTCTTGCCGAGGGAATTAGCTATCGCCTGCGCCAGCATGGTCTTGCCCGTGCCGGGTTCCCCCTTTACTAACAGGGGTTTCTGCAGGGCGATCGCCACATTGACGCTCGCAAGTAACTGTTTCGACGCTACATAGTCTGAGGTGCTGTTAAAGTTCTTGTTCTGTTCACTCATATTGCTGATCCTTTCCGGTATTTTACTACATAACAGTCCAGTCATCTTCCCTGTTGCATGTATCCGGCACGCTTTGCGGCGGGCATTTTCTTCCAAGCGCTACCTTTCGGCGCGCCCAGCGCGGAAATGCACTGGCCCGACTGAACTATTACCTGACTGCCATTTCATGCAATTTCATTTCTTGCCTATCTTATAAATGTATGTTACGATATTTCAAGTGCAAAATCAAGAGTGCAAAATCCATTGTCGCTGCCAGTCTCTAATAGATTTTGCCGACGGCAGTCCGGACGGCGGACTGTTACGAAAGAATCACAGGAGGAGAAACCCTATGTCACACGATCCTAAGACACATCTTTCCTTGGAAGTATTTCCCCCAAAGAAAGATGAAGAATTTGATAACGTATATCAGCTTTTAAGAGAATTTGGCGGTTTAAACCCCGATTTTATCAGTTGTACCTATGGCGCGGGCGGCTCAAGGGCCGGCAAAACGATCGAGATCGCTTCCTTTATCCGTAAAGAGTTAGAAATCGACGCGGTGGCGCACATTACCTGCGTCGGGTTTACCAAAGAAGACCTTGACCGCAACTGCGCTGCCCTAAAAGAAGCCGGAATCAGTCATGTCCTTGCGCTTCGCGGCGACAGACCACAATCCATGACCGACGAACAGTTCAACCAGCGAGAATTTTATTATGCCACAGATCTCGTGCGGTATCTGAAAGAACATACGGATCTGTGCATCTTTGGTGCGTGCTATCCGGAGAAACATTTTGAATCCCCCAGCATGGAAGAAGACCTTCGCCACCTGAAAGAAAAGGTTGATGCCGGAGCAAGTTCCTTGATCACACAGATGTTTTTTGACAATGAATTTTTCTATCGTTTCCTGGAAAAGGCTAGGGCTATGGACATCACCGTCCCGATCCATGCGGGCATCATGCCGATCACCACGGCGAAGCAGCTTGGAACGACTGTATCACTCTCCGGCTCGTCCGTCCCCAAGGAACTTGCCGACCTCATAGCGACCTACGGCGAGAACAAAGAAGATATGCGCAAAGCGGGAATCGATTATGCGGTGCGCCAGATCCGTGATCTCAAAGAACATGGTGTGGACGGCATTCATATCTATTCCATGAATAAGATTAAGACTACCACGGAAATATGCAGTATGATCTAAAAAAATCGAGCTGACGCTCGTTTGCGAGATTTGCTTGCTTACGCTGCGCAAACTCGATTTATGCTATAACAAAAACAGGGCAAACGCCCTGTTTTTTAGTTCTCGTCTTCCCACGGAAGCAGTGGGTTTTCTATTTTCTTGTCCCGAAGCATTAAGTTACGCACCGCCTCGTCCGCCGGCTGTCCTTCAAACAGTATCGCGTTGACCTGCTCGATGATGGGAAGCTGTATGCCGTATTTCTCTGCAAGCCCCATCGCCGCCTTCGCGGAATAGACTCCTTCTACCACCATCTTGACTTCGTCCATCGCCTGCTGCATCGTATAGCCTTTTCCGATCAGGATACCGGCACGCCGGTTGCGAGAATGCATGGAAGCACAGGTGACGATCAGATCCCCGATGCCGGTCAGACCGCAGAAGGTTTCCAGCTTGCCGCCCATCGCCACGCCCAGCCTTCCGATCTCAGTAATGCCTCTGGTAATCAACGCTGCTTTCGTATTGTCCCCGTAACCGAGCCCGTCAGCGATACCTGCCGCCAGCGCAACCACGTTCTTGAGCGCTGCGCCAAGTTCAATCCCCAGTATGTCAGGGCTGATATATACCCGGAACACCTCGTTCATAAAAATATTCTGCAGATACTCCGCCGTAGCCTTCTTTTTCGCACCTACGACAATCGTTGTCGGGATTCCCCTGCCCACTTCTTCTGCATGGGACGGACCGGAGAGGACCGCAACTTCCGCCTGCGGGATCTCCTCCTCTATAATCTGTGACAAGGTAAGCAGTGTATTCTCCTCGATGCCTTTCGCCACATTGATGATAAGCTGTCCCTCCTGTATATAGGGCTGCATATTATGTGAGGTGCTCCGCGTAAATGGGGACGGCACCGCCAGCACCAGAACATCCTTGCCCGTCACAGCCGCCTGTAGATCCGTCGTAAACTCCATATCCTGCGGCAGTTTTACGCCCGGAAGCTTCTCCTTGTGCTCACGCTCGTTCTGAAGCATCTCAATTTCTGCTTCCATGATCGACCATACCGTCACGCGATGTCCATTTTGATACAATAAAAGTGCCAGTGCAGTTCCCCAGCTCCCGGCTCCTATAACACCGATATCAGCCATTTTGCTCCTCCTTCGCCTCTTCCTTATTCTTGTGGCTTAAGTAGGTCTTGCGCTCCGTCCCGCTAAGCAGCCTCTTGATATTGTCCTTATGTTTCCAGTATGCCATAACCGTAAGCGCACCTGCTATGACATACATTTCCACTAACAATCCCTGTGACATCCCGAAAAAGCCCATCTGTCCCAGCACAACCATCTCAATCATGAATCCCGCATATACCAAAAGCGACCCCAGCGATACATAATGCGTCGTAAAAAACGTCCCGAAAAACAGGATCACGCCCATCGGAATTAAATACGGATGAAAAGAAAGTATCAGCCCTGCCGTTGCCGCAATTCCCTTGCCTCCCTTGAAATGCAGATAGAACGGAAAGTTATGTCCCAAGATCGCTCCCGCCGCCGCATAGAGTTTCAGCAGATAGATCATCTCCGGATGCGTTTTGCCAAAAAGAAGCCCCGTCGCCACAACTGCCAGTATGCATTTCAGAATATCCCCACAAAGCACAAGCAGTCCCGCCTTCATCCCCAGCACCCTTAACGTGTTGGTCGTGCCGGCATTGCCGCTCCCGTAATTTCTAATGTCAATTCCATGTAGCTTTCCGTAAATATATGCTGTCTGAAACAGACCAAACACATATCCCATTGCCAAACATATCACCCGTTCCACTTTTACCTGCCGTCCTTTCTCTCTCTGATGATAAATTTAAACGGCGTTCCCCGGAACCCGAACGTCTCTCTGATCTGGTTTTCCAGATATCTCATATAGGAAAAATGCATCAATTCCTTATCGTTGACAAAGAGCACAAAAGTCGGCGGTTTCACCGCTGCCTGCGTGATATAGTACAGACGCAGGCGCTTGCCTTTGTCGGAAGGCGGCTGCTGCAATGTCACCGCTTCCGCCATAATCTCATTGAGCACGCCCGTCGCTATGCGCATGGAGTGATTCTCATTAACAATATCGATCATATCATACAGTTTCGGCAGCCTCTGCCCGGTCACTGCGGAGATAAACATGATCTCGGCATAAGGCATAAAAGAAAGTATCTGTCTGATTTTCTGCGTATATTCATTGACCGTCTTATTGTCTTTCTCTATGGCATCCCATTTGTTGACCGCTATGATGGTCGCCTTGCCCCTGTCGTGGGCGATGCCGGCAATCTTGGCATCCTGTTCGGTAATGCCTTCCACCGCATCGATCACAAGCACTACGATGTCGGCACGCTCCACCGCCGCCACCGCGCGAATGATCATGTATCGTTCCAGCTCTTCCTTAATCTTATTTTTCCGGCGAATCCCCGCCGTGTCAATGAACACATACTCCTTGCCGTTGTGGGTGATCTCCGTATCAATAGCGTCTCTCGTCGTTCCTGCTATGTCCGACACAATAAGCCGTTTTTCCCCGATCAGCCTATTGATGATCGACGACTTCCCGACATTCGGTTTCCCTACTATGGCAACCTTGATGCGGTCGTCTTCCTCTTCCACTGTTGCATCTTTATCAAAATAGGTGGCGACCTCGTCAAGCAGTTCACCGAATCCCAGCTTGTTGACCGAGGAGATCGCAAAAGGCTCTCCAATACCGAGATTATAGAACTCATAGACATCCGCCATATACTTGTTAAAGTCATCCACTTTGTTGACCGTCAGTATCACCGGCTTATGTGACCGCCGAAGCATGTCCGCCACCTTAGAATCCGCATCCACAAGCCCTTGTTTCACATCCACCATAAAAAGGATCACATCAGCCGTATCGATGGCGATCTGCGCCTGTTCCCTCATCTGTGAAAGGATAATATCTTTGCTGTCGGGTTCAATGCCGCCGGTATCAATCAATGTAAAATTCATGTCTAACCATGAAATATCCGCATAAATACGGTCTCTTGTAATTCCCGGAGTGTCTTTGACAATCGATATTCTTTCCCCTGCCAATGCGTTAAACAGAGTGGACTTTCCTACATTCGGTCTGCCTACCACCGCCACGATCGGCTTGGTTTTTCTCTTACCCATACTTCCTCCTAATATCCTAATACCGTGTGAACAAAATCATATCCGCTTGATTTTACAATATCTATCTTTACTTGTAAAGTCTTTTCCATCTCCCCTACCGTAATGTCGTCCAGCAGATAATCCTCTCCACTGCGCAGTACATTCTGGGGAAGCAGAAGCCTGTCCCCCAATTTCTGCCCCCGAAGCTGATTCATGATATCCCGTCCGGTCAAAAGCCCCGACACCGTGATCTGCTCCCCGAAAAAGTCATTGTTTACGGCATAGACATGTATGTCAAGACCGTCAAACTTCTCCATCATCGTCCCCGCCATATCCAGGATAAAAGGATATGCCAGCCTGCCTGTCGCCATGGACAGTTCCTCGCGAACTCCGGCGTATCGATCGTTATCCTGTTTGGTCTCCTCTTCCATCGCCTCTGCAAACTCATCCATCAACAATCTCAGCATACCTACGCCATTTTCTAATTGCAGATAACCATCGTAACGTTCCGCTTCAGGTAATTCTTCCTGCGCAAGCACATACCATTCATCGGACGCATGGACAAAATGCAGACCATACTCCGGATAAATTTTCTCCTGCCACTTATGGATACAGCGCAAAACTTCCTCAGCATCTTCCCTGTCAAACGGCTCCAATGGATATAGCCCATCCCGAAACCTGGACAGTCCAACCGGCACCACCGACACACTCTCTAAATGCGGCAGATACGCAGTCAGATCCGAGATGCTGCGCTCAAGTTCCGCCCCGTCGTTGACGTTCTTGCAGAGCACAATCTGTCCATTCATGGTGATTCCCGCCGCATATAATTTCTTCACCTGCTCAAGCGCACGCCCCGCGAAACGATTGTTCAACATCTTGCAGCGAAGTTCCGGATTCGTCGTCTGAAAAGAGATGTTGATCGGCGACAGGTGATATCGAATCACACGCTCCACATCCTCATCTGACATATTCGTCAGCGTCACATAATTGCCCTGCAGAAAGGAAAGTCGCGAGTCATCGTCCTTAAAATACAAAGTGTCCCTCATCCCCTCCGGCATCTGGTCGATAAAACAAAAGATACACTTATTATGGCAGGAACGGTATTCGTCCATCAGCCCATTTTCAAAGGCAATTCCTAGATCGTCATCATAGTCTTTCTCAATCTCAAGAAGCCACTCTTCCCCGTCCGGCTTACAAATCAATACCTCGATATACTCATCTTGAACCAGATAACGATAGTCAAAAATATCCTTGATCTCATTACCATTAATCGCAAGCAGACAGTCCCCAGCCTGTATCTCCATCTCCTCTGCGATGGAGCCGGGTTCCACGCTCTGAATCATATGCTGTAATCTCTTCATAGTTTCATTCCGATCACCAAGTAAAAGTATTCCAATCCACGCCTAACAAACAAAAATGATTTCTGCCGGAACGCAGACTGTAAATCGTAATATATTTGTAATTACTGTCTTTATTCTACTAGAATTTCCTTGACGTGTCACTAGCATAATGATATAAAATAAGTGTCAGCACATGGCTTTTGTAATGCAATATTTTAGGAGGTCAATATGCCTAACACAGAAGAATTAAAGCACGCCATGCCGGTAGCACCAGTAAAACTGCTCACCACGAAATCTGCACTGCCTCTGGCAAATAAAGTCAACAATCATCTGGTGAATTTCCGCAAAAGTCTGGATAACAGTTTCAAGAAGGACCCTGCTTTTCATGGTTATATGGAAGATAATTATCTTATGGAAGTAGAATGCCCTCGTTTCGGAAGCGGCGAAGCCAAAGGCATACTCCCTTCGTCCGTCAGGGGCAAAGATGTCTTTATTCTGATTGATGTCTGCAATCATAGTATTACTTATAAAATGAATAACTTTGTCAATCATATGTCCCCCGACGACCATTATCAGGATTTAAAAAGGATCATTGCCGCCATCAACGGCAAGGCGCACCGTGTTAGTGTAATCATGCCTTTTCTCTATGAAGGAAGACAGCATAAGAGAAACGGACGGGAATCACTCGACTGCGCCTACGCGATCAAAGAACTGATGGATATGGATGTGTCCAATTTCATCACTTTTGACGCACATGATCCGCGAGTCCAGAACTCCGTTCCCATCAAGGGATTTGACAATTTCACCCCGCCCTACCAGTTTATCCGCGCACTGCTCCGTACTGAGAAGGATCTCATCATCGACAAGGAACATACGATCGTGATCAGCCCCGACGAGGGCGCACTGGACAGGGCGGTCTATTTCGCCAACGTGCTCGGCGTAGATGCGGGTATGTTCTATAAGCGCCGCGATTACTCGACGATCGTAAACGGCAAGAACCCCATTGTAGCACACGAGTTTCTGGGAGACAATATTGACGGCAAAGATGCGATCATCATCGACGACATGATCTCCTCCGGCGGCAGCATGATCGACACTGCTAAACAGCTTAAGAAAATGAATGCAAAGAGAGTCTTTATATGTTGCACATTCGGATTATTTACCGACGGATTGAGCGCTTTTGATGAAGCGTATGAGAAATGTTACTTTGACCGCATCATTTCCACCAATCTCTGTTACCAGCCACCTGAATTGAGAGAGAAGACCTATTATGTTGAGGCGGATATGAGTAAATTTATCGCTTCCATCATTGACTTCATGAACCACGATGCGTCAATGGCGAATATTTACACTCCGACCGATAAGATCCACCAGATCCTCGCCAAATACAACAACCGCGAGATGAGCGGGCTCGACTTGTAGATCTATAGTTTGTAAAACGTAAACCTATCAATACATATCACAATGCCCGATTCCGCATTGATACCAGTAGAATCGGGCGTTTTTCAATATATTTGCATAGGAAATTGCAGTAGTGTAAATCATTTCGGGAGAATGCGAAGCATTCTCTTAATCATCGTTGCCTAGCGACGATTTTTTATCTGGCTAACGGGAAGGTCAGAATTACCTTAAACAGATCCCCGTCTAATTGAATCTCAAACGTGCCTTTCTGTGCTTCCGTCAAGTTCTTTGCAATGGACAGTCCAAGCCCACTCCCTTCCGTCGTCCGCGATTCATCGCCCCGGATAAAACGTTCCGTCAGCTCACTCGGATTGCAGTTGAGCGGTGATGCCGATATATTCTTGACTGCCAGCGCAATGTAACCTGTGTTCTCCGCAATACTATCGATTGTGAGATAGACGCGCGTACCTTCCATGGCATATTTAAAGATATTGTTAAACAAGTTCTCGATCACACGCCATATTCTCCGGCTGTCCGCCTCAATCACCGTGTTTGGCGTATTGACATTCATGACCGTTGTCAGGTTCTTCTGCTCGAATTTCTCGGAAAATTCTCCGATGGTCTGATTCATGAGTTCCGTCAGATTAATCTTCTCAAAATGCAGATTGATATTTCCGGAAGATATCTTGCTCGCCTCAACAAGATCGTCCGTCAACTGCTTCAACCGCTGGGATTTCTCGTCAAGCACCCGGATATAATTCTGTACTTTTGCGTTGTCCACCTGTTCTCTCTTAATCAGATCCACATAATTGATAATGGAGGTGAGCGGCGTCTTGATATCATGGGAAACATTTGTAATCAGATCCGCTTTCATACGCTCGTCTTTCATACTGATCTCCACCGCGTCCTTGATTCCCTTACCAATACTGTTGACGGAATGCGCCAACGTCAGATTGTCTCCGTGAAACTTATCCGTATTCACCTGGTACTCCAGCTGTCCGCCAGCAATCGTCTTGATGCCTTCCACGATATCCTGCTGTTCCTTGGCATTGCGGTAAAACAGATTGCCAACGACAATATCCATCGCAACCGCGACTAGAAGCGCCAGAATCCTTCCAAACCCATCAGCCACAAATGCCCACAGCAGCATGAGGAAATTGAATAACAGGAACACACCGTAAGGAACCCATGTTCTAAGCACAATATTCCCATTGTCATATACCTTCCATACAAACTTCTTGAGTTTCCGCACAAGCCTGCGCAGATAACTGTTTTTCCATAATGTCCTCGCCTTGAGTCTTCTGACAAAACTGTAGAAGAAAAACATGAGAACTGCATCGGCCACAAACACTCCCACCACCAGAAGCGCTTTAAACCACTCTTCATAGATTACACCGTAAGAGGTCGATATCACTTCCGACGGATGGATATCCGTCAATTCGATCACAACAATCAATATCCACCCTGCTAAAACCATCGCGCCGACAGCAATTAAGAGCGCCACTTCCGTAGGAACACTGTCAAAAGATTCCAGACGGATATACTGCCTGCCTTCCTTATCAACATCTCTGCCCGCCGACATTGTCAGATAAAACAGGAGAACCAGATACAGTACAAGTGATACCAATGCCGCCGCAATCCACTGCCAGAAATAAGGCGTATAATTCCGGAACCCCGTCGCTCCCTGCATAAACACATCCGAAACCGGATAGTCAGTATTTACGTTGATCCATATCTTGACGCTTTCCGGATAGGCATAATCATAACTGTTTAATATTTCCCTGACGGTCTCTTCAGCGATCGTGGTGTTGGTCCGATAGGTCATTTCAGACGGACTGTAGTATATATATTTCCCTGCCTGACTCATAAGCCCGCTGTCTATCCCATCGTCCGACTGCATGAACCCGGTTACATTCTCAATCTCTTCCTCAGCACTTAAGTTACTGTATATCTGGGTATTGTCTCCTACCGTCTTCATGATAAGAAACATCACATTAGAGTTTCCGGGATCAAAATACTCTCTATAGTCTAAATACTCCTGATAGTTATAAGCAAGGCTCTTCGCTGCATTCTGCACATTGTGACACAGATCATAGTAAATATCCCAGTCGGACACATACTCTTCCAAATTTTTCTCTTCCGCAGTCTTATAACGGTTGACCATAATATTATAGGAGCCGATCTCATCGCCCAAATTTGCATAATCCTGCGCCGATTCGCCATCCAACGTCTCCATCAGATATTCATTGGAATCGGAAGGCTTATTCGCGGAACCGCTCTCACGGTACCCTTCCACAAAACCGTCGATGTCCGTATCTGTCCAGATCTGATTGGAAGATACATCATTTACGAATGTGTAAGACTCCACATCAGACTTTAAGTAACTGGCATCCGATGTATTATAATATCCACTCTGCGGATCGATGACCGTCACCCTCGTCTTATCCGCCAAAAAATTCTCTGCCTGCGACTGCGTCATCTGAGTCGTCGTCCATTCAAATCCATAATTCTCCCATTTGAGAAGATCTCCAAGTCTATAATCTGCAGTCACGTAGCGTTCCGGCAATCCGATATCCCGGTAATTATATGCTGTGACATCGACTAGTTTATTACCGTCAAACCTGCCGTCCGTCTCCAACTGGCTACTCACGACGCCATAGCGTATGATATCAGCTACCGCATATCCGAATATTCCATTGAACACATCGGAATCCTCATATTTTTCTCCTTGATACCGATAGCCCATATTGAAAGCCACTCGGCTGTCCCTGAATCCTTCGATCCTCACCGTAGAACCGCATGCCACCACGAAAACGGCAAGCGCCGTGACGCCCAGGGCGGCATGCTGTACAACACATAAAAATCTGCGCAGCATACGATTCCCTTTCTTTGCTTTCCGCTCTCTTCTCTCTTTCTTTGTCTCTACCTTTTCCTTTTCATCTTTGTCCATCTCTATCTCCATTCCGGGCGATTTCTATTCACAATTCCGCCCACATCAGACCTATTGCATAGCTGTACGGCTATTGCTTCTCAATCTTGTAGCCGACACCCCACACAACTTTTAGATATCTTGGTTCTTTCGGATTGATCTCGATCTTCTCCCGGATATGTCTGATATGTACCGCTACCGTATTATCTGCACCAATCGCTTCCTCGTTCCATATACTCTCGTAAATCTGATCGATCGAAAATACCCTGCCGCAGTTCTTCACGAGTAGAAGAAGAATATTATACTCGATGGGCGTCAGCCTTACCGCCTCTCCATCCACCGTCACCTCTTTGGTATCGTCGTTGATGCATAAGCCGCCTACCTGGAAAAGCGCATTGTTCTCCGTATTCAGATTGCCGAGTGTCGTATACCTTCTTAAATTGGACTTCACTCTCGCCACCAACTCCAAAGGGTTAAACGGCTTCGTCACATAATCGTCCGCCCCTATATTCAGACCGAGTATCTTGTCGTTGTCTTCCGACTTCGCTGACAGGATAATGATCGGTATACTGGAATACTCCCTGATTTTCAACGTCGCATGAATCCCGTCCAACTTCGGCATCATGATATCGATCAGAAGCAGATGTATCTGCTGTTCCTTCAAAATCTTGATCGCCTGCTCCCCGTCGTAAGCCTTGAAGATCGTATATCCTTCCTGAAGCAGATAAATCTCGATCGCATCCACGATCTCCTTATCATCGTCACATACAAGAATGTTCGCCATGTCTGCACCTCCGCCCTCTCAAGTTCTTTTGTACTGACCTCATGTTTCTATTGAAACATACATTCCTAAAGGAAAAGATGGGAAAATCTTTAAGATTCTCTTAAATCAACCCCATAAAAGCGCCCAGGTTTCCTCTTCTTCCCTTGCTCGCCCTATGGGAAAAAAGATATTCACTGTTGTGGCAGGTACATAAATCTGTCACCTGAATCTGTTTTGCGGGAATGCCCGCTTCCGTCAGCACAATCTCATTCGCGCGCCACAGATCAAGCTGATATTTGCCATTTCCCTTATCCATCAATATCTCGTCTATCTGTCCCTGCCCTTTAAATTCCTGCGCAAAAGCATCCGCCACGTCCTCACTCACCTCATAACACTCCTGACAGATGGACGGTCCAACCGCCGCAACGATATCTGCCGGATCAGTTCCATATGTTTCACGCATTTTCTCGATGACGCACCTGCCCATGCGCGCCACCGTGCCTCTCCATCCGGAATGCGCCAAGGCGATAGCGCGTTTTCTTGTGTCTACAAAATAAAGTGGGACGCAGTCTGCATAAAATGTTGCAAGCACGATTCCCGACTCGTCTGTCAGAAGCCCGTCGATATCCGTATAGTCCCTCGGAAATATGATTCCTTTGCCGCCATCCTCTCTCCCGACAACCCTCAGATTGACGGTGTGCGTCTGGTCGGAACAGACGATATCGGCCAATTCACATCCGAGTACTCCTGCAATCCGCCGGAAATTTTCATCCACGGCCTCTTTCTTATCCCCTCTTGTATAACTCAGATTCATGGAACGATAAATCCCCTCGCTGATTCCCCCGATCCTCGTCGAAAAAAGATGTCTCACCAGTCCTGTCTGCTCTAACAACGGAAAGGTAAGATACTCCACGTCCCCTTTTCGATTCTGTTTTACTTGTAATCTGCATCGATGTCTGTATAATTCCATCTGCACAACCATACCTTTCTCACATCCGGAAACTGCCTGTCAGATTCTGATCAACAGCGTTTCTGATATCTTTATGCCTTACCATTTTATTTCCGCCACTACCTTGCCACATAGTAAAAAGCGTTTTTCATCCATGTGGTTTTCTCTCCATCTATGGCAATCACATCAAAACGAATCGGCGTATCCTCTTTGCAGTGATGTATCATGCGATAGTAATCTGCCACCCGGCATATCTTTTTCTGCTTACCATAACCTACGGCATCCGCCGCGTTTCCTTTTCTTGCATTGCTCCGATATTTTACCTCAAAAAACACGAGATAATCTCCATCATATCCTATGATATCCACTTCACCCTGCCTGCATCTGAAATTTCTTTCTTTAATAGTAATACCCTTAGATAACAAATAGGCACAGACCTGCTGTTCCTTCTGTGCCCCTATTTCCCTTGTATTCATCTGTTTCCTATTTCCTCATGTTCACTTACCGCCCGTCGTTCAGCCTTATTCCGGATTCTACGATTTCGCCATCTTCGCCCTGATCTTATCCATGGAATCCACAAAGACGAGGATCTCCGCTACAACCTCATACAACTCAGGCGGGATCATATCGCCGATCTCCAGACGTGATAAAGTATCCGCCAGTTTATCATCACGATGCACCGGCACATCCGCTTCTTTCGCCTTCTCTATGATACGCTCCGCAAGTTCGCCCCTCCCGGAGGCAATGACACGCGGCGCCTCATCGGAAGGATCATATTCCAGCGCAATCGCCTGTTTCGGTTTTTTATTCTCTTCTTTCGCCATCGCTTTCCCCCCTTCTTAAGCCCTCATATCAAAAGAGGTTCTGCTGAGGACAGAAATATTTTTCTCATGATTCAGGATCGTATTCATGATACCGCTCCCCTGCTCTTCCTCCTCTTCCTTGACCTTAAACTGCGCTTTCAGATCATATCCCCTCTTGGCAAGTCTTTCATCCAGCAAAGAAATATGCTGTTCGATCAGGTCCAGCGCACTCTCATCCTGCAGGGTAAAATTGGTGCTCACCTTATTCTGCTGCATCGTCACATAAACGTCAAGCGGTCCCAAGTGCTCCATATCCAGATGCAGCAACGCGCTGACATTCCCATCCTTTGCCGCCAGATTCTTCTTGTTTGTATAGACATATAAATCCCCGTGCGCGTTATTGTCGAGCATCTTAAGCGGCAGTTGTACATAGGTGAACACATGGTTCATCTGGTTCATAAAATCAATGTTATTCTGTATATTCTGGGCGCTTTTTGCCATTGGTACATCCGTCTTGCCTGCTGCCTGTAATGCCTCGTTCAAGCGTGCGCTCTGCTCCCTGACTCTCTCATAAAGCTCTTCCACCTTATGCGGATCGGCAACGTCCTTAGGCTCAATCAGCCATTGTCTGCCCACCTCAGATTTTAAAAGAGTCTCAAACTCCTTCCCATCCAAAAGCCGTTCCATCATGCGTTCATGCAGATGATCTGCACCGGCTTTGGGTATAAACTCCTTGATAAGAGACAGCACTTCCTTTGGCGGCAGTTCCCCACTCTTAATCTGTTCGGCGGTATGTTCATCCTCACCTAATTCCTTTAACATATCTCCCAGTGCATTCCATTGCTTCTCCGTAAGCACAGCCGACTGCTGTGCACCCTGTTGTATATTCTGATATGCATTCTGCTGTATATCTTGTTGTACACTCTGTTTTACCAAGCCGTCCGTTGTGGAAGTTTCCGTCAAATCGAGCGCTGACTCTGCCACCACATCCTTAACCGCCGATGCCATATTCTGCCCATTCTGTACGTCCTGTGTCTCCTGTGTTGCTTTCACCACTACGGTTCCATCGGCTGTCTGTGTCTGCCCCTCTTCCTTTTGTACGACAATCCCCTCTGTCTCATCGCCTGTAAATATGTCCAGCACATTCTCAAGAAAAGCATACACCTGTTCCATTTTGCCTTCCCCCATCAATTCATGAAAAACATTGGGAAGTTCATTCATAACCGTCTCGGCACTGCCAAGCAGTTGATGGTTTGCATTCTGATACATCTCAAACTGTTCAATATTATTTTCAGTGACAGGGATTCCCAGTCGGGTCATCTGTATGAGAGAAGCCGGATTCTGTGTCGGAAATTCCATCAAAAGCCTGCTCATATTGCCAAGGGATTCTTTGTCAATGGGCATCCCTTCCTCCATCATGACCGCCACCATCTCGATGTTGTTGGCAGTCTCCGGCAGCCCCGCTGCACTCAGCGCACGCATGACTGTCGCTTCATTCGCCATATTCGCATAAAGGGGGGAGAGTGATAAAACCGACCCGCTATTTACCTTCACCTCAAAACTCATGTTCTGTCCGAGCATCAAATTGATGCTTTGGTCGATCCTTGCGTTAATCAGCATATCCTGATTGAGCGCAATCTGAACAGAAGTCCCGTCCCGGCTTACCACCGTGCCTTGTATCGTCTGTCCCGGCGCAAGGTTTCTGATCTCGCTCTGCATCCGGTAAAGCCTCTCTCCTTTGGACATAGGCACTATTGCTCTCGCCGCATCATTCAATTTTACATTCTGACTATCCCGTTTAAAAATATTCCCCAGATTCAATTTGTCTCCTCTTTCTCCCGAATCCTGGCTATTTGCTGCTATGATATCCACAAAGTTGCGTTTTATAACACAAAATGAGTGATAAATGACCGTCTGTGAATCGGACAGGGACCGTACTTTCGCAAGGCATCGATATGAGTCTGTGCGCCATATCCCTTATTGGAAGCGAATCCATACTCCGGATATGCTTCATCATACTGTACCATCAGACGATCTCGCGTGACCTTCGCGACGATACTCGCCGCCCCGATCGAGATGCTCTTCGCATCCCCCTTGATGATCGGCACCTGACGGATATCCACCTGTGGGATCGTGACCGCATCATTTAATAATAAATCCGGAACTGTCTCAAGATTTGAAATGGCCTCCCGCATCGCCTCGTAAGTCGCCTGAAGGATATTGATCTGGTCGATCCTCTCCGGCGTACTGTATCCGAGTCCTACCGCCACGGCACGCTCCATGATTACGTCATAAAGTTCCTCTCTCTTTTTTTCGGACAGTTTCTTGGAATCGTTGATATATAAAATGTC
The DNA here is from genome assembly GCA_023663915.1 of Eubacterium sp. Next base: position 5,075 of record JAMPGN010000003.1, on the reverse strand, counting down.
ACAATCTTTCGGAAGAATGACCGCGCCTGCCACAACAGGACCCGCGAGCGGTCCCCGTCCCACCTCGTCAATCCCGCATATATGCGCATAAGCCGCATATTCTCTCTCATACTTCTTGAGATTTTCACACCGTGTCACTTCTTTTTCATATGCAGCGAACCTTTTTTTTCCTTTCTCCAAAATCGCCTGCACGCCTGTGCGCCCATCTTTCTCATACTGTGCAAATAAAGCAGGCAGCTCCTCTATCGCCGCTGCCTGAAATTTTTCTTTTATAGTTCCAATAGATTCCGCCATAGTATCGCCTTCCTGTCAACGATGTTTGATTAACCCAAACTTATTGAGCGGCCATATACGCAGCCATGCTCTTCCTATAATCTCCTTTCTGGTGATATTACCCACCGAAGGATCTCTGCTGTCCGTACTGTTATTGCGGTTATCTCCCATAACGAAATATTCATCCTCACCTAAAGTAATTGGTTCATAAGCCCTGCCCGGACTCTGGATTACTTCTTTGCCATAGCCCTCCGGTAAAACTTCCCCGTCGATCAGAATATTGCCCTCTTCATCGATCTGTACCGTCTCACCCGGCAGTCCGATGATTCTCTTGATATAAAATGTGTTGTCTTCATACCGGAATGGAAATACGATAATATCATACCTTTCCGGTTCATGAAACCGGTAACTGATCTTATCGACGATCAGATTGTCCTCACTGCTGAGTTTCGGTTCCATAGAACTTCCAAGCACCTGGGTCCTCTGTCCCACAAAATGGATGACCAGATAGACCGCACACAAAACAAATAAAATATATAAGCTGGTGCTAAGCATCTCTTTCATTACTTTCTTCATTCTGTCACTTCCTCAAAAATTGAATTTTACTCCACGAACCTGAAAACACGGAGCATTCTATTTTCATTCTTCGCACTTTGGTAACTCTAACGTGATCCTGCCAAGTCTGCCGCTTCTGAAATCCTCCATCACAAGCATAGAAGCTTTCTCATAATCTGCTTCCTGCCCTTTCTTATAGCATTTGCGATTCTCACAGACATGTGTGAGTACCTTAAGCGGCGTCGTCATATCATCCAGATCGTCCATCTGGTACCTCTCGGCAAGTTCCCGCCTGTAATGTTTCAACATGTATCCAATCAAATCGGCAGCAAGTTCCGTCATCTGTAATATCTCATCATTCATGGAACCGATCAGAGCAAGATTCCTGCCCACTTCTTCACTCTCGAATTTCGGCCACAATATTCCCGGTGTATCCAAAAGCTCCAGTTCTTTGTTCATTCTGATCCACTGCTTTCCCTTAGTAACCCCCGGTTTATTTCCGGTCTTGGTACACGCTTTACCCGCAAATGAATTGATAAACGTAGACTTTCCCACATTCGGGATACCTACCACAATCGCCCTGATCGGACGATTTTTAATTCCGCGTTTCCTGTCACGTTCGATCTTTTCCCTGCACGCTTCTTTCACAATCCCTTGAATCGATTTAAGTCCCTGCCCGCTTCTGGCATTGATTTCCAGTACATGAAAACCTTTGTCCCGAAAATATTCCATCCAGAGTTTGTTCGCGCCCGCATCCGCTAAGTCGGATTTGTTGAGCAGGATCAGCCTCGACTTGTTCCTGCCAAGTTCGTCGATATCCGGATTCCGGCTGCTAAGGGGAATCCTTGCATCAACCAACTCAATCACCAGATCAATCAGCCCGATATTTTCCTGCATCATCCGCTTCGCTTTCGTCATGTGACCCGGATACCATTGATAGTTCATCTGTCTTTTAACCTTTCCGTCATACTATTCGATCAGCCCGATCGTCTCATCCCCGGCTGCCATATGAAACCATGCTTTACCGATAATCGTGTCCTTTTTGACTGCTCCGACATTGCCAGAACGACTGTCCTCACTACTGTTGCGATTGTCTCCCAACACAAAAAATTCATCCGATGCCAGTTCCAGCTCATTCCCAGCGATACCCGCATCCGCCATCTTATCAAGCGAATCATCTTCCTCAAGCAAAACACCGTTTATGTATACGCTTCCGTCTTTGATCTGAATCGTCTCACCCGGAAGCCCGACCACCCTTTTGACATAATAATGCGAATTTTGATTTCCGTTCGGCAGGAAGACAACCACATCCCCTCGCTTTGGCAGCGACAACCTATATATCACACGATTCATCAATATCTCCTGTCCGTTATACAAGACCGGCTCCATGGAATCACCGATCACACTCGTGCGCATTCCCACCGAGAAGACGATCACAAACGCAAGAAAAACGGCAATCAAACCGCCTACGATCATCTCAAAAATATCTTTGATGACATTCGGATTCAATTTTTTCTTTTTCTGATAAAAAGTCAGTCCTTTTCTTCTAGCCACCGATTATTCCTCCAATTTCGTATTATACCAACATCGGGACTTAAAAGCAATCTTGTGTCAAAAAAACAGATACCTTAAATCTCTTCAAGGTATCTGCCTCATGATCTCTCAGATTATCTAACCAGCTCTTTTACTTTCGCTTTCTTGCCGACACGGTCTCTCAGGTAATACAGCTTCGCACGTCTTACTTTACCTCTTCTGACTACTTCTACCTTCTCAACATTGGGAGAATGCAGCGGCCATGTCTTCTCAACGCCGACGCCGTTCGATATTTTTCTCACCGTGAAGGTTGCCCTGTTGCTGCCGCCCTGTATCTTTAACACAGTTCCTTCAAACACCTGGATTCTCTCACGGTTTCCTTCTTTGATCCTGCCGTATACTTTCACGGTATCCCCGACACGGAACTCATCGACTTTTTCTTTTAACTGCTCTGCTTCGATTTCTCTGATAATATCGTTCATAATCTGCCTCCTAAATATATGGATGTTCTTAATACATTCTGTAACAGAGGACCATCTTTTTCGCAACATTAATAATTTAGCATACTATCGTGATGATTGCAAGCGGTTTTGTGATTTTTCTGCAATATACGCCTCGTACAGATCCTGCCTGCGCTCTTGCGTCCTCTTTATGGACTGCTCCACGCGCCATGCATTCACTTTGGCGTGGTCGCCGCTTAGGAGCACGGCTGGCACTCTTTTATCATGCCACACTTCGGGCCGCGAATACTGAGGATACTCCAGGAGTCCGCCACCGAAAGACTCTGTCACCGCCGAATCTGTATTATGGAGCACGCCGGGCACCAGCCTTGCAATGGCATCAATCATCACCATGGCAGGCAGTTCCCCGCCGGTCAGAACATAATCACCTATGGAAATTTCATCCGTCACAATTTCTTCCAGCACGCGTTCGTCAATTCCTTCGTAATGGCCGCAGAGAAAAATCAGGTCATCTTCTTGCGCCAGCTCCTGCGCTATTTTCTGGTTAAATACTTTTCCCTGGGGTGTTACATAAATCACTCTCACCTGTTTTATGCTATTTGATTGTTCAAAGTTCCCGGTACTATCCATATTGATCCGTTCATTAACATAACTAACCTTTTTTTTATCGAATATCTTTCTCCTTACTGCCATATACGCGTCATAGACAGGCTGTGCCTGCATAAGCATTCCCGCGCCGCCGCCATAGGTGTAATCGTCCACCTTACCATGTTTATCCGTCGTGTAGTCACGGATATTCACCGCTTCTATGGAAATATATTCTCTCTCCACTGCTCTTCCGAGGATACTCGTGTGTAATCCCTGCATCACCATCTCCGGAAAGAGTGTCAGAATATGAAAATTCATCCTAATTTCTCCATCTCAAATATTGATATGCCTAGATCAGCCCATCCATAATGTGAACCGTAATCTGTCCCTGCTCCATATCGATCTTCTTAACGCATTCCCTGATCGCCGGGAGCAATACTTCCGTCCCATCCTCCCTCTCCACGATATAGACATCGTTTGCGCCGGTGGTCATGACGTCCTTCATTGTCCCAAACGACTCTCCCTCATCCGTCACAATCGACAGACCGATCAGATCGGCTATGAAATACTCGTCCTTTTTAAGCTGTACCGCCTTATCCCTTGTAACGTACAACTTGGCATTCTTATATTTCTCGATATCATTGATGGAATCATATCCTTTAAATTTGAGGATGGCGTACTGTTTAAAAAATTTCACGCCCTCAATCTCCATATTGCGACGCTCTTTGCCATTGTCCATAATCACTTCTTTTAATTTTTTAAAACGTGCCGCATCGTCCGTCGTGGGAAACACTTTGACTTCCCCTTTAATTCCATGCGTCTGTGTGATAACACCTACCTGTAATTCGGATATCATTTTCCCTCCACCTGCAAATCTGCTTCCATACCCACTAGCCCGGTGCCTAGTTCCTACCTGTCTGCATCAAATACGCATTACATAAAAAGCCCCACAGATTTCTCTATGAGGCTGTCCGATTAAATAATTAAATAATCTCTACATCCACTCTCTTATTTTCTTTGGATGATGCTGCTTTGACAACGGAGCGGATCGCCTTGGCAATGCGCCCCTGCTTGCCGATCACCTTACCCATATCCGATGCCGCGACATGAAGTTCAACGGTAATATTCTTACCCTCTTCTTTCTCCGTCACTACCACCTCGTCCGGATTATCGACCAGAGCTTTTGCTATTACTTCAACCAATTCCTTCATAAGTCCACCTCCAAAAGCCGACTGCTTGAACATTTCTTATAAAAACAAAACCTATTTTGTTACGCCTACGCTCTTGAAAATTCTGCTGACAATCTCTGTCGGCTGTGCGCCGTTTGCAAGCCATTTCTTAGCCGCCTCTTCGTTCACCTTATAGGTACTGGGATCGGTGTTGGGATCGTATGTGCCAATTTCCTCGATGAATCTTCCGTCTCTCGGAGATCTGGAATCTGCCACTACGATTCTGTAGTAAGGATGTTTCTTCTGTCCCATTCTTCTTAATCTGATCTTAACTGCCATTTTCTTTGCCTCCATGTATAAAATATTATTGTTATTTTGAAACCCTAAAATGGGAATTTCATACCACCCATGCCGCCGAACATGCCACGTCCCCGCTTGCCGCCCATCATGCCGGGAAGCTGTTTCATCATCTTCTGGGACTGTTCAAACTGCTTGA
>JAMPGN010000039.1 GCA_023663915.1 Eubacterium sp. | reverse complement strand
CGATTGCGAGTTTGCTTCGCAAACTCGAAGTAAGCCGAGGAATTTCCTATAAAAAAGGAGTAAACCATGAGAAAAAAAATCCCCACCGCGCTGACGCTTACGTTCGCATTGTGCGCCAGCCTTCTGACCGGATGCGGCAAAACGAAAGAAGACGTGACCTTGATCGTCAAAGTACCCAATCTGGTGATGAACTCCGTCAGCAATCCCGATATCGTGGATTCCAACACCTTCTTACAACAGGCGGGCGAAGCGTTTGCGGCGCAGTACGAAAATGCAAATGTCACAGTCCGTCTGGAAACCTTCGACTATGTAGATGAGGTCGCTGCGATCACAGACTGCTTCGATACGGAAGACGCGACAGACGTACTCTACGAGGGTTACTTTAACATGGCATCCTATCTGCATACCGGCAAGGTGGCGCCACTGGACGATATCATTTCGGAAGAACTGCGAAACGATATCGACGATGCATCGTGGGCGATGAGCATAACGGACGGCAAGACCTATATGATGCCCTTCTTAAGTATGCAGAATATCCTGATCTACAACAAAGAACTGTTCCGCGACTGCGGTCTTGCGCAATACGTCGCCGACACGGCCACGATACAGAACTGGACGCTAGAAGAATGGACGGACATTCTCGACACCCTTGCCGCCAACCTTCCCGACCACTCCTATCCCATGATGATGTACGGCAAGAACAATCAAGGCGATACCCATATCATGTCCTATATCCGGGCGTACGGAAGTCCGATCTTTGATGCGGACGGGCATTTTGATTTCGAGGGCGAAGCAGCTGTCAAAGCGCTGGAATGGCTCCAGTCCGGCGTAGACAAAGGCTGGTATCCGCCCCATCCGGAGAATCTGGAGATCTCGGACTGCAACGAATTATTCAGCAACGGACAGCTTGCAATCCATATCTTCAACAATGCGAATTTCGGGCTCTATGAGCATATGGAGAACTATGGGTATGTGAATTTCCCCGGCAATGTGGCGACTTCCTTCGTGACCGGCTTTGAAGTATTCGATAACGGCGACGCCCTGAAGGTGCAGACGGCGAAAGACTTTATCCGCTATATCTACGAAACGGACGAATGGCTGGAATTATCCGCCGGCAATATCCCTGTGAGCCGGAAGGTGTCTGAGAAATATCAGGATCAGATCACGATGTTAGACGAGTTTACCAAAAATGCGGTAAATGTGGTGGATTTCATGAACAACAGCCCGAACTGGCAGGGAAACGAAACCTCCGTCCGCAGTGTATTCTGGCCTAATATCCACGAGCTGCTGGCGAAAAACATCACCCCGTCAGAATGCGCCAAGCAGCTGGACGAGAGCTGTAACGCCGCCTTGGATACGGGCTGGGAAAACAGTGTGCTGCATGAGTGAAGCGAACAAAATGCCTTCGGCATTATGTTGGGTCTCACAATAATACCCACGATAAAATATAGAATAAATCTCCTCCTGCCTTTTCAGCGTGTCCATACTCCCTTGCAATTGAACATATTTATCATATAGCCTGTTGTTCAAAATCTTTTATAAAAGCGGAAATATCCTCTATATTTTAATCGTATATTGACCCTGTTTTTTATGTATGTAAAAAACCCTTTCTTCAACCTATAATCCCATGTGTTACTGTACCTAACGCTTCTTGATTTCTTCCTTAAGTATATTGTCAAAAGAGTTCTTCAACTCACCAAATACATTTTCTAGTTCTTGTGCGCGCTTGCGATCCCACTCGTCTTCTGCTGCGCCAAGCACTTTCATGCCTGCATAACTTCTACATAAAATATCTAAAATTTCTTTTGCATTTGTTGACATACCATACTTAATCGATTCTTCTACCCCTCTCTCCGCTATACCAATAGCCTCATGATATGCTGTACTTGCTTCACTTTCTCTTCCTAATCTCTGACACAAGTCGCCCTTTTCCAGATACATCTCAGCTTCTTCCTTTATTATCTGAGGATTAGTATATATTTTATATAGTGCTTCTAGTTCCGTTATGCACTTATCATAATCACTAATTGCCTCATCCTGTAAGTAAATAGAGTCCGCTTCTGGTAAACAACGAATTATATATATTTCATCTACCTTCCCTCTCCTTTCAGTATACTCTGCACTTGCTTCTCCTAATGTAAGAGAGTCCCAACCAGTCATCCATGTTCTAATATTTTTTGTAATTACATCTTTCATTTTCTCTTGATTTGTTGCAGTATCATTTGTATACTTATTCAACGATTTCAACAATGGGTCTTCTTTCAAATCAAGCTCCATCGTTTCTTCCTTTTTGTCCTGTGAGACAAAGCTATCAGGGTTTTCTGCCAACTTGTTATCAGCAACAATCTTCTGCTTTATTGCAGTATTTAACCAAATACCACGCACCCAAATCACATCCACCATACACAGAACGATTATAATAACCACATGAAACCAGCATTTGTCCCATTTACACGCTACAATCTCCAGTACTATCGCTACCATAGAAATAATTATTTCAACGGATGCCCTGTAATCTTTTTCTAAAAAAGCTAATACAACAAATCCCATCAACAGCAAAGCTTCGGGAACAATAAATAGCCATTTCCAATATGATGATTTCATTATTGTTCCACCCCGCTTTCCGTTTCAATATTTCAATCCTTATCGCCTGCAAGCCTTCCACATTCTTTATTCATCCATAAAATTTCTCTTGAATTCATCAATCTTTTCTTGCAATTCTTGCTCTTTCTCTTTAATCGACTTCCATAATTCCTGCATTTGCATAATATCCTCATTCTGTTTCAAATATTGTCCATCCTCCAAAGACATGTAAAACTTCCACGCATTTCCATCATGTCCAATATAGAATCTTCCGATGTCATACTGGGCGCCGTATATCTCGTCGTAATTTTGTATCAGATCAAATCTATTATTTAATATTCTCCCACCAGAACAGGGAAACCATTTAATTTCTCCATTTACTGTCCTTTGGATCAGGCGATCCATAAATGCCATCTCTGTCTTTTTTTTCTTAACCCCGCATAACTCGTCTAGCGACACTCGAAAATAATCAGCCACCGCCATAACCTTTTCAATAGAAGGCGCTGACTGCTTCCATTTGCCAATCAGACCTGCTCCAAAATGCAGTTCCTTCTCCAATTGCGTAATGCTGATTCCTTTTTGTTCACATCGCAATTTTATATTTTGATATAATAAATCAAGATCCATATGAACCTCCGAAAAGGGATTTTCTTATATCATATTACACATTTAATCTAGTTGTCAATCAGAATGCAGAATATTTTCTGTTTCTATTTATTATTTATAGAAAATTTTCTAATATTCTCGATATTATTTATTGATCCTCCAAAAATATTCATTTCAAATTGGAATAATTTCTGCACATACTCCTATAATCCTAAAAATACATTTCAATGAACCTTACATCCATATGCCAAAAAAATTAGTAACATCATATAACAAAAAGAGGAAACCGATTAATACCGATTTCCCCTTTATCAATTTGCTATTGAATAGCTGCACACTTTTCCACGTGTGTCCTTAATGTGCCATATAACGCCCTGCCGCTTCCATGCCCGCAGCACGCCGAACTTCATTTTGTTGTATTTTGTGTTTTACAGATCGCCCCAAAGCCTCCATATGGCTACTCGGAATAGTAATTCTCTCTGCAGGAGGTCGAACCGACACAACGGGCATACACTTTAACTTCACTTTCTTTATAGCCATAACACGCTTTCCTGCCTTCCACTCAATATTACCACGCTATATTTTATGCGTTTTTCTCCACTTTGTCAACGGTAAATCCTGTAATTATCATAATTACTATATTATATGTTCTCCAACTAAATATAAGCTATTCAGCTTTTATCTCATTAGGCTTAAAAAGATTGTTTACATACCCGTCAAAGGGTTCCCAAATTAACACTTGATCAAACATATTTCCTTCTTCCATCTTTTCGTCTGAACCAGCTTCATTTGGTATCCCCAATTTAACCATACACTCCAATTTATTAACCATAATAAATTGCGGATAGTGAACTATAAGAATTTGTTCTTTATCATACGGAGAGGCTGTTGCATCTATAACAATCTCTCCGATCACCTTTTTCTCACAGTATGTGTCTTTACTATATATTTCACATACCCACACAAATCTCGGAAGTAAAGTTGCTATATAATGCGCTCGAACTTCCTCATTTTTCTTTCCAAAGCCTGAAATACGCTGCTGCTTAAAACTCCTTGATGAAGCCATAAATAATCGAATTATAATGGGATTTTCTTTCGAACCCAACTCCCGGCAAAACCTCCTTATTCCTATCACTTTACTACACAATGCCGTAGTACATACATCATATGCATCTTCCGCTTCCAAAAACATTCGTTTATACAAGGGAACCATTAAGGTAACCGGTTCGTAATGCCCCAATGTATATTTTGCTGTTGAAAACACACCTTGCTCATGCCTCTCCCATTTATATTGCGCATATGGAGGTTGTCCATCATCCATAATAATATATTCATCACATAAATCCGCAGAATCAATAATCCAAATATGTTCTTTGAACTCGTCATCATAAACCGCGTGTTTCTTTTGCCCAATTAATTCATTCCTAATTCTTCCATGCCCAATACATATTATTGAATGAGCCGTATTATTATCAACATTTTTTACACCGAGCGCAATAGGTATACCCGACTCTATATAATAATGCATGAGCCGTTTATATTGCGACATCTCTTGAAACATGTCATTACCATACAATCTCGGTGAAAATCCAACTTCAGAAAATACTTTAGTTATGACTGCATATCCTAACCCTTTACTGGGTAGAGACCTCTCAAATCCATTTTTTACAACAATCTCAACAATTTCACTGGGCAAAATATACTTATATTCCGGATATTTTTCACTAAAATAATCTAATAAATTTAATATTGTAATTTCAGCACAAGTTGTCGTTTCTCCATCTTGCATGGAATATGGAAACGCATTAATTTCAAATTGTTTTCCAAAAACAGATGCCTTGTACTTTGCGCATCTTAAATATGTATCCTGTATGTCTGTTATAAAATATGGATTAATTAACGTTCTACCAATCTTTCCTTCTTGTAATGGTCGAACGGTAACCGTTCCTATAAATCTTTTTTGTAACCAGTCAGTATCCATATCAGGAAAAGCAAATTGCTCATTTTGAATCCCATTAAGAATATTCCCATGAAATAGGAATAATCTTTTACAAAAACGATCATATTGCGCATGTTTACTCGAAAAATACATATAATAACTATCTCTATAAATCCGCTCTACATATTTATCTTCTATTACTACAGTGAAAGTTAATATCTCTTCTAGCAAACAATACAATATTCTATATGAATTTTTCTTTTTAAGTTCCTCTTCCGAATCTACGTCATTTTCTATTTCTAATATATCCATCAAAAAAGTCACCAACTCATCATGGGTTTCAATAATATATATATTTTGCGTCGATTCCATCTTCTTCTCATTAATGTCATCCATTTCTTCACACCTTTGCTACTTTTATTGTAATACCCAGAAGCTTCCTACTTTTTTTACAATATCTTTCCTCTCCAGATTTTCAAGTGACAACTTTATCTTTTCATTCGTATTAATACAGTCATCATTTTCTCTTAAATATGGACATTTCCAGTTTTCGTCTTGATAATCACACTTTCCTTCTTTATTAGCTGTTTTTATTTCATCAACGCCAAATAATGTTCCTTTATTCCCTATATTCAACTCAATAATCCGTGCAAAAACACAATAGTCTATATCACTAACATGTCGCACTGCCTCACAAATCACATATAGCAATTCTAATCCGATTTGAAACAAATCAAAACCTCTGGAAAAGAAAAAACCTAAAATAAATATATATGCATTATGACATATCTCTTTTTTTATATTAGTGAAATTAATAGAATAATGCGTATAAAATATTCGCCCTGTATACTTATCTCTTTGATTAAAATACCATTCATCGAGTTCTTTCTTATCTATATTTAACGTTTTATCTTGATTGATTAAGATATAAATAAAAAACCGAGCTTCTTTCTGAGGCATATCAAAATCTTGTTGAAGAATCTTTTCTAATCCTTCTAAGGTACCTTTTAATTCATATTCTTCCATAAAATGCTCCTAAATATATATGATATGAAAAAGGATATCTTATACTTATCCATCTCAACTATTTGATTGATAATACACTATTATCCTTCATTTTTATCATAAGAAAATAGTAAAAAATTCTTTCTTACATCATTATACCACTCTTTTTCAAAAAATCCACCTATTTTTTACATTTATAGTTTGCGATGTTTTATGACAGTTTTCCTTCCCCTGCCGCCCCATCTTTACCCCTTTACGCCTCTGTCCTTCTGACCGCGACCAGCCTTCCCAGCATCCCCGCGACCGATTTCCTTTTCACCACCGCAGCCGCCATAAGTATGCCTGTCACGCCATATCTCAGAACCACATGGTTATAGGTAAACAGGAGGATAAACCCGGTCAGTACGAACAGGACACTGACCGCCAGTATCTTCTTTAATTCATACGGCCTTACGCCGCCACAGAATTCATCACATATCCTATTCATGAAGAAGTAATGTCCTATGTCATATACGACATAGCAGAACAGCGTCGTATAGCCTGCCGCCCGGTAGCCGAACCGGCTTATGAATATGTAATTCAGTACGATGTTTAGAACCGCCCCGGTCACGCTTGCCGCCATGATGAACCGTGTCTTTTCATAGTAAAAGGCAAACTTGGCAAACAGGTCATAGCTGAACATGAAATATACGCTCATTGCGACAGGCGGCATGACCCAGACGGCGCTGTGGTAGGATTCCGGCGCGAAGACGGCCACCGCCTCCGGCGCAAAAGCGATCAGCAGTATGTTGACCGCGGCTATCACCATGAGGGTTATATATGCCACGGGCGCTATGTCCTTTATTTTCCCTGCCTTTATTTTCTGGTAGATCCACGGGCTGAGTGTCTGCGACAGTGCCGTGTTGAAAAGCGTCATGATCAGGGCGACTGAATAGGCAAGGCTGTATATCCCCGCATCGCCCGCGCCTGTTATGCGTTCGATCATGATACGGTCTGCGCTGTTAAGGACGGTCTGTGAGAGATAATGCGGGACCAGCGGGAGGTTGAACATCAGGGCATACTTCCAGAACCTGAAGCTGTAAAACTTCCTGCCGCGGGACATCTGCGCGAAAAAAAGCCCCGTATACATGACCAGTTCCACCAGCGCCAGCCCAAGGATCCGTGCCGTCACCTTATCTTCCGCATGGATGACAAAAAAAATACCCGCTGCCGGTTTTGCCACCGAGGCAGCCAGCGTGACAAAGACCAGCATCCGGTACTGGTAATGCACCCTCTGCTCCACTGCCCAGAAACCGAATGCCGCACTCGCCCAGATCATGACCAGCATGGAAAGCATCTGGACCGTGGACAGGGAAAACAGCCGGTTCCAGAATCCACGGAACAAGAAATATACAGCAGTCCAGCAGGCGGTCAAAAAGACGGACAGCCCCTGCAGTGAGGAGGAAAATACTTCCGCCTCCTCCTCAAATTTTACCAGTCCCTGCGTATAGACACCCGCTGACAGGTTCAGGGACACAAATATCCCTATGATCCCCAGCCATGAATTGAATACGTTATACCTGCCATATTCCACGGTGGAAAGCAGCCGGGTAAAGACCGGCGTGGTAATCACCGAGATGCCTTTCTGCAGAAAGGCGCACATCAGGAACCAAAACGAGGCTTTTACCTGAACCGGACAGTTCCTGTATTTATCCAATACTGTGTTCATTTCATGCTGAACCTCCTAAAACTATTTTCCGGCGTCACCCATGGGTTCATGCATATTTAAAAATCTCTCCAGACACCACATCTGCCACTTCTGGTTACCCGTAAATTTATCCATATCAATATCCTTCCTAAATTCATGCCTGCCGGGACCCTTCCAGTCTGCAAAATACTGGTCTACCGGTCTTGGCATGGGTATTTTGGACGGGACCGGTATTTCCGGATATTTTTTTGCCATTAATTCTCGGATCAGGTACTTTGGCTCACCATTACGGATCCGCCCAAGATCCAGCCCGTCTGCCATGACCAGACCTGCATATGGATCATAATAGGACATTCCCGCCGCCGCAAAGGCATTCATATAGCTGCCTGAACTTTCTATTGAAAATACCTCATCCATAAATTTAAGATAATCAATCTTATTCCCCGGCAGCCGGTAACGCTCGTACAGATACCGCATACTTTCCGGTTCTGCCAGAACCTGTACCGGGTCTGTGAACGTATATCTTTCCACAAAGTCATCAAACGACCAGTCCTGCCCTATCAACTGGTTCATTCCGCCAAAAATTAGGTCACTGCTTTCCCCGACGACCATCAGCCCGATGCCGTCCTGCTTTGCCTGTAATGCGGCCTGAAAAATCTGGGGTTCAATCGAATGGACAGGCGCCGCTTTTTCTTTCATGACAATGTCAACATACTGCTCTACCGTGTCCCAGTTTATGTCCACATAGTGCAGCCGCAGCCCATAATATGCCGCATAATACTCTGCACGCCTTAGTTCCTCCTGCTGGAATCCGGCATTAAGGAACCGGAAGGTATATGCATCACTGCCGCCCATATATGAGGCACAGATTGCGGAATCCATCCCGCCCGAAAGCAGAATGCCAAGTTTATGGTTCCTGATTTTTGCAAATCCCTTCGTAAGTTCCCTGTCAATATCCTCTGCATTATGTACCGGGATCCTTTTTTCTGCTGGCACCGGTACATAATTCCTGTGTCTGCCGCTTTCGTAAAAGTCCTTCCCGTCATCTTCTATATAGCGGAATGCCAGATATGAACTCATACAATATTTTTTATCAACCATGTCCTGTCCCCTCCCAGATATTATTTGCTGCCTGTTCCGTCACCCAGCCGCGCGTTTCCTTTAAGGATGCTGTTATTTTTGTCGAGGAAATTCCCTTGGTATATGGGAAATATATGATTTTGATTCCCTCCTTGGCAAACTCCGCTTCATACTCCTTCCACTTGTCTGTTGCATACCAGTCATCACCCACAAACAGGATGGAGGCACCGAGCTTCTTGCATGCCGCTAGCTTGTCCATGTCATACTGCGGGACAGCTGCATCGACATACTTGATGCTCCTTACGATTTCGATCCTGTCCTCAAAGGGGATCATGGCGCGCTTTCCCTTATAGGTGACCAGCTCGTCCACCGTCACGCCCACCACCAGCCTGTCACAGAATCCCTTGGCATTTTTTAATAAATTGAGGTGCCCCACATGGAACAGGTCATAGACTCCTGTCGTATACCCGATGGTCATTTTGGAATACCCTCCTTCTGATAATCTTTATAGGATTTATTCAGGCTAATCACTTTTGTTTCATGCAGGGGAACCCTTTTATCCTCCGGCGGCAGTTCCATGTAATTGCCAAAATCCATCGTCAGGTACCTGTCATACCCGCGTGGGATGCCAATCGTTGTATCCTCGAAGGGACACTCTAGCATTTCTGCAAAATCATCATAATAGAAAACGCTCTGGTATGTATACTTTTTACGGAATATGCTTGGTTTCACCCTCCAGCCGAACAGAATCTTATCCGAGCAGTCCAGAGAATACTTTCCAAACATCTTTTCAATAACTTCAATATAGTAATTATAGGATTTCAGCTTTCTTATCGGGGTATTAAGGATCCACGCAATTTTCCGCTTTTTAGATGTCTGCTCAGCCAGCGTTTCCCGCTGTCTTCCATTAAGGAAAACCAGCAGATCACATATTACCGATGAAAGGTACTGTGCCAGCTTTCCTCTTGGCATCCCGTAAACCGGCATAATGTCCATATAAATCCCTGTATACTCGTTTACATACCCCTCCTGATAAGATGCTATAAATGTTGTACGGTCATCCTGCATTTTTATAAAATTATGACTCCAATGTCTGTGTTCTTTTGGCACAAACAGAGAATAATCCTCCCTTAATTCAGAGCGGGCTACCTGTTGAAACGTTTTGTAATCCTGATAGGGCATCGCGACATCTATGTCATCATCCCACGGGATAAATCCCTTATGCCGTACAGCCCCAATACATGTACCGCCGATAGCAAAATATCTTAACTGGTATTTGTCACATATCCCCTTGAATTCTTTTAATAAATTCAATTCTATTTGCTGTATCTCTTTCACCAAATCAGACAATGTTAATCTCCTCTACCTACATATCTTTTCCCATCATAATTGTACTCACTGAACTCTACTAAAATTTTTTACTCCCGCTTCTAACCTAAATGTGATAATATATTTCAAGAAGTCTGCTTGCCGATTCCCGAATATCAAATCCAGCCCTTTTAACTTTCCAGGATTTATCCAGCCTCTCCTTTGATACTGCCATGAGAATTTCATCTGCCCATATGTCATCACTCTCATGCAATGAGATATATTTCACATTATCTGTTAATTTTGCTTCTTTAGGTATTGTATCACTAAAAAAGCAGGGAAGACCTGCTGCCTGTGCCTCTACTCCCGCGATTCCAAATCCTTCAAAATAGGAAGGTAAAACAAAGACATCAAACACTTGCAGCAAATCAGAAACATCATTTCTTTCTCCCATAAAAAGCACATACTTTTCAAGTTTTTCCCTGACTACCTGCTCATGTATTGTTTGCTTTAGCTCTCCTTCCCCAACCAGCATTAATACGACATTGTCTGCCTTTTCACGGATCTTTTTAAGTATTTGAATAATACGCTTATGGTTTTTTGGATAATAAAAATTACCCACATGACCAATAACAAATTTATCCTTAAGAGAATACACCGCTCTCAATCTAAGCCGTGTATCAGGATCGTATTTATATTTTTCTACATCGATACCATTATTAATCAGAACAATCTTTCCGCTCCTAACAGCCAATTTACCATACATAAATTCTGCTGCCTCTTGTGAACAGGCAAGACATGCATCACATAATGTAGTCAACAATGGTCTAAGGCATTTTGCCGCTCTCCTCTTTATAGCTTTAGTTTCTTTTACAAAACCAGTACTATGAGCATGCACTACAATTTTTTTACCTCCAAATACCTTACACCCCATAATAGCCCTAACTGCCTCTACTGCATGATCCACATTAATATGTATAATGTCATATAAGCCTTCGTTAAGCACATTTCTCAGCCTGCCAAACCATATCAACTGTCTCTTTATATAATTATCTTCCCACGCCCGATCCGTATAAACATGTCCATTTCTGCTTTGTATTTCTGCAATAATTTCAGCAGAGGGGCTAACCCCGCCATCGCAAAAAAAATCGCATACACATGTATTATCCAAATGCTTCGATAAATTATAGATAATTGTAGATCTACCACCACGTCCGATATTAGATGCTCCAATATATAGAATTTTCATTCTTTTCGTCTCTCTTCTAATTCATTCCAATCAAAACACAAAAATATAAAAATATAAAATCCAGGATTACTAAAATAATATTCCGACTGAAACATAATAAGCCAAACCATAATGGAAGAAATAACAACATACTTAATTCTATTTCCCCGTACCTGTTTTAAAGCATAACCTACTAATATAAGAAAAATAGTTATACCAATAAGTCCGCTTTGATATATAATATCCAGATACTGATTATGTGCATGAACAATCCCAATACTTGCACGCCTTTCACTATAACTTACATAACCATACCCTATAAACAATTTATCATAGACTGCCTTAATGTATTTCTGCCAAATATACGCGCGCTGACTTTGAAGATTTTTATGAAACAGCGTCATAAATAAACTAGAAAAATATTTCTGTCCGTCAAATATGATCACAAAAACAAATATTGCAATATTCGCTAATATCATAATAGAAACATTTAAACACCGTGCAATCTGTGGTGACTTATTTATTATAAAATACATCATATAGTACATTGTAATTCCAACTATTGCAGTTACTGCTTCTGTTACAAACAATGGAATAACAGATAATATATGTAATATTATTGTTACTTTTCGAATATTTTTAAAGCAATAGATATCGTAAACACTTGATAATCCTATAAACGAAAATATAAACAATACTTGATAATTTTTTGAGCCCAACAAGTAGCGGTTCTTTGTAATAATCCCTATATTACTTGGACTATACATTGTGCCGCTGGGTGCGTATATAATAACAGATATCAAATTTCCTATACAATACATCGCCAGCAACATATATGCTGCTTTTAAGAACCATCGCATATCGTGATTATCTATAGCAAGACAAACTAAAACTCCTATATAAACAACCGAAATCTGAATAGAAATATAAGGAATACAGTTTCCGACATTGCCATTTATTATTGTTGAAAAAAAGGTTAATATAATCAGAGATAATAAAATAATTAACTTAACATCCAATTTCTTATTTTTAATCCAAAGGCTAGTCATAATACCGATCGCAATTATTTTCCAAACGCCATACAGGTGATCCAACCATCGAAGATTATTCAATTCTGTAATCATATCTGATTTAAAAAAAGGAAATAATAAAAAGAAATAGAATAGACCTTTATTAATCTTCATATAGCAAATATACTATTTTTCAAAACTGCTCTTTTCAGGAAATATTTCTCCAAAAGCATTATTAATAGTATCTCTTATCCTTTCAAAATTATTATCATAGACTTCATCATTGATACATATCATTCTATACTTATGTTTTCTAACCACATTACAAATATGATTAACCGTATTCCTGTCCACTCCAAAATATTGTCCATAATTATGTCGCGGTAAAATATAATTTCCCGATGCAATCTGCCAATTTTGAAATAACCATTGACTAACATCTTTTTCTGTTCTAAACCTATGAGATGATGTTCGTTCTAACAATTCTTTTTCCAATAATTCAACTTCAGCAAAAGTTGATTTTAAAAATGGTGTCGGCAAGTGAAATGTTTTAAAGCCACAAAAATCTTTCCACAATAAAAGTAAAATATTTCTTGCCACATCCGGTCTGTTTTTTATTGAAAACCACTTATTCCAATTTTTCTTAATAAATATTCTCTTATCAAAATGCTGATTCACTATCATTGTATGGTTCCGCATAATACTATTAACAATAAAATCCTTATCCAATTTAAGTGGAATTACGTTTTCTATTCCTCTATCCACTGGTTTATTACGCACAAAAAAGTCTGACTTGGCGACTGGTGAAATAATAAACATATCATCATTAAAATATACAAATTTATCAGATAACCCTTTAATCCTATGCAAATTTACTTCAATAGCCGAAGAGTTAAAAGTAGGCAAATATTTACTTTCCATAAAATCCTTATGTTCTACTACAACCAATTTTTCATGTTCTGTATTCAACCATATAGGAAGTTGTCCACAGGTAACAAAATATATTTTATTTACCCAAGGTGCATATTTTTCAACTCCTCTAAACCAATATTGTAAATTACTCCACTCGCGATATCTTATGACTTTATCGTCAATGCCCGATTGATCTAAATATGCATTTTTTTGCTGTTGCCATTCAAAATCATTCCCATCTACCCATGTAATCACAAAGTCAATCTGTTCTGTGGCGTTTTGTTTTGTAGTTAATTTTCTCATTTGACAACCACGCTTTCTTTATCTTACTTTTTACTCTATACTGAATAAACCTAACCGCCTTTGATGCTCCTTCATTTTTCACTTTTTCCCCGATTTCACATATAAAATGACCTATATGATGTCCAAAGCAACGATAGAACACTTTATAGTTATTTTGAATTTCAGACGAATAATCCCACGAGCCATCATAATGGTGAATAGAATACGTATTTTCTGTAATATTTAGTTTGTTTCTTACATAATCATAAGGACAGAAAAAATCAGGTGCATATATTTTCGCATTCATCACAATTTGCGTCTTTCCATTCTTTCGATATCCTAATTCAAACAATACCTTTGTATTTCTAAGCGGACATGGTAACAAATCAAGTTCTCCTTCATCTGAGATAAATGTTGCTTCCTCATATTCATCCATCATCAGCTTAATAATGCGATTTTCTTTTTCCGCTCCAAATCCAAGTCCAGTAGCTATCATTCCACCTACTTCTTGAGCGAAAAAAGCCGTAGAACTTCTTAAATCATCAATATTCTTAATCAGCTCAACATCTGTATCAAAATAAATGCCTCCCTCATTATATATAATAGATAATCTTGCATAATCACTTACAAATGCCCATTTCTTTTTGTTGTAAGCTTCTTCTACATATTGATTACAACGTATATCAAAATTATTTTCATTCCACTCAACGATTTCATATCCTGCACAAAGTTTTTTCCAACTGTCTATACATTTGAGTACAGACTCCGGAAGTTGATTTCCTCCAAACCAACAATAATGTATCACCTTAGGTATCAATTATAATTCCTCCACCACTTTTCACACTCTTAATTCTCTCTTACATACATTACTTATAAACCAATACACATAGATAAATACAACAAACAAATGCCACTGATATAATTTGGCTGTACAACTGACCGCAACTGCATAAAAGTCCCTTTTGCAACATTGTTGTAAAGACAAATACTTATTTTTTCTCCATTCCGGAAAGCATTCATCCATAAACTTCCTTGTCCTATTTGTATAGTAAACCGCTCTCCGCATATCCTTAAAAGACAATCTGCAGGTTCCACCTAATCCACAACGAATATATGTTTGTACAATAAATAGGTCCATAAATTCTTCATATCTGCTATCATAACTAAACTTTTCTTTAGCCTCTTTAAATCCTTCCAACATAGATTCATATATTTCTTCAGTAATAGAGCCTGACAATGATGTATCCCGCAATCTATAATGATATAAAACTTCATTTATAAATTTTATAGACTTTACATTGGGTAAAACAGTAAACAAAAAAATAGTATCTTCAGATCTTTTAATTGTTGTAAATCTTATATTCTCAATAATAGTTCTTCTGAATAATTTATTCCATATCACTGGATTAATATAGCCAAGCATTTCAAAATTCTTAATATCCGTAACTATCTCTTCTGGATTATTAATCATTTCTTTACATACACACTTTCCAGTATGATCGTCAAATCTCTCCAAACCACATATTGTTACATCTGCATGATATTTATCAGCATTATATACCATCTTCTCTATATATGTATTTTCAATATAATCGTCAGAATCCAACAGAAGAATATATTCTCCATTACTGTCACATTGATCTAACCCAGTATTTCTTGCTCCACATAATCCCATATTAACAGAGTTATTAATAACATGCATTTTAAATGGAACTCGCTTTGCATAATCATTAATTATTTGAAGCGAATTATCTGTCGATTTATCATTTACCACCCATATATCATAATCTTGAAAAGTCTGATTTAATAATGAATCAAAAAATTTGTTTAAATAAGGTGCTACATTGTAAACAGGAACAATCACATTTACCTTCGGACACATTTTCAGCCCTCCGTTTCTCTACACAAATCCCCACATACCCTACGTCTGCAGTTTCCCCAGCTTCTTCCCCTGCCGCCATTCCCAAACCCAACCGTCTAATACGCCCCGTCGCTCCTAAACACCGCCGGTATCGTCTTCACGATCATCTTCAGATCCGTCCACAGGCTCATATCCTCTATGTAATCCAGATCCAGCTCCACCCAGTCTTTCCATTTGATGTTGGCTCTGCCGCCGATCTGCCAATAACAGGTGAGTCCGGGCTGTACGATCAGCCGCTGCCGCTCATACGGACTGCACGCCTCCATCTGGAAGGTTAGGATCGGTCTTGGTCCTACGATGCTCATGTCGCCTTTGATGATATTGATCAGCTGTGGTAATTCATCAATCGAAAAGCGTCTGATCACTTTACCGACCTTCGTAATCCTAGGATCGTTTTTGATCTTGAAGGCATGTCCGGTCTGTTCATTATGTTCCAGCATTTCCTGCATCTTCTCGTCCGCGTTGACATACATGCTACGAAACTTATACATATAGAAGGGCTTCATGTCTTTTCCTGCCCTTGGCTGCACGAAGAAGACCGGACCACGATCCTCGCACTTAATCAGGATAGCGGTCACGAGAAACACAGGAGAGAGGACGACTAATGCCGCCGCAGACAACGAGAGATCCAGCAGTCTTTTGAGCAGTTTATAGACCGCGCTTTTTCCTTGGTAAATTTCACGCATATGATACCTGCTAAAATCTGCTTCTATGATCTGAAATCCCGTTTTTTCAATGGCGTCCATCATCATGTTCTCCTGCATTTTCGTCTGTCCCTCTCCATATCCGGTCAGACGTACCGCCGCTTCACGCGGCAGTACGCATAACCCAATCCTCTCTGTGTGAACTGCTTATTTCGGCATCTCGATGAATGCCAGTGTCCCCAGTGACGTCATATCCACTACCACATGATCCTTCCTGATCTCGGCTACCTCGACTTCCAGCCACTGTCCGTTGAAGTTCTGGAACACTTTGATATTCTGTCCAGCTGTCACGCCGACCATATAGAAATTCACCCTTGCGGTCTGAAAACCCGTGACTGATGCGTTGATCCGCACCACATTCAATACTCTGCCACCCTGCGCTGCCGCAAATGTTTTCGCGGAAGAGACACTCGCCAAAGCCGGTTTCAATACCGAGAATACCTGATTGCTGGGCGCCCCGTTGATGATCACATGTCCGCCTTGTCCGACCGGCAACACATAAGCCAGTCCGGGAACCGTTGCGACTGCATTATTCAAATACTCGCCGACGGTCTTCCCCTCCGCCGCTGCTGCCATTATGACATCCACCGGTACGGAAGCCGCTTCCACCGCCTCTACCGATGTCTCGGTTTCTTCCGATTTCTCAGATGCCGTTTCGCTTGTTTTGTCGGATACGGCGGATGCACTCGGACTTTTGGCTGCCATGACAGGCATGGCACACAGCATGGAACCTGCCAGTATAAGCGCTAATAACTTTTTCATTGGAAATCCTCCTTTCTTCAAATATGTTTTATATTCACGTTTCCCGGAAACGTAAATACCTTCTATTCCGTGACGACTCTGTTGATGGTTCCCGCCGCGTCCTGTACCAATACCGCGACCACGACAAACTGACGCGTCGCGCCCTCTTCCTCTCCAGTGGTGAGGGTAATGACATAATTATACTCATTGAGGCTCTCCCAGCCCTCCCGCAGCTGCATTCCCATGTCCCTGTTACCATACAGATCGTTTAGGAACTGCCTGCATCCGGACAGATAGGTAAAATCATAGGTACGGATCAGACTCGTATTTTCTCTCTCATAGGCAGCAAACACTTCATAGGTCAGAACATTACCGTCCAGATACAGATAGACCTGCTCGTGGTCTGCAAAAAAATCCGGCTCGGCAAACCTGTGCAGATCGGCGAACAGCCCCATTCCGTCCGCCCCGGTTTTCCCATGTAATACGGTGTTAAAATCACACATGCTCGTCAGATTCGCAAGCTCGATATATGCAGCCCCTGCATCGTCCGCTTCCCCGTATGCATTGTGGTCTTCATAAAAAGTATCCGACTGCTCACTCTGCATCACCGGACAGTCGATCGCCGTGCCAGGGACATAAAGCCATGCAAAAATATCGGGATTCTTTTCTTTTAGTAGCGCAAAATCTACCTGTGCATCCGCCGCGCTTTCTCCCGCAAAGCTGCCGTCCTGGCGCACCCCGGAGTCCTTTCTGTCCTTTTCTCCCGTTTCCTGCTCCCCGTCTGACGCCACAGTGCCGCGGCTTTTCAGATAATGCCCGCCGCCCGCACATGCCACGACGATGATGAGCAGACATACCAGAATACCAGTTTTTTTCCTATGCTTCCGCATCTCCTCACCTCATCTGCAGATGAATCTCATCCGACTTTTTCATAAAAAATATCCAGAATCATCTGTTGCAGCGCTTCCTCGTCCGGATAAAATTCCTCAAACTCCTCGCCCATCACAGTTTCGCCTTCCAGTATATAGAAGCTGTCGTCGTCAAACCGGTAATTTGACAAAATAGATGCCAGATATACGGCTTCGTCCGGTGAGATATCCGTGACCGTCTGCGGCGCTACCGCCTGATACAGCTTTGGGACGATGGATATATCCTGCCGGATCTTCCGTGCCGCAACATTGACCAATCTGGTCATATATTGTTTCTGCCGCATAAGACGCATGTCGGCGGAGCCAAACACGTCCGTATCCCTGTATTTCACATACCAGAAGGCACTCTCCCCGCCCAGCCGCACAGTGCTGTCTTTTACCAGGTTTGCATCCGCCTCTGTCAGATCCTCCAGCACCGTCACCTCTACGCCGCCCAACGCATCGTTGATCGTCGGAATCGCACTCATATTGACCGCGGCGTATCCATGTATGGGCAGATTATAAAACAACCGCTCTACTGCTTTCTTCTGATATGCACAGCTCTTCTCCATACCGTCGCCAAAGCCATGCTGCACCGCAAGCTGTGCCTTTGTGGTGGTGATATATGCGCCGTCAGCGTTATAGATATCGATGTCTGTCATGGTATTGCGGTTGATCCCGATGATCTGAATGCGCTGATCCTTCGGATTCATAACGGCAAGAAACAGTGCATCCGCCTGTCCGCCTTCCGTTCCTTCCGCTACCGCCTCTGCATTCTGATCCTTATCAATCCCCATAATGAGAAAGGTCAGAAGCTCATGGTTATACTGATAAATCGTATCTTGATATTTCACCCAGCCGTCCTGCCAGCGGACTTCCTCCTCTTTTGCCAGCTCGACCGCGCCGATCGCGGTCTGCAATTCCGGATGCACACTGTCTACGGTCTGCAGCAGGCGTCTCTTGCCCATCGCCTTAACTGTTTCAAACCCGCCTAGACACAATCCGCAGATGAGCAGGATCACAGCCGCGGCAATCAGCGCGCGTTTTGCTGCCTTTCCTGCCTTCTGCTTCAGTTTTTGTCTTTTGACCTGCCTTCGCTCTTTCTTTTCCCGCTCCCGTTTATCCTGCTCTTCCCGCTTCTGGTTTTCATGAAACTCCTTCTGGAGTTCGATGATTTGTTGCTCTTCTTTCTCCTGCTTCTCTATGGATTCGGGATCAGCCCCATACTCGCCATAATATTTTCCATAGTACTTTCCATAATATTTGCCGTAGTGCCCATAATACCCTTTGCCGTTCATGTCCACTTTATTCAGGACGACTCCCAGGATGCGGCTTCCGGTTTTATCCAGCTGGTCTTTTACCTTCTGGACGAAACGGTAACTGACCGCATTGTTTTCTACCACCAGCACCGTGCCGTCGCAGTTCCTCGCTACCACCGCGGCGTCTATGACACTTCCAAGCGGCGGCGTATCCACGATAATATAAGCGAAAGGTCTTTTCATGACTTCCAGCATTTCAGCGAATTTCCTGCTGCCGAGCAGTTCGCTGGGATTGGGCGGCACAGGACCGGAAAAAAGCACGTAGAGCTTCGGCACGTCCGTTTCGCAGATCGCGTCCATATATTGGTTCTTGCCGATCAGACAATGGCTTAAGCCATATTTCACCGCCCCGGTCTTATACCGCCCGATCAACACCGATTTGCGCATATCCGCGTCGATTAACAGCGTCACATTACCGGCCTCCGCGAACGATTTCGCCAGTTCCATGGCGACGCTGGATTTCCCCTCATGCGCCATACAGCTGGTAACCGCAATGACTTTAATGTCGTCACCGCAGAACTCTATGTTGCTGCGCAATGTCTTAAAGGCTTCTTTGATATAAAACCCATTCTTTTTCTGAAAGTACAGCTTTACCTCCTGCATCATGATTTCCTCTTTATCTTTCTCTTCTTCGCAGTATGCTCTTCTGAAATGACCGGAATCAGCGCCAGCGTGCTGAGACCGAGGTATTTTTCCACATCTTCCGAGGATTTGATCGTATCGTCCAGCAGAAAGATGACCAGAATAACCGCGCTGGCAATCAATGCGCCCGCAACAGCGCCGATCATCGTCCATTTCACAACGCTGGGACCAGACTTCTCAAGCGGCATATTGGCTGTCTCGACCACATTGACCGCCTCGATATCCATGACGTTCTGGATATGCTCCCCTGCCACTTCCCGGATACAGTTTGCGATTCGCATCGCCAGCTCCGGATCTGTATGCTCTACCGTGATGGATACGATACGTGTGTCCACCGGCGTGTTCACCGACACCCTGCCCATTAAGTCCTCATATTCCATATCCGCTAAGGAAAGCTGCTCGATCACCTTCTCCAGAACATATCTGCTGTTGATCAGTTCCGCATAATCCTTCGTCAGCTGCGTCCCCATCTGCACATCCGTATAAGTAACCGCTGTGTTATCTGTCTTGTTCAAAATGTAGATCTTGGTGGTCGATTCATAGACCGGCGCCAGCACATAGGCGCTGATGGCAAAGCAGACAAGTGCCGCCACAAAACCGGCGCACACAATAATCCAAAATCTGCCAAACAATATATGAACGATTTCCAGCAGATCAAATTCAATTTCGTTACTGTTCTCTCTTTTGTTTTCCATGCCACTCTTCTTCCCGCTTATCCATACAAAGCAATCTCTTGATCCCTGATCACATGCAGCGGATTGTCATAGAACAACTCCCTGCTGTAAGCTTCACCGTATTTCCTTCCCACATAATCCGCACAGTCTGCCAGATAAGGCGCCCGCCTGCCCAGATCATGGGCATCCGTGGCGATAAAGTGAACCTGGCGTTGTTTTAGGATACGCCTGACAAAACGTCTGGTTCCCGGATCAGATTTCCCCATAATGCTTCCTGCATTTACCTGCATATAACATCCCATCTCGGTCAGATCCTCTATGCCGTATTTTCTGGTGCAGACATGGCGATACCGCTCTACATGCGCCAGCACCGGATAGTACCCGCCCATCAGCAGCGTATAGATCCCGCCGCGTATATAATCGTAATCTTCTAAAGGATTGAACTCCACCAGCGCATAACGCGATCCGGCGAGGGTTCCCGCGCCGTCGTCTCCTATTTCCTCCAAAAGCCCGTTCCGGTAATACAGCTCGCTTCCCAGATACAATTCGATCTCCCTATGCTCCTGCGACATCATCTCCCGTAATTTCTCTACCTTAGCGATCATCTGGGAAAAAGGAATCCGCCGGTGCGACGGCTTATTATGCGGCGTGAGAATGATCCCCGATATACCATCGCCGATTGCGCACCGCAGCATCTGCATACTCATTTCATAACTGTCCGAACCGTCGTCTACACCGGGTAAAATATGAGAATGAATGTCAATATAATTTTTCATTTGTCACCGTAAACTGTTTTGATTTTCATTGTTCCGCTAAATTTAAACTAACATTATGCTTTATTATAATAGATTAAATCTTTTATGTCAACTAAAATGCCCTATTATATTTAGCGCATAGAATATAGGTGTAATGTACAATCTATTACATGAAATGTTTAAGGCTGTGGAAAGGGTATGGGTAGCATTGATGTATGAGAATTTTCTTCCCGACAGGTTGGCTGAATTAAGAACGCAGAAAGGCATTTCCGCGCGTGATATGTCTTTGTCTCTTGGACAGGCAAACAATTATATCAATACGATTGAAAATAAAAAATCGCTGCCCTCCATGCAGTCTTTCTTCTATATTTGTGAATTTCTGGATATTACGCCACAGGAATTTTTCGACGGGGATAACGCCAATCCCCCTATGCTCAAAGAACTGATGCGGGAAGCGAAAACGCTGGACCGCCAGGCATTATCGCATATTCTTGGGATTGTGAAGGCGCTGAACGGACATCAGTAGGAAGGGCTGGGTATCTATTGCCTCACCCGATACGGAAGATGACTTGCGAAAAGGACTGCTGCTATTAAAAAATATATTTGAGGAAGAACAGATGCAGTTCTTGGTATAACCGTCGTGCCCGGAAGCCAGATACAGCCTGAAATCTTTCAAAATCACTTGCCTTTCTATAACAATCCTATTCACTCCAAAGAAACGAAAAAACTTTCTCTTTTACAGGCACACAAACATGAACATAATGCCTACGACATTATGTTCAAAAGAATGCTCCGCATTCTCCTATTCTTTGGCAGAACTTCCTACGACACAAAAAACCGCCGCACGAAGCAATTCGTACGCGGTTCCATTGGTTTTTGCCTGCTCCTTGCCCGTGAAATTGCATAAACCTAAAATTTATCTTTTCAATATCCACTCAATCCCCAGCGCTGTTCTTTGAACCGCATTTTTATAGTGGTTGCCCGGATTCAATTGAAACGCTGTATCAATGCCTTTTTGTACATAAAAGGCATTGATTTCCTCCGTATTTGTCTGTACTGTCTTCAGATACGGATTTCTGGTTTTACATTCCCCATCGCCCAAGGAAAGATATAAATGTTCCGGAGGATGAATCATTTCATGCGAAAAAACATATTCCTTAAAATCTGGAAACCAAAGTGAGCCGGACATACTCGCAATTCTTGAAAAAATTCCTGTCTGATAAATCGAATATAAAGCGAAGAGCCCGCCAAGAGAGTATCCTACAAGTCCTCTCCATGAAACATGTCCCTTCACATGACTTTCCACAGCTGGTACAATCTCACTGATCAAAAGCTGCAAATATTGATCTGCACCGCCCGTACAGCCTGTATCATTCTTCCATAGGGGCGGGATATCCCACGGCGCCATATCGTGATCCCATACAAGACCGCTTATGGCAGCCAGCGTAAAATCCCGACAATCCGCATCGCGCAGCAATTGATATACCTGTTCGCCCTCTCCCGCAAAAGTATTCAGATAAATAATAGGACCATCGCAGCCGGAACTTGGATAAATATCAACCTGTTTGCCCGCTATATGACTTTGCATTTTATCAGCACTCCCTTACTGACTTTCCTTTATATCAAAATTATACTATATCAAAAATGGAAATCAAGTTTATGATTTCCATCAAATCCTTATTGCGAGATTTTTTAATCGAAGGGGCTGTCGCATTAGAACTGAACCATACAATATAAAGTGGATTCTATTCTACAAAACCGTCCATATACTGTATACTCTCTGCTTGCTGCGACAGCCCCTTTTATTCAGCATAATGCGGGCATAAACTTGGCAAACAGATACAAACCTTCCGAAGCCGCATGGACTTCATGCTCTACACCTGCCTGCATGATAGATATTGTACCGACTTCATACGGAATCGTGCTGTCCGCATTTACACACCTTCCGCTGCCTTTTATCACCTCATGCGTTTCCAACTGCGTTTCGTGGATATGGTTTCCAATGCTGCAATCAGGAGCGATCCGCACCAAATGATAACTGAACTTCCCTTCTGTATCCTTTGCCGTGATGATGTGTTTCAACTCAACACCCTTAAAAGTCGGATGCTTTGACCAAGGGGTTTTTGCAAAGCTAACTTCCTTTTCCGGCAAAACTAATTTCCCATTGTTAAACAATTCAAATGTATCCA
>JAMPGN010000038.1 GCA_023663915.1 Eubacterium sp. | reverse complement strand
TAACCACAAGGGTTACCGGTCATATATCAGATATTCAGGTGTAAAACTCAGGAGGCGGAATAAAAAATAGTAACTTTTCCCCTGTATTTTTTCTCGAATTTTTCAAAGATAAGGTTGCACAAAGTGGCAAAAGTGCGGTATAGTAATGTAGAGAGACCAGCATTGACAGATGCAACTACTTTGGAGAAGGATGAAACGGGAACATGGGACAGCTCACACCATTGGATCAGGATAAGATGGCAGAGGCAGCGCAGATTTGTATGTCACACTCTGCGACGTCTCTGAATGCTTTGACCGGAAAGACAGTTAAGGTCAGTCCGCCTTCCGTAAAAGTAGTAAACAGCGCAGATATCAAAAATATCCTGATGGCTTTCGGTATGGGGAGCGTGACGGTCCAGATCGACTACAAAGATGATTTCCACGGCAACAACCTCCTGATGTTTAAGGAGAACGACGTCAAGATCATCATGGATCTGATGATGGGAGGAGCGGGTGTCGCCGCGCCTGGTGAACTCAACGAGATGCACCTTTCCTGTGTATCCGAAGTGATGAACCAGATGATGGGCGCTTCGGCGATTGCCCTCACACAGATGATCGACAAGACAGTTGATATTAATCCGCCCAAGGCGACCTTAGTGAATGCCAAGGAGGATGTGGATTCAATCGATTATCTTCCTTTCGAGGGAAATGAGATGGTTATTATCCTGTCCCGCTTTGATGCGGAAAAGCTGTTAAAGGGCATTATGATCCGTATTTTCCCGATGGAGGAGACGCGGTTTATCTGTGATAATTTCAAAGCGCGTTGATGTTGGAATCAAAAAAAGTGTAAGGGGTAAGGAGTTTTTCAGGAATCGCATTTTCAGACATCGTTTTTTAGTAAGTTTGCACAACAAGAGGAACGGCTTCTACCATAAAAAGTGCCGAAAATTATTATCAATTCCGAAAAGACTTTTA
Organism: Eubacterium sp.; assembly: GCA_023663915.1. The sequence continues at coordinate 23,031 of JAMPGN010000038.1, read as the reverse complement.
CAACGAGGACTTTGCAATGCTAAAATGTTTTATAAGGGCATGAGGCTTGCACATTGGAACTATCGGCAAATTTGGTCAGAATATGGAGGGCGTTATGTTTGGAAAGGGCGAACTGATTATGTGCGGCGGACACGGGGTCTGCCGTGTTGTAGACATTACCGGAAATCCGATCGACCGGATGGACAAAGAGAAAAAATACTATGTGCTGGAGCCTGTCTTTGAAAAGGCGAGCACGATCTACACGCCAGTTGATAACGAAAAGATTGTTATGCGCCGGATCATGAATAAGGACGAGGCGGAAAAACTGATCGAGCACATTACGGAGATTGATACCGTGTGGATTCAGGAGGAGAAGCGCAGGGAACAGACCTATAAGGAGGCGATCCGCACTTACGATTCCAAAAGCCTGGTGCAGATCATCAAGACGCTTTACCAGCGCAAGAAGAGCAGAATCAGCGAAGGGAAAAAGGTGCTTTCTTCCGATGAGCAGTATCTCCACAAGGCGGAGGAGCTTCTCTACAGCGAAATGTCTCTGGCGCTTTCGATTCCGAAAGAAAAAGTGGAGGAGTATATCGCCGAGGCTGTGGACAGGCAGAAGGAAACAGTATGACCGGCATTGATTAATTTTATATGGCAATATAAAAAACCGGGTGCGCAGGCACTCGGTTTTCATTTGCCGATTGACAGGAACGGTTATTCATGCTGCGGGTGCGCGCCGATCTTATTGATCGCAGACATTACCGTAGCAAGGATCTCTACTTCAGCCTGGGGCTGGTAGTTATTCAGCTTCTGGAAAAGTGCGCCGGTATCGGTACGCACGTATTGCGGTGAAAGCCGGTTCAGCGCATAGGACATCATGTCCAACTTGCAGTTATCACAAGAACAGACATTGGGCATAGTAGGCAGCAGCTTATTCAGCTGATATTCCACTGCATCTTCCATGATATTTTTCAAGCCATCCATTCCGAACGAACCTCCCTCACCTTACTACCTTTTTATAGTAGTACATTTTTCCTAGATAATCAATCATTATTTCGCAAAATATTGGTGAAAAGGGAAAAATTTTGATTTTTTTGTGCAAAATTACCCCGGCTTGCTTTTTTTGAAAAGCATGTTATTATAGACGGGAAGGTTTTAGATGGAGAAAGTGACCGTTATGATTTGGGATGTATTATATGACAGCTTTATAGATAGTATCCGGCTGCTGCCCTTCCTCTTTCTGACATATCTGGCGATGGAATTTCTGGAACACTGGGCAGGCGGGCGGATGCAGGTGGGAATCAGAAGGGCGGGTAAGGCAGGCCCGGCAATCGGCAGCATTCTCGGTATTTTCCCACAGTGCGGCTTTTCTGCCGCCGCCGCGAATCTTTATGCGGGAAGGCTCATTACCCTGGGGACGCTTCTCGCCGTATTTTTATCGACTTCTGACGAGATGCTTCCTATTATGGTATCTGAGAGTGTGGAGCTTTCCGTAATCGCCAAATTACTTTTGGCTAAAATGATTTTTGCGGCAATTGCTGGTTTTGCTGTGGACTTTCTTTTCCGAAGACAGACGGAGCCGCAGATCGGGCAGCTTTGCGAGCACCATCACTGCCACTGCGAAAGAGGAGTCTGGCGGTCGGCATGGAATCATACTTGGAAGATTTTCTTATATATATTGGGCATTTCGTTTGCCTTGCAGCTGGCAATCGCGCTGCTTGGAGAAGAGATGCTGGCGGCAGCAGTGCAGGGACAGCCGGTCTTAAGCCTGCTTGCGGCGGCGCTGGTGGGTATGATACCGAACTGTGCTTCCTCTGTAATCCTTACGCAGCTCTATCTGGGCGGGACGCTCGGTGCAGGCGCATTGATGGCGGGGCTGTTATCGGGATCGGGCGTGGGTTATCTGGTATTGCTCAGAGTGAATGATGACAGGAAAGAGAATCTGCGGATTTTTCTGCTTTTGTACGGGATCGGGGCCGCGGCAGGAATGGTCATAATGCTGCTGGGGGTGGAGTTTTAGTGTCCAACTCAGCTCGTGCCATTCGCAAAGCCACAGCTACGCTGCTTTCCCGCTGTTGCGCAGCTGACTTTGCTCATTAAAAGGCACTCTTCTCATGCGCTCGTCTGTTCACTGTCGGCGCATGGCTGAGTTGGTGATAAAAAAAGAACCGTCCCCAGAGCGCATACGTCTCCAAAAACAGTCCTTCCAGTGCACCGCCAGGGGCTCGAACCCTGGACACCCTGATTAAGAGTCAGGTGCTCTACCAACTGAGCTAGCGGTGCATATACAACGTACAACCATAATACATACCGAGAATGCGAAGCATTCTCGAGAGCGAGTGCTTTTCTCGCTCAATGCAAGAAACATTATAGTATAATGTTTTCCGTAATGCAAGCTTTTTTTAAAGAAACTTTAAGAATAATTTTGCAGGCAATGAAAACCGCAGGTTTTTCGGGTGTGCACTGCGGAACAAAGGGAGGAAACTATGATTTTTGAAAGCCATGCACATTATGATGATGAAGATTTTAATCAGGACAGAGAGGAGCTGATCGCCTCCTTTGCAGAGCACGGAATCGGTACGGTGGTCAATATCGGCGCGAGTCTTTCCGGAAGTGAAGCCACGGTGAAGCTGACGGAGCAGTACCCTTTCTTTTACGGGGCGGTTGGCGTGCATCCCAGTGAGGTGGAAGAGCTGGACGATAAGGGGATTGCGCGCCTGCAGGAGCTTTGCGGCCATGAAAAGATTGTGGCAGTGGGCGAAATCGGGCTGGACTACCATTATCCCGAGCCTGCCGTTTCCACGCAGAAGGAATGGTTTGAGAGGCAGCTTACGCTTGCGAGAGAGGTAAAACTGCCGGTTATCATTCATTCCAGGGAGGCGGCGAAGGACACACTGGATATCATGCGGTCGCATCGGGCGGGTGAGACCGGCGGCGTGGTACATTGCTTTTCCTATGGGAAGGAGATAGCGCGCGAGTATCTGCATATGGACTATTATTTCGGGATCGGCGGCGTGATTACCTTTAAGAATGCGAAGAAGTTAAAGGAGGCGGTGGCATATATTCCCATGGAGCGGATTCTTTTGGAGACGGACAGCCCGTATCTTGCGCCCGAACCCCATCGCGGCGAGAGAAATTCTTCGCTGAATCTTCCTTATATAGCAAAGGAGATTGCTGCGCTCAAGGGCATTTCTTATGAAGAAGTGGTGGAACGCACGGAGGAAAATGCGAGGAGATTGTTTAGACTATAGGAAGGTATCATGTAATGGCAGGCGCCTGGGATGCGCTGTCCGGAATGGAGTTACTATGGCGGATTTAGGGAACTATACGAACACAGCGGAGATACTCAGGAAATATCAGTTCCGTATGCAGAAAAAATACGGACAGAATTTTCTGATCGACGCCAATATCCTGCAAAAGATCGTAGAAGCGGCACAGATTACAAAAGAGGACTGCGTGCTGGAGATCGGTCCCGGTATCGGTACGATGACGCAGTATCTGGCGGAGGCGGCGGACAGGGTTATTGCCGTGGAGATTGATAAAGGGTTGATTCCAATATTGGAAGACACGCTATCTTCGTATGAGAATATAACCGTTTTGTACGGGGATATCTTGAAGGTAGATCTGGCGGCGCTGGCAGCGGAGAACGGCGGCAGATCCTTCAAAGTGGTGGCGAATCTTCCTTATTACATTACGACCCCTGTCATTATGAAGCTTTTTGAGAGCCGGACGCCTTTACAGAGCATTACGGTCATGGTGCAGAGTGAGGTAGCGGACCGGATGCAGACGGGTCCCGGCACAAAGGATTACGGTGCGCTTTCGCTGGCGGTACAGTATTATGCGAAACCGGAGATTGTGGCAAGAGTACCGGCGTCCTGTTTTTTGCCCCGCCCTAATGTGGACAGCACAGTAGTGCGGCTTACCAGGTATGAAGAACCGCCGGTTGTTGTGGAGGATGAGGCATATCTCTTTGCATTGATCCGCGCGTCTTTTAACCAGCGCAGAAAAACGCTGGCAAATGGATTGGCAAATGCGGGAAATCTGGGGCTTAACAGGGCACAGGTAGAGCAGGTGCTGGAAGAGATGGGACTCTCCAGGACAGTGCGCGGCGAAACGTTTACTTTAGAACAATTTGCAAAACTTTCGAACTGCCTCCGGCGTGTGCGTATATAACCGCGCTGGGGCTTTTTTCTTTACATTGACATGGGACTATGGTAAACTTAAACGTAGCAGTTCAGCCTTCAGCTTCACTGTTACACTAAAATATACTAGGGTTATTATGTACATAGGTAAAGCACGGAACAGATAAGTACGTTGATGAGGTGAGTACCTTGGATAAGTTTGAATACAAAGCCAGCGCGGATGAGATCAAAGCTCTGATCGCAGAAGGCGAGTACGCGGAAGCGGTAAAGATTGCAGATAAGATCGACTGGCGCAGGGTCAGAAGCGTTATGATGCTGTGTACAATCAGTGATCTGTATAAGATCAACAGACGCTATCAGGAGAGCAAGGATATTCTTCTGATGGCATATGAAAAGCACCCTACGGGCAGATTGATCATTTATTCTCTCTGTGAGCTCTGCATTAAGATGGGCGAGTATGATGAGGCGAGCAACCGCTACAGGGAATTTGTGCAGATTGCACCAAGAGACACAGGGCGTTATGTTTTACAGTACCGGCTGTATGAGGCGCTGGACGTCAGCATAGAAGAACGGATTGCGGTTTTAGAGGAGTTTAAGAAGCGGGAGCCGAGGGAAAAGTGGGTGTATGAGCTGGCGTATCTGTACCACCGCATCGGACTGACGACGAAGTGCGTGGAAGAGTGCGACGATATATTCCTCTGGTTTGGAGATGGCAGATTTGTCATAAAGGCATTGGAGTTAAAAATGCTGCACCAGCCCCTGAGCGCTGATCAGCAGGAAAAATATGATGCGTTTATCGCCGGCAGGAGCGCGGGGGAGGATATGGAAGATACAGCCCCCATGGAGGAAGAAGAGGAAGAGGCGGAAGCCATGCCGGAGACAGAGGATGATCCCGAAGATATGCAGCTGCCGGAGGAGATCGGTTATCCGCAGGATGAGGAAGATGAGGAGGAAGCAGATAATCCTGCGGTGCCGACAACAGAGCTGCCGGAGGTTAAGCCTGTCGATGTAGGACAGTATAATACCATCAATCTGCAGATGGCGCTGGCGGAAAGCATGAAAGAGGTGCTGGCGGAAGACGAAGCGCCCGGAACGGCGGAGGAGGCAGCGCTTCCGGAAGAAGCCGGATTTGCAGAGGAGGCAGCGCTTCCGGAAGAAACCGGATCTGCGGAGGAGACAGAGGAGACTCCGGAAGAAACGGAGACGCCTTCCATTACGGACACGATCATCGCGCCGCTTTTAGAGGAGACAGCTGATATTCCGAATATCAATGTGTTGAATGAGGAGGAGCTGCAGCAGGCGAGCGAGGAGATTGTCAGGGACGATACGGCGGCTTTTGACGCGCAGAAGCTCATAGATGAAATGACCAGAGAGGCGGAGAGGCTGCAGGCGAAAGCCCTTCGCGAGCAGGCGCAGGCGGTTTCGCAATCGACAGAATATGATAAATTTCTATCCCAGGAATATGACGGGCAGATCAGCTTCGTGGTGCCGGAGACGGAGCGGGTAGAGAAACAGATTACCGGACAGCTCAGTATTGATGATATCATGGCTGAGTGGGAACAGATGAAGAAGGATAACGAGGAAAAGCGGATGGAGGACGTCCGCCAGCATATCCTTGCCCAGACAGGCAGTCTGTTTGCCAGCTTTGACGAAGCGACGAAAAACGGTCTGCTGGAAGAGCTGGAGAGAGCGTTTATGGCGGCGCTCATGAAGGAGTCCAGCAGAAATCCGCAGGTAAAGAAGGTGATTTTTCCGGATAGCAGGGAGACGGAGGCTGCCGCCCGTAAGATGGAAGAGTCAGTCAGCAGCCGGAGGGCTGAGGAACCCGCAGTAAAAGCGGTCGGAGAACCGACGATGAAAGCGCCTGTTGAAGCAGAGCCGCCGGAAAAGCCTGCGGTAAAAGCGGTTGAAGAACCGGTGATGGAAGCGCCTGCGGAAGAGCCGGTGCAGGAGAAGAAGTCTGTCGGGATAGAGCCTGTAAAAGAAGCAGTGCAGGAGAAGCCTGCTGAAACAGAGCCGGAGGCGCAGGATACCGGAGAAGAAGCAGGAAAAGAAAGAGATCTGAGTCCGGAAGAGCAGGAGCTTTTCGGAAAGTTTGTGCATCAGCGGAAATCCAGAAGGCAGCTGGTTCGTGCGCTGGATAATATGAGTCTTGCTTCCTGTACGGGAAATATTCTGATCACGGGCGAAGAGGAGATCACGACGCTGGCGCTGGCAAAGGCGCTGATTCGGGAAATGCAGTATAACGACAGCAATTTTTCCGGCAAGGTGGCAAAAGTAGAGGGGCATACCCTCAATAAAAAGGATGTGGAGGCAACCTTTTCGAAGCTGGATAACGGCGCGTTGATCATTGTAGAGATCGGGAAGCTGAAACCGGCAACGATCGCTTCCATCATAAAGGTGCTGGAAAAGGAAAATATGGGGCTTCTGGCGTTGATGGTAGGCACTAAGAACGAAATCGGAGAGCTGCTTGCCCAAAATGCTGCGCTTGCAAATACCTTTAATCTGCGGGTAGATATCGAGCCTTTGGATAATGAAGCGTTGGTGGCTTATGCGAAGCAGTATGCGGAGGAGCTGGAGTATTCGATCGACGAGTTTGGTATTCTGGCGCTCCATACAAGGATTGCCGACAGGCAGACCAGCGACCACGAAGTAACGCTTGCCGAGGTCAGGGAGCTGGTGGATGAAGCGATCGAGTATGCGAACAAAAAGACGCCGAAACATTTTATGGATATTCTGCTTGCAAAACGGTATGATGAAGAGGATATGATCATATTGCGGGAGAAGGACTTCATGCATTACTGATATATTTATATATTATGGAACAGGGGGATAGGTTATGGCAGGAAAGAAAGCAACAAAAACACCGAAAACACCGGAGAAACAGGTGAAAACAACCAGAAAGCGGGTGAGCAGGAAAGCGGGGCAGGAAGCGCCGGAGGAGGTATTTATTTCCGAGGCGGATCAGTATGTCTTTGCGCAGGGGACGCACTACGACATTTATAAAAAGCTGGGAGCGCACCCTTCTGTGGAAAACGGCGTGAAGGGTATGTTTTTTGCTGTGTGGGCGCCCAATGCGGCGAGCGTCCATGTGATCGGCACCTTTAACAGCTGGGATGAGGAAAAGCATCCGATGGAAAAGCTGGGTCCGGGCGGTATTTACAAGCTTTTTATTCCCGGCGTTGGAGAGAATGAGCTGTATAAGTATCTGATCCGGACGCCTTCGGGCGAGAAGCTTTATAAGGCGGATCCTTTTGCAAACTATGCGGAGCTGCGTCCCGGCAATGCGTCTAAAACCTTTGATATCAGCAAGTTCAAATGGACAGACGGCGCCTGGATGAGCGCCAGGGAAGGCAAGGATTATACCAAAGAGCCGATGGCGATCTATGAGTGCCATATCGGTTCCTGGATGAAGCATCCCGACGGCACCGAGGAAGGCTTTTATAATTACCGCGAGTTTGCGGACCGCATCGTGGATTATTTAAAGGAAATGCACTATACCCACATTGAGCTGATGGGGATCGCGGAATATCCCTTTGACGGTTCCTGGGGCTATCAGGTGACGGGCTATTATGCGCCAACGTCGAGACATGGCGACCCCTGCGATTTCATGTATCTGATCAATGCCTTGCATAAGGCGAAGATCGGCGTCATATTAGACTGGGTGCCGGCTCACTTTGCGACGGATGCGCATGGTTTGGGATGTTTCGACGGACAGTGTATTTTCGAGCATCCCGATCCGCGGATCGGCGAGCACCCCGACTGGGGAACGAAGATTTTTAATTATGCGAAAAACGAAGTTAAAAACTTCCTGATCGCCAATGTATTATACTGGATCCGCGAGTTCCATATCGACGGCATCAGGATTGACGCTGTAGCGTCTATGCTTTATCTGGATTACAGTAAGCAGGAAGGACAGTGGGTGCCAAATAAATACGGCGGCAATGAAAATCTGGATGCGATCGAGTTCTTTAAGCATTTAAATTCCGTAGTACATGGCGCATATCCCGGCTTCCTTACAATCGCCGAGGAGTCTACGGCGTGGCCGAAGGTAACGGGTAAAGTGGAAGAGGACGGGCTCGGCTTCAGCTTTAAGTGGAATATGGGCTGGATGCACGATTTTTGCGAGTATATGAAGCTCGATCCCTATTTCCGCAAGAATAACCACTATGCCATGACCTTTGCCATGAGCTATAATAACAGTGAGAATTATATCCTGCCGCTTTCCCACGACGAAGTCGTGCACCTGAAATGCTCTATGGTTAATAAGATGCCCGGCTATCCGGTAGATAAGTATGCGAATCTGCGTGTGGGCTACAGTTATATGGTCGGACATGCCGGCAAAAAGCTGCTTTTCATGGGACAGGATTTCGGACAGGAGCGGGAATGGAGCGAGACCAGGGAGCTTGACTGGAATCTGCTTGGCGAGGAACAGAACCGGGGATTGCACGATTACGTGAAGGAGCTGCTTGCGATTTACCGCAAGTATCCGGCGATGTATTCCATCGACAATGACTGGGGCGGTTTCGAGTGGCTGAATGCGGATGATGCGGAGCGCAGTACATACAGCTTTTTCCGCAAGGATGAGACCGGTAAGCACAATATCATGTTTGTGCTGAATATGACTCCTATGATGTGGGAGAATTATAAGATCGGCGTGCCTAAGCGAAAGAAGTATAAGCTGCTTTTAAACAGCGATGAAAAGCGTTTCGGCGGGCAGGGGCATGAGATTCCTGCGGAGATCACGGCGGTAAAAGAGCCCTGCACTTTTAAGGATTACAGCATATCCTTTGATCTGCCGCCCTATACGGCTGCGATTTTCATTTTCTAAAACTGGTAAATGCGACCACACATTCGTATACTATGGGTGTGTGGTTGTTTTGATATAGAAAATGCGATAATGAAAAACATTTAAAGAGAATGCGGAGCATTCTCGGGATCGTCGCTGCCAGGCGGCGATCGGAGAAAGGAGCGATACTATGTGCACAGCGGCAACTTATAAGACAAAGGATTTTTATTTCGGACGGACGCTGGATTATGAATTTTCTTACGGCGACGAGGTAACGGTTACCCCCAGAAATTATCCCTTCCGTTTTTTGGAGATGGGCACGCGGGATTCCCACTATGCGATGATCGGCATGGCTTGTATCATGAAGGATTATCCCCTGTATTATGACGCGGTCAATGAAAAGGGGCTGGGCATGGCGGGCTTGAATTTCGTAGGAAACGCTTTTTACAATAAACGGAAAGAAGGGAAAGACAATATTGCGCAGTTTGAATTTATTCCCTGGATCCTCTGCCAGTGTACGACTGTTAAGGAGGCGAGGAAGCTTCTTGACCGTATCAATTTAACCAATATTCCGTTCAGCGATGATCTGCCGCTCGCACAGCTGCATTGGATCATAGCAGATAAGGATGAGGCGATTGTGGTGGAATCCATGAGCACGGGCTTAAAGGTATACGATAATCCCGTGGGTGTGCTGACGAATAACCCGCCTTTCGATATGCAGATGTCCGCCCTGTGCAATTATATGGCGCTGTCGGTGCAGCCGCCGAAATGCTCCTTTGCGCCGGGGCTTACCCTTACGCCCTACAGCCGCGGCATGGGCGCGATGGGTCTGCCGGGGGACCTCTCTTCGCAGTCGCGTTTTGTGCGAGCTGCTTTCGTTAAAATGAATTCTAAATCCGGCGACGGTGAGAATGAGAGCGTCAGCCAGTTTTTCCATATCCTGCATTCCGTAGACCAGCAGCGAGGCTGCTGCGTGCTGGAGGGCGGCAAGTGCGAGGTGACCATTTATACCTCCTGCTGTAATGCGGATAAAGGAATCTATTACTATACCGCTTACGATAACCACCAGATTACCGGCGTGGATATGCACAGGGAAAATCTGGATGCCGACCGGCTGATCCACTATCCGGCGATTGAGGAGGAGCAGATTCGGATGCAGAATTAGCGGCGCCGGTCGTAGCATGATAGAAACGCTAGAACTTCTCCCAGGGGTCGGGGAAGTATATGAATGAGATGAAAAAACCGTCGAATCTGTATTGAGATTATGCTATAATGTACGCGGTGGCAATCCGCAGGATTTTCGAGCAAGCACTGCGGAGATGATATAATGAGCGCAAAGGAAAATCAAGCGGCGCGAAGCGACATTTGATTTTCCTGCGCCATTAACGAGCAAATGTCCGATAGAATCGGACAAGAAGCGCTGAAAGCGCGGATTTGCGAGTGACGCATGGAGGAACAGGAAAGGTACATCATATGGCAGAACAGGAAAAAGAGCAGAACCCCGTAGAGGAGCCGGTCAAAGAGCAGGCGCAGTACACCCCTTCCGTGCAGGCGGAGTTCATGCGGGAGAGAATAAAACAGAAGCCGGTTAATAAAAAGAAGCTTTTGCGGCGGACGGTGATCACTGCGGTGATGGCGGTGGTCTTCGGTTTGGTGGCGTGCGTGACCTTCCTAATCCTGGAGCCTGTGATCAGTAACCGCCTTTATCCGGAGGAGGAGCCAAAAGAAGTGGTCTTTCCGGAGGAGACGGTGAATGAGGAAATGAAACCCGAAGATATGCTGGTCAATGAGGAGGACGCCGCCGCGCCGCCGGAACCTGCGGAGGTAGAGCAGGAAGTGGAGCAGCTGGTGGACGAGCAGATCGAAGAGCTGCTTTCCCAAGTGGAATTCAGTCTGGAGGATTACCAGGCGCTCTACGATGAGCTGCGGAAGCTGACGGCGGATGCGAGCCGCGCAGTGGTCACGGTAGCGGGCGTTACTTCCGATGTGGACTGGTTCAACAATATTTATGAAAATGTAGCGTCGGCTTCCGGCGTGATCGTTGCCAATAACGGAAGGGCAATGCTGATCCTTGTCAGCGCGGGTAATCTGAACGGGGCGGACAGCATAGAGGTCACTTTCTGCGATCAGTCGCAGGTGGAGGCGGAGCTGGTGCAGAAAGACGAGAATACAGGGCTTGCGATTTTGTCAGTACCGCTCAGAGAGATTTCGGAAGAGACCATGGATGTGATCAATATTGCAGAGCTTGGCAGCTCGAACGTATCGAATCTGTTAGGGACGCCGGTGATTGCGCTTGGCAGCCCGCTGGGAACTAGCGGCTCGGTCTGTTACGGAATGGTGACTTCTACAGGAACGGTCATTGATCTGCCTGACGCCGCCTATAAAAAAATCACTACCGATATTTACGGAAGCCGCAATGCGACCGGTGTGCTTATCAATTTGAAAGGGTTAGTAATTGGCATTATAGACAATGTCAACACCAGCAATGACATGGGCAACCTGCTGACGGCATACGGGATTACCGAACTGAAACGTACCATTGAACAGATGTCCAATGACAAGGAGCGGGCTTATCTGGGCGTGCACGGGGCGGATGTGCCGAAGGAGGCAATTGAGGATACGCAGGCGGATATGCCGCCCGGTGCGTATATCCGGGAGATTGAGATCGATTCCCCCGCGATGGAAGCGGGCATCCAGAGCGGCGATGTGATAACCAGAGTGGGAGATACGGAGATTACGGCTTACAATGAGCTTTTGGGAATGATACAGTCTGCGAAGCCGGAAGATGTGCTGACGGTCACGTTGACGAGGCAGGGGCATGAAATGCGCGTGGATGTGACGCTGGGAAGCTGGTAGAAGAGGGAGGAGAAATGAAATATATTAAAGACTACAAGGAAAGCGACAGAATGTCGGACGTTTATCTTTGTAAGCATAAACAGTCGGCGGTTACAAAGAACGGCAAGCCTTATGATACGGTGATCCTGCAGGATAAGACCGGCGCTATCGACGCGAAGATCTGGGATCCCAACAATGCGGGAATAGAGGATTTTGACACTTTGGATTATATCGAAGTGCACGGCGATGTGACCAGCTTCCAGGGTGCATTGCAGGTCAATGTGAAGCGCGTCCGCAAATGCAGGGAAGGAGAGTACGATCCGGCGGATTATCTTCCGGTCAGCAGCTTTGGCGTTCCGGAGATGATGAAGCAGCTTCTGGGATTTGTCGGCAGTGTGAAAAATCCTTACCTGCATGAGCTGCTGGAGGCTTTTTTTGTAAAGGATGCGGCATTCCTTGCGGCGTTTCAGAAGTCCTCCGCGGCGAAGACGGTACACCATGGATTTGTTGGTGGTTTATTGCAACATACTCTGGCAGTGACGAAGCTGTGCGATTTTTTCTGTACACAGTATCCGATTTTAAACCGCGATCTGCTGCTGACAGCGGCAATCTGCCATGATATCGGTAAAGTAAAAGAATTATCCCTTTTCCCACAGAATGACTACACGGACGACGGGCAGTTTCTGGGACATATCGTGATCGGCAGTGAGATGATCGGGGAAAAAGTGCGGACGATCGACGGTTTCCCGCCGCTGCTGGCCAATGAATTAAAGCATTGTATCCTTTCCCATCACGGGGAGTTCGAGTTTGGCTCGCCGAAAAAGCCGGCGATTGTGGAGGCGGTTGCCTTAAACTTTGCGGATAATGTGGATGCGAAGCTGGAAACCTTTACGGAAATCCTGGAGGGAAATATGGATAAAGGGTGGCTCGGTTATAACCGGCTGTTTGAGTCGAATCTGCGCGGTACGAAGGTTGAGGAATAACAAAACGGACTGCGTAGATGTATGATTTACAGCATGGAGCAGATGATGGGATGGACGTTGTATGGAATATAAAAAGAATGATATTGTTCCGGTTACGATAGAAGATATCGGCAATGACGGTGAAGGCATCGGCAAGGCGGACGGCTACACCCTGTTTGTGAAGGACGCTGTCATCGGCGATGTGATTGAGGCAAGGATCACCAAATGCAAAAAAAATTACGGGTATGCAAGAGTCGAGAAGGTGGTGACGCCTTCTCCTTTTCGCGTAGAGCCGAAATGTCCCTTCCACAGACAATGCGGCGGCTGCCAGATGCAGGCGATGCAGTATGAAAGACAGCTTATCTATAAACAAGATAAGGTGCGGGCGAACCTGCTGCGGGTCGGCGGTTTTACGCCGGAGGAGATTGATGCGGCGATGGAGCCGATTGTGGAGATGCAGGAACCGTGGCATTACCGTAATAAGGCGCAGTATCCCGTGGGTTATGATAAGGCGGGTAATCTGGTCGCAGGCTTTTATGCGGGCAGGACGCACGATATCATTGCAAATACAAATTGCGTCCTGGGTCCGCCGGAAAATCAGATGATTTTGGAGACGATTCTGTCTTATATGCGGGAAAATCAGGTAAGCGCCTACCGAGAAGCCACGGGGGAAGGTCTGGTACGCCATGTGCTGATCCGCACGGGCTTTGCTTCCGGGGAGATCATGGTGTGTCTGGTCATTAACGGGAAACGCCTGCCGGCGGAGGAGAAGCTGGTGGAGCGGCTGCGGGGATTGCGGCTGGCGGATATAGAGGAAACAGAAAATGGAAAACAGATATATGCCGAGGATTCACGGAGAAGACAGTGTGTTAAAAAAATAACAAGCATCTCCGTCAATGTAAATACGGAAAAAACAAATGTCATTATGGGGCAGGAGATCAGGGTACTGTGGGGGAGCGAGTGTATCCGGGACAGTCTCAGAGTGCTGCACCCGCAGGATTTTGATAAAACCGATAGGGAGGAAAATGAAAGGATTTCCTTTTCCATATCGCCGTTGTCCTTTTATCAGGTCAATCCCCGCCAGACGGAAAGGCTTTACGGGCTGGCGCTGGAATATGCAGGGCTGACAGGAAAGGAAACCGTGTGGGATCTTTACTGCGGCATCGGCACGATTTCCCTCTTTATGGCAAAGCAGGCGAAACAGGTGTACGGCGTGGAAGTCGTACCGCAGGCTGTCGAGGACGCCCGCGAAAATGCCCGCAGGAATCAGATATTGAATGTGGAATTTTACGTGGGGAAGGCGGAGGAGGTGCTGCCTGCATTTTATAAGAAGATAGCTACTGATGGAAATGAGGGCGGCGAAGCGGATAAGCGCCATCCGGATGTGATTGTGGTGGATCCGCCTCGCAAGGGCTGCGATGAAAAATGCCTGGAAACCATGCTGCGGATGCAGCCGGAGCGGATCGTTTATGTGAGCTGCGATTCCGCGACGCTGGCAAGGGACTTGAAGGTGCTGTGTGGGGGTGGGTATACGCTGAAAAGGCTGCGGGCAGTTGACCAGTTTGGTCATACTTGTCATACGGAATGCGTGTGTTTGATTGAACAACCAAGAGAAACGTAAATAGTTATCTTGATGAATTGCAATATTTGTGCTATTATAAATTTACCTTAGAGGTAAATTCAAAAGAGGTGATAGCTTGGATATCACGTACAAAAATAAGAAGATTGAAAAAATCTGTACGGATGCCAAAATCGCAGAGAGAACCTACGGCAAAGAAATGGCTGAAAAGATACATCAGCGTATAGATGAAATTACTGCTGCGGACGCTGTGGAAATGATGATACGGTATCACATTGGAAGATGCCATCCATTATCGCAGAACAGGAAAGGGCAATACGCGATGGATTTAGTTCATCCGTATAGATTGGTATTTGAAAAGAATGGTGATGAAATTCAAATAGCGAATATTTTAGAAATTGTCGATTATCATTAAAAATCAGTATGACAGGGCAAGGAGGTAGCACTATGGTAAGAAGTCGAAGTTATATCGCAACGCCGCCCGGGATAACAATAAAAGAGCAGTTGAATGACAGAGGTATGAGCCAAAAGGAATTTGCGGCTAGAATGGATATGTCTGAAAAACATATCAGCAAGCTTATAAATGGGGATGTACAGCTAACGCCAGAGATGGCAGTCAGGTTAGAGATGGTTCTTGGAGTCCCGGCTGGATTCTGGAATAATCTTGAGGCGATTTACAGAGAGAAGATTATCAAGGCGGATGCAGAAAATGCAATGGATGCAGATGTTAAATTGGCAAGACAATTTCCTTATAGCGAAATGGTAAAGTTCGGATGGATTTCGGAAACCAGAGATACAAAAGAAAAAGTAATATACCTGAGAAAATATTTTGAGGTTGTCGAACTTTCTCTTCTTGGGAATGAGCAGATTATGAGAATAGCCTGTAGACGATTGGCTATAACGGAAAAGAGTGATCTTGCTTTAATGGCATGGGCACAGGAAGCAAAGCTTAAGGCTCGAGATATTCAGACATCACAAGTCAATCTTAAGGGACTTAACGCAGCAATACCGATGCTTCGTAAAATGACAGTGTTAAATCCTGAGGAGTTCTGTCCTCAGATTAAAAAATGCCTTGCAGATTGTGGAATTGCATTAGTGTTTCTCCCACATTTGCAGGGATCATTCCTACAGGGGGCTTCCTTTCTGGATGGGAAGAAAATTGTAGTTGGATTGACAGCCAGAGGGAAAGATGCTGACAGATTTTGGTTTAGCCTGTTTCATGAGCTTGCGCATATTGTTCTTGGTCACGTAGGTCAGACAAACGGAACCACCGAGGAAGACGAAAAAGCGGCTGATGTATGGTCGGGCGAAACACTGATTGCAGCGGATGATTTTGAATCCTTTAGACGAAAAAGAGATTATTCTGAAAGAGGTGTAATTTGTTTTGCCCGGGAACAGGGAATTGCTCCCGGAATTGTGGTCGGCAGAATGCAGGCGGAAGGATTGATCGAATATAATATGCTGAATAACTTGAAAGAAAAGTATGAAATTGTTATGTAGGAATTGGGTTGATCAATATGTAGGGGATTATGTAAAGAATATGACTCGTTTATCAAATTGAAGTCAGTTAAAAGCTCATCAAAACACGATTTTCATTTTTGGGGATGATGCTGCTAAAATGGGATATAGAAAGGAAAGAATAAATGAATTTTTTTGAAAGATGTAATGAGTTATTTCAAAGAATGTCAGATGCAAAGGATTTGGACAAAGATGTTGAGAATTATAATAGACAGCAATATTACATGACTAATTTTTATTGTGTCGATAGAAAAATCATAGAGGAGTTTATTAAAGATGTTCGTTCTGACAATGTTATATTTTCTATGATTCAACAAGTTGCGCGTACTGTTATAATTGGACCGTTAAAACGGTTAGATGAGTTGTCATTGACAGAGTTATATAATGAATTGATAGTGGAAAGATATAATATTGTGCTAAAGGGGGCTTATGATGCGATAAAGCTGTTAAATGAAGTAACACCTGAACAGGATAATGAGCTTCAAAACAAATTCGCCAGAGAAGATATGACGATATTTGTACAATATAAATGTAAGTGATTTTAATATACGAAAAGGTAGAAATTTGTGAAAAATCAAAGTTTTGATAATAGTGTGCGAAATAAAAAAACAATAGAAAAATTGAAGGAGACAGATCATGCAGCTGACGCCAGAAGAAATTGCAGAACAGCAGAAAAACGAAGAGAATACAAAAAAGAAATATATTACGCCGATCATTCAGGAAAGATGGGGAAAAGAAAATCCGGATAATATCATTATGGAATATTCTTTTACGGATGGCAGGGTAAATATTGACGGTGATAAGGTATCAAGGGGCAATAAGAAAAAAGCAGATTATCTTCTGTTGTTTAAAGATAACCTTCCTTTAGCTATAGTAGAAGCAAAGGGAATAGACCATAGTGCCATGGAAGGATATCAGCAAGTTCTTGCGTATGCCGAAATTCTGGATATTCCCTTTGCATATGCGACAAATGGAATAGATTTGATTGAAGAGGATTTGATTCTGCATAAAAATAATGACAAGCTGAAAATGCAGGATTTTCCATATCCCGAAGAGTTGTGGGGCAGGTACATTGAAGAAAAGGGATTATCAGAGGATGAAGTAAGACTGATCAACCAGCCTTACTATATTGACACATCAAAAATGAACCCAAAGAAGCCGAGATATTATCAAAGAATTGCCATTAACAGGGTGATTGATGCTATTGCACAGGGCAAAAGCAGGATGCTCCTTGTCATGGCAACAGGAACAGGCAAGACATTTACGGCATTCCAGATTGTATGGAGACTGTGGAAAAGTAAAACCAAAAAGAAAATTCTGTATTTAGTTGATAGAGACGACTTGGCAAAACAAACTCTGTCAAAGGATTTCAAACCGTTTGTTGATAGACGCATTATGATAAGAATGAAAAATTCCAGCATAAAACTGGACACTGCCTATGGGATATTTATAGCATTATATCAACAGCTAAAGAATAAAGACAAAAATTACTACAAAGAACTTCCCCCTGATTTCTTTGACTTAATCATTGTAGATGAGTGTCATAGAGGGTCTGCGGCACTGGATTCCAACTGGCATGAAATATTGGAATATTTCAGTTCTGCGACGCAGCTTGGGCTGACTGCTACACCCAAAGAAACCGAAGATGTGTCGAATATCAACTATTTCTGTGCGGAAACAGAGGATAAGCCACTGTATACATATTCATTAAAGCAGGGCATTGAGGACGGTTTTCTTGCCCCGTACAGAGTTATTTCCGTGGAACTTAATATTGACAAAGAAGGATACAGACCGCCTGCAGGAAAACTGGATGTAGAAGGTAATCCCGTAGAAGACAGGATTTATACACAAAAAGATTTTGACAGGACGATTGTAGTGGAAGAAAGGCAGGAGATTGTTGCAAGAAGAATTACAGATTATATGAAAGAAAATAATTGCAGATATGCAAAAACGATTGTTTTCTGTGAGAATATTGACCATGCGGATGCAATGGTTTTAAAACTGAAAAACCTTAATGCAGATCTGGTGCAGGAAAACAGCAAATACATCATGAAAATCACAGGTGACGATGAAATTGGAAAAGCAGAAGTGGAGAATTTTACTAACCCGAATGTAAAATATCCCGTTATTGCGGTTACAAGTAAATTGCTGTCAACAGGTGTTGATTCGGAAACTTGTGAATTGATTGTTTTGGACAAGACGATTGGTTCTGTGACGGAATTTAAACAGACGATTGGCAGGGGAACAAGGATTAAGGAAAACTTTACGATTGATGAAGAAAAAAGGAGTAAGCTGCATTTTACAATCTTAGATTTCAGGTTAAATTACCATCAGTTTGAAGACCCTAAATTTGATGGGGAACCAGTGGCGGTTATGGAAGTGGGAGAGAATGGCACATTCCCGAAGGGCAGCCCGCAAAAAGAAACAGATAGTGAGGATAAAGAGAAAGACAAGACCAGAGGGCATATCCAGAAAGTAAGAGTGAATGGCGTGGATGTGACCATTGACGGGGAAGAAGTTCGTTACACAGATGAAAATGGAAACCTTGTCAAGCAGAATATTGAGAGTTGTGTAAAAAATAATATTTTAAGCCAATATCCCAGCTATCAGGATTTTTATGCTTCTTTTAAGACATCGGATGATAAGGATGGAATGACGACGGATCTGCTGATAGAAGAAACTTATGTAAGAAAAGTCAGGGAAACAGTAGGATATTACATTGACAAATTTGATATTGTCGGCTTGGTCGGATATAAGCAGCCGCCTAAATCCAAAGAAGAAAGACTGCAGAAGGTTTATGATGCGGGCATTTTGGATGCGCTTACTATTGAAAAAAGGAATATTATCCAGATCATCTTACATGAATATAAGACAGAAGATTTTTCAAAGCTGAAGGATATTACAGTGTTCAATTTGCCTGTATTCAAAGAAAAGGGTTATACGCCAATGAAGATATTAAAGAATGTATTTGGCGGAAATAAACAGAATTATATTGATCTGATGGAACAAATAGAAGAAGTATTATATTAACGGCAGGAGATAAGGGATTATGGCATTAGCGAGTTTAATAAAAAGGCTGCAGGATATTATGCGGGGAGATGCGGGCGTTGGGGGCGATGAGCAGAGATTGTCCCAGATTGTATGGATTCTGTTTTTAAAAATTTTTGATTACAAAGAAGAAGAGTGGGAATTGATGCAGAATGATTATGTTCCGATTATTCCGGAAGGATACCGTTGGAGGGACTGGGTTACGGATGCTTCCGTGAAAGAACAGATGACAGGAGAAGAACTGATTGATTTTGTAAATAATAAGTTGTTCAGGGTACTGTCGGGGGAGGCTGTAAAAAATGAAAAGGGAGAGGATGTATACCTTTTTACTAAGACAGACAGGGCGTCCCTCCTTGTGAAAGAATTTATGAAGGAATCCACGAATTTCATGAAAAACGGAGTCCTTCTCAGACAGCTTCTTAATATCTTTGATGAAATTGATTTTTCTGATTATGAGGAGAGGCATACCTTCAATGATATTTATGAAACTCTGCTGAAAGGTTTGCAAAAGAATAATGGAGAGTTTTATACGCCGAGGGCGATCACATCCTTTGTGGTAGATAGAGTTGATCCAAAGATTGGTGAAAAGGTGGCGGATTTTGCATGTGGGACAGGCGGTTTCCTTGTTGATGCACTTCATCATGTAGAGGGTGCGGGAGTCAAAGTAGAAGATTTACCCAAACTACAGCATTCTTTTTATGGCGTAGAAAAAAAGCAGCTTCCTTATATGCTCTGTACAACGAATATGCTCTTGAATGACATTGCAGAACCGGATATCATGCACGACAATTCGCTGGAACAGGATGTAAGAAGATATGCAGATGATGATAAGTTTGATGTGATTCTGATGAATCCCCCTTATGGTGGGACAGAGCTTGAAATGGTGCAGAGGAATTTTCCTGTTGAACTTAGAAATTCGGAGACTGCAGATCTTTTTATGGTAGAGATCATGTACCGCCTGAATAAGAATGGCAGATGCGGCGTAGTCCTTCCTGATGGATTTATCTTCGGAACAGATAACAGTAAGTGCGCGATTAAAAAGAAGCTGATGGAGGAATTTAATTTACATACGGTGATCAGACTGCCCGGGAGCTGCTTTGCCCCTTATACAAGTATTGCTACTAATCTGCTGTTCTTTGATAAGACAGGCTCCACAACAGATGTGTGGTTTTACAGATTTGATCTGCCAAACGGACAGAAATTCTCTATGAAAAAAAATCCTATGACAAGGGAGAAAATGTCTGCTCTTGATGAATGGTGGGATAACCGCGCAGAAATTAAGGATGAAAAAGAAGACAGTTCCATGACAGAGACCTGGAAGGCAAGGAAAGTTTCTGTACAAGAAATCGTTACAAATAATTATAGTTTAGACTTTTGCGGTTTTCCGAATGAAGAAAAAGTGATTCTTTCCCCGAAAGAGACAATAGAGAATTTTAAAGCGGAAAGAGAAAGGCTTGACCGGAAAATGGATGCTAAGTTACAAGAAATTATGGATATGCTGGGAGTGTAGTTATGGTATTAGCGGAAGATTTAAGACAGGCAGTATTGCAGGCGGCATTGCAGGGGAAGTTGACGGAACAGCTTGCTACTGATAGTGATGTAGATGAAATGTTGATAAGTATACAAGAAGAAAAAGAGAAACTTGTTGCTGACAAAATAATCAAAAAAGAAAAATCATTGTCAGAGATTCAGGATGAAGATATTCCATTTGAAATTCCTGCTAATTGGAGATGGGTTAGATTACAGTCCTTTTTAGATGTAAGAGATGGAACGCATGATTCACCCAAATACGTTGAAAAGGGTATACCATTTGTGACAAGCAAAAATTTGAATAATGGGAAAATTGATTTTTCAGATGTTAAGTATATTACTAAAGAGGATGCAGATTTTTTTAATGCTCGTTCAAAGGTAGATAAAAATGA
The DNA here is from genome assembly GCA_023663915.1 of Eubacterium sp. The sequence goes on along the minus strand of JAMPGN010000038.1, from coordinate 2,257 downwards.
TATTTTGATGGCGATGATAGGAAGCATCGGAAAGCCAGTTCTGGTTGAGATAGAGGAGGAATTTGCAATAAAAAACATGGCATTATTTAAGCCAGTTCCCAAAAGCAATGTCAATATGAATTATGTTCTGCTTCTGCTGGGATATGCTGAAAAAATTATGAAAATGCAATCTACAGGTGGGGTTCAGAAATTTGTGTCATTAACATATTTAAGAGAATTTATATCGCCACTTCCACCAATTGAAGAACAACAGAGGATTGTTGATAAAATCAACGAAATAATGCCAAAGATTGATGAATATGAAAAAATTGAAAAAGAGTTGGAAGCGTTAAAAAAAGCATTTCCGGCAGATATGAAAGATGCGCTGCTTCAAGCGGCTATGCAGGGAAAATTGACAGAGCAGTTGGAGAGTGATAGTAATGTGGATGAATTGTTGATATCAATTCAGAAAGAAAAAGAAGAATTGATTGCGCAAAAGAAGATTAAAAAGGAAAAGACATTATCGGATATTGCGGAAGAAGAAATTCCGTTTGAAATTCCAGATAATTGGAGATGGGAAAAAGTAGGAAATATTTGTGACTGCGGGGCGGGAGCGACACCAACCAGGGGTGATAGAAGTTTTTATGATGGTGGAACTATTTGTTGGCTAAAAACAGGAGAATTAACAGATGGTTACATTTATCAATGTGAAGAAAAAGTAACTCAAACAGCATTAGAAAAGTGTTCATTACGGATTAATAAAATAGGCGATATTCTAATTGCTATGTATGGAGCAACTATAGGGAAATTGGGGATTGTAACTTTTCCATTAACTACGAATCAAGCATGTTGCGGGTGCAGCCCCTATAAGGGGATATATAATTTATATTTATTTTATTACTTTATGTCTGCGAAAAAAGTATTAATTGGTAAGGCAGAAGGAGGGGCGCAACCTAATATTTCAAGAGAAAAAATAAGAAATTCGTTGATTCCGATTCCGCCAATCGAGGAACAACAGAGAATTGTAGAAAGATTGGATGCGTTGTTGCCATTATGTGAGGATTTATAGAGGAAATATTATGCCAAAAGAAAAAAGTTCAGCCTCCAAAAGATACACACACAGACAATTGAAAACACAAGCAATGTATACGAATGTGTTGGAACAGTTGGAAAAAGCCATTGCTCTTAAAGAAGATGGATTTCAAATAGAGTCAGATGCTGTTATGGATATGTTATCAGATGAACTTAGTAATATAGTATCAAAATATGAAGAGTCTGCGGAGAATAAGGGAGATATGGATTTTGATAAAAGTATTTTGCCATCAAAAGGCATGATTCTTGCTGAAGATGAAAAAGTTATATTAAAGGCGGTATCAGATGAAGAATATTCGGACTATATGGAGGTGTCTTACGAATGCTCGGTTATGAGAAGGGCTTTTAAGGAAGAAACTTTTAAAAAGGAATTATGGGAATCATTCTTAGAAGATACGGCAGCAAATTATTCCATTTTTGATAAAGTAACTGGAAAGTACGTGGGGTATTGCGGCATAAAAAATTTAAAAGCACAAAATTGGGAATTGGCAATTGAGCTTCTGGAAAAATACAGACACCAGGGATACGGATATCATGCGCTTGCTGCAATGTTAAATACTTTGGCTGCATTGACGGGGAAACACACATATCGAAGCAGGGTAGATTCTGACAATTATGCTTCACAAAACCTGATGAAAAAACTTGGCGCAAAGCCGAATGGCATCAGCGAAATGTTTATTCATGGGGAAGAACTTCAAAAATTTCAAGAAGAAAACAGTAATTTAATTGATGATAAGTTAAGAGTAGTGGCGAATGAATTTAATGTGGCTCCGATTGACTTGACTGGTCATGTATTGGAGTTTCGTATTGATTGGAATACCATACATTTACAGAATGAGGAGAAAGCTTTTGAGTGACATAAGAAATGACTTTATTGCAGGCAATGATTTTGCATTATACGGAGAAAAAATTATTGTAAACTCACTGAACCAATCAAATATAAAAAGTTATCTGCCTACATATAAATAAGCCTCTGCTTTTGCGGAAATTTATGAAAGAATGCCTGATTTTTGGGAGCAACAGCGTCAATGGATCGAAGATTGCGTGGCAGGAGAAAGCAACGATAAGGAAAGATACTTGATAGTTGAAAAGATTTCATTGCAGGGGTGCGGCTATATCGAATTAAACTGCGAAAATCCGGAGATGCCGGATGTGGATATTGCAATTCTTGAGGAATATCGGGGAA
>JAMPGN010000037.1 GCA_023663915.1 Eubacterium sp. | reverse complement strand
CCTACCGCCCCCACGTCAGGACGCTGTGCATACATAAGCAGTTCCTCGATCCAGTCTAAGGTGATGACTTCCGTATCATTGTTCAACAATAGAAGATACTCTCCATGTGCCTTGGATACTCCCAAATTACAGATTTTGGAATAATTGAATCCGCCTTGATAAGTGATGATCTTAATCTTCGGATTTTCCTGTATTTTCTTATAATAGTCGAAAATTTCATCACTCGTGCTGTTATTCTCCACGATGATGATCTCGTAATGATCGTAGGAGCTTTTCTCTGTGATCGACGTGATACAGCGGCTTAAGTCTTCGATATGGTCTTTATTCGGTATCACAATGCTCACGAGCGGATTCCCCTGTATCTCATACTTAATCTGGAAGATCGTCTCGAATGCCTTGGTCGAATGAATCTCGAAATTCTGAAAGCCCATATCCTTAAGATGCGCCGCCACAGCACCCTTCGCCGCTTCCACGGCATAGCTCTTAGCGTTGATGTCCGCCGCCACGCTGCCCTCATGGGAGCGCCAATAATAGAGCAGTTTCGGCACATGAACCACGCGCTTTGCCTTGCTTGTCAGACGTAAAATCATATCGTGGTCCTGGCTTCCATCGAACTCGGAGCGGAACAACTGCATCCCCGTCAACAATTTTCTGTCAAAAGCGCTGAAATGGCAGATATAATTGTTCGCGCGCAGATTATCCGGCGCATAATCGGGTTTGAAATGCAGGGTAATCATGTCGTCGATTGTCTTTTTCCCCTTGAAGGTCGCTTCATCGCAGTAAATATAATCTGCCCCTCGGTCGCAGATCACTTTCATATATTCATACAATACGCTCGGATGCAGTACGTCATCATGGTCAAACAGCGCGATGTATTCACCCGTCGCCATGGCAAAACACCTGTTGGTATTCCCCGATATTCCTTCGTTCTTAGGAAGTTTTCGATACACAATGCGGGAATCCTGCACCGCATATTCCTTGCAAATCCTCTGCACATCGGAATGCTCTCCGTCGGAGCCGTCCGCTAAACACAACTCCCAATTACCATAAGTCTGCGCCCGAACCGAATCGATTGCCTGACGCAAGAATTTCTCCGGTGTGTTGTATAACGGCATCAAAATACTGAATTTAATGTCCTTGGGAAATTTATACTCACTCTGTCGCTTCGCTTCCTGCGTGTCCGGGAAACTCGCCGTACCATGCTGTGTGCGCGCTTTTCTCTCGATGTTCTTGGAGTTTAGCTTTCGGGCGATACCCTTTGGACCGCCATAATATCCCAGCCGCTGTCTCGTGCGCTGCAGCCAGTGCACAAGGCTGCGCAGAGGCTTAGACATTCGCCAGAAAACGCTGCCCTTGATGCGCTTTAAGCGTCCATCAAGCTCCGCCGTCTTTTGCTCCGCATCCGTAAGCTTACCCGTCAGAACATGGGTTTTCTTCTTCTCACGCTCATAGATGTCCCGGTAATGCCGAAGCGCCTCCTCCTCAATCTTTCCGTTTAACTCATCCTGTCCCATACGATTTTCAATGCCCTTCCCTAAATAATCTCCACCGTCTTATCACTCCACGCCACCTGTTTATCCCCCGCCGCACTCGTGCACAACATGCCGATACGATATGTGCCGGCCACAATATCCGCTGTCAATATGCGGAGCACAAACCCTGCCAAGCCGATATTCTGCTCCATCGGCAGAATCGCTTCCACGTCCTTACGATACCAGTCAGAGGGCTTTGCACTGTAATCCTTGCCGATACTGCTATCCACACCCTCTATACGTCTTGCGCCTTTTACACGCTTCACACCCTTTCCATCTCCTGTGCTGTTTGCATCGTCCGCGCGAAACAGCAGAACACGTTTGTCGTAACACGCGTTATTTTCACCGGGTATGTAACACCAACCCATGATCCAGAGGATATCCGGCTCGTCCAGATGTATCTTATGCTGTATTTCCGCCCTGTCCACGGTAAGCCGGAGACCGTTCGTATTCCAGCCTTTCATCCGCCCTATTTCCATGGATTCTACCCCCACAGTGAACAAATGTTCTTCATATGGGAATTTATAATTACACCCGTAATTAGAGGCGTTGTCGATCAGCGCATGATGATAAAAGGCATCCCGCCCTTTCATCTGCGGATGCTTCGCGTAGAGATTTTCTTTTTCCTGTAAGAGTCTTTCCCACTTGCCATCGTCCTCCTCATCCAGTCCGCGACTCAAGGACTCGTGATGATACAATACCGCATCGTTGCGCTGTACATTGTAATATCCCGCCTCAATCAATTTGAAACAAAAATCCACATCGTTGTAAGCAACTGCCATCGTCTCATCAAATCCGCCCACTTCCTCATACTTCTCACGGCTCACCATGAGGCACGCCGCCGTCACGCCGATCATATTATAGACCATTCTGTTACGACCGTAATAGTAGTCCTTGTCATCGGGAAATGTAATCAGTTTGTGGGAAGGTCCGATCTCCATATTGGTAATACCGGCATGTTGTATGTTCTGCGTTCCTGCATACCACAGTTTCGCACCCACCGCACCCGTATGCGGCTGTAACGCCTGTCCTGTCATTCTCCTAAGCCAGCTATGTTCTATGACTTCGATATCGTCATTCATGAATAGAATCAGATCACCTTTCGCCCGTGCCGCCCCCATATTGCACATCCTGGAAAAATTAAAATCCATCTTCTCATAAAGATACAGGAATCCATATTCCTTCTGCATCGCGTCAAGCTTCGCGCGGTTTTCTTCCTTACTGCCGTTATCCACGACGATCCATTCATAATAGCGGTAATCTGTCTTCACTCGAAAAGAGTCAAGGCAGCGCTTTAGTACATCGGGATGATCTTTCGATGGAATCACAACGGATACGATATAATGCGGTGTAATATGCCCCGCCTCGCTCTGTGCACGTGCGCATCTCTCTCTGCCGGTTATGGACGTATCGTAAACGATATGGTACAGATCAGGCTCGGCACCGCTGACGAAACTGCCTTTAACTCCCCGTCTTTCAAGCGCCGCCGCCCGTACCTGTATATATTCCGCCCCGGCGCCCACAAGATAATCTCCCTTATTCAAATGATCCATCAAAGACTGCTCCACGAGCCGGAAACGTTCTTCCGGCGTACCGCACTTATCTAAGCGTCGGCTCGTCTCTCCATCCGGCTCAAACTTATGGTGATAGAGAACTTCGTCAATATGGCATATGCCTTTCCACATTGGAAAGTCTTCCAGCCTGCTTCGGCTGATTGCTGCCTCTTCCAGACAGAGACACAGATCATAGAACCGCACCGACTGTTTATTGCGTTTCATCCTGTTTCGCATGTCTTCACCGGAAAGCACACCGGAGAGAACCTCCGCCTTCACCGCCAATAAATAACCCCAGTAATTAAATGCGAGTATCGTGTCAGGTGAATAGTCCGGCTTATACCATGGCTGCATACGACATGATAAATCTTCCCAATAAAAGTCCTCATCCGCATAGGCAACCATACATTTTTCGTTTTTATTAAAACATGTTTTAATTTTATCGAATATATCTCTGTCCAGTAATCCCTGTCCGTAAGTGAGAAGAACGATATCCGTCTCCGGTATGCTGATCGCCTGCCATCCATCCACTACGATTTCTTGTCCATATGTGCCGTTATTATAACGCTCGTTTTCTTTTATCCATTCCGCATAAGGATTCTGCTGGCGGCGCACTTCCTCCGTATAACGCAGAAAACAGGAATCCGCCTCTGGACTCCTGTCCGTATCTTTCGGATGCCGTACATCACCCTTCACACTATGATACAGTTTCCGGAAAGGGGCCGTCATTTTCCAGAAGGGACTGGCATAGATACGGTTCAGATTATCTTCTAAATCTGATTGCCGCCTCTGTGCATCTGCGATCTTGCCCGCCAGCACAATGTTTTGTTGACGTTCTTTTTCATATGCGGCCGCGTAATATGCCGCCCATCCATAACGCTCTATGCCTCTGCTCATCTGCTAAAACAGTCCCCTTTTCTGCATATGTTTTACTGTCTCCTGCGGCAGTTTCGTCACTTGCATTGTCATCTGCAGTACATTTTTCTCCTCACCAGAAATACCCGCCAAGGATACGGTAATATTCGGATCGCAGGTAGGGCACACATAAGTATTCTCGCCCGCCTTAAACCCATTGACCTGTATCTGTCTGCCTCTCCACGGTATCGGAATCCCGTTCCACTTGATCTCGCGAATATAAATCAGGCAGAAATCATTGCAGGGATCGATCCGAAGCGCGCTTCTTCCGCCGGGAATCATTACCGTAAGTTCCGTCATGCCTTCCGCTGTCGTATATACCTGCTCTCCTGTGGCATCATCAATAAAAAACGACTGTTCTTCATTGAATCCCCTGCCCGTATCCTCGTAAATCTGGATACGGTCTTTGTGTGCCGCCAGCTCCTGTCCCTCACAGAATGCCTCCACCGTGTAGACCGGATTGCCGATCGCCTCGCGTATCTCCGCCATGGACATATGTTTTCCGGTCACATATTTCTGGAAATCCATCTCCTGTTTTCGATACTGCTGTGCATCCGTCTGATCAATCTCCAATCTTTGAATTATTGAATCAAAATTTAATTTATTCCGCTTTTCATCCTCTAACAGATAGCAATAAACAGCTCGAAAAGCAATTTGTTTCGTCTCGACAACTTTGTCGAAAGTCCACTCACAATCAATAACATTCCACTTGTTATCAATAACGTTCCATTCGTTATCAATGTCACCCGACACGATAATATTCGCAAAAATTAAATCGTAATCAGCAATTTTCTCGCCTTCTCCGTAGGATATTCGCTTATAGTATTCATCAAATAACTGTCCGAACCCTTCCACGTTATCACATCCCAGACAATCGTCCAGAAGCTCCTCAAGCGTTCTCCCCTCGATGTATTCGAGACAGAGATACGGCGGTTCCGTCTCGATTCCGACCTCAACCGCGGTACCGCTGTTCGCCCTCTCCAACCTGCATCGATTGATGGCAAGACCACTGTCCTTATATCGTTCCGTCAACGCCTCATACGCGCGTGCGGTATTCTCGATATGATTCCATGCTTCTTTTGATAGCGGATGTTTTTCTATTATTTTCCCTGTCGTAGTTTCCTTTAAAACGGTCTTGATGGCAAACTCCTCTTTTCTGTCATTGGAATATTTCACATATTTTTCTTCCAATTTCGGTCCGAGCAGCATCATATAAGAATTGGAAAACAATTCAAACTGTTCTTCCTGCAGGATCGTATCGAACACCTTTTTCTCATCAAAGAGCTGCAGTCTGTCCCTGTCAAAATTACGGTTGTTATTTGATAATTCTCCCACTTTGGGCAACCGTTCCTCAGAATACAGACATGTCATGAATTTATAATCGGGATATGGATAATACATCTGTGTTTGATCGTAACCACACTTTGCAGCGATCCTGCGAAGCCCCTGCGCCGTAAATGTCCTCACAACGCCGCCATCAGGATAATCCTCCAAACCGCTAAAGTAGGATCCGAGGTGGTCTTCCCGGCATCCCGCCCAATATTTTAAACCAAATTTATTCTCGATCGCGATCACGATATGCCCATCCGATTTCACATGTTTCTTAAGGATGTTTAGGAAATCTTCATAGGGCGTCTCGGAAGTAATATACGCCTGCGCATACTCAAACACGCCGATCAGACAGATATAATCATAATCACACGGTAAGTCGGGTTCCACATCCTGGAAATTGCCTACATGGATCGTCACATTCTCTGCGTCCATATGGCGGTAAGCATTGATCCTGCTCCGTTTTCTTGACAGATCGATGCAGGTAACTTCACCCGCTTTCCTCGCGAGCGCACCCGTAATTGCACCGCATCCAGAACCCACTTCGAGTACTTTCATATCCTTTGTGATAGGAAGCCATTCCACAATGTTTTCCCGCTGCGTGGACAAATGATAGAGAATCTCCCAGCTTTTACTTTCCTCGATGATACGCTGGTATTCCACCTCCGAATAATTACGTGTGATATTTAATAGTTCGTCCTCCGCATCCCCGTCACAGTAATAATCTTCCCCCGGATAGTGGGAGAGATTCAACTTGATTTTTCCGATTTCTTCTATATTGTTCTCCGGCATTCTTTTCCTACCTTCCGCCGCCCTAATCCACCTTGCGGACTTTCACAGTCGAATCCATATCATAGAATCCTACCGTATCCTTGTCTGAGATTACCGTCAAATTCAGCACATCGTACAGTCTGTGATACACCGTAAAATCATCGTTCTCATACCCTGTCACCCCAAGCGACAACAGATAATCACCGCCTTGCAGATTCATTTTCTGTGTAAAAGTAATCTCCCGCTTCTCGCCCTTATTCACAGGCTCCAAAAACGCTTTCTCAAACATGGTGTTTGTGCCTGTAATCTCTGTTCCCCGCACATTTTTGATCGTGAAAGCAAAGATTGGTGCATGAATGTCCTCCATCATGGTAACTTTCATATGGATGGTAAAGTTATTCCCCTTAAGAATCGCCGTAGTCTTGATTCCCTTATCGTCTGTGATATAGTATTCCTCGATCACAGCCTTCTTAGACCCATATTCGAGAAGTTCCGGATTCTCTGCGTTCCCACCGGTCGGATGGGATTCTTTCGCTGTCGCACCGCCGTCCGGCTGCTTTCTGCCTGCACTGCCTGCTGCCGCTCTGCGCAGCTCCTCATCGTCGAGAAGTCTGCTGTTTTCCGACTCCGGCACGGTATACTGTCCCACAAGCACCTGCTTATAGATATCAATCATTTCCTTGGGCTTTCCCTCTCCCAACTTGGTTCCCTGATTAAGCAGTACCACTCTGTCACAGTATTTGCTAATGCTGCTTAAGTCATGGCTGACGAATACAATCGTCTTACCCATCTCTTTAAATTCTTCAAATTTATGATAACATTTCGCCTGAAAAAAGACATCTCCCACCGACAATGCCTCATCGACGATCAGTATTTCCGGCTCGATATTGATCGCCACCGCAAAGGCGAGACGCACGAACATACCGCTGGAATAGGTCTTGACCGGCTGGTAGACATACTCGCCGATATCCGCAAATTCCAGGATCGCATCCATTTTCTCATTGATCTCTTTCTCGGAAAATCCGATCATTGTCCCATTCAGATAGATGTTCTCGATCCCGTTATACTCCATATTGAATCCCGCACCCAGCTCAAGCAGTGCAGAGATACGCCCATTCACCGTCACATTGCCGCTCGTCGGGTTGAGAACACCCGTGATAATCTTTAGAATCGTGGATTTCCCAGAACCGTTCGTCCCAATAATTCCCACGCACTCACCCTGCCGAATGGTCAGATCAATCCCTTTGAGAGCATGGTGTGCCGTGTGACGTTTGCCCCGCCCGAATCCGAGAGCCTCCTTGAGACGATCGGAAGGCTTGTCGTACAACTTATATATTTTTTCCACATTCGTGACTTGAATCGCAATATTATCCATAATTTTCAATCTTTTACCTTTACTCTTTAGAGCACGTCCGCAAAGTGCGTTCTCATTTTTCGGAAAATCAGTGTGCCGATGCAAAACATGCTGATCGTAAATATCCAGAAATATGTGGATGAATAGAAATGCTCCCAAAACCACACTTTTTCATAGATTGCGCTCCTGTAGCCGTTGACGACATAGACGAGCGGATTCAGTTTAAAAAGTGTCTTCATATTGTCGGTCTTGAGCATGGTAATATTCCAGAGGATAGGCGTCGCCCACATGCCAATCTGCAGGGCGATATTGATGATCTGTTGTAAATCTCTGATAAAAACAACAATCGCACAGGTCATATAACTCATGCCAAGCACAAGAAGGAACATACAGAAACTATAATAAACTATCTGTAAGGTATAAACGCTGGGATAATAACCGTATCCGATTGATACGAGCAGCAAAACTACCACAAAGAATACATGGATAAATGTAGCCGCAATCACTTTGATAATCGGCAGGATACTGATGTTGAAGACTACTTTTTTGACAAGATAATTGTACTCGATGAGCGCCATCGTCCCCTGTGTGATCGCTTCCGAGAAATAAAACCACGGCACAAGCCCCGCCGTCAGGTAAAGCACATAGGGCACTTCCAATCCGCTTGCCACCATCTGGCTTCTCGTGTCGAATACCTTGTCAAAAACAATCCAGTACATGACCACCGTAACGACCGGCTGTGCCATCGCCCACACGATGCCAAGGTAAGAGCCGGCATAACGCTTCTTGAAGTCATTTTTCGCCAGCTTCCAGATCAGTTTCCTGCTCTGAAAAAGTTCCGCCGGAATCGTCATGATTCTCTCATAATAAATCGCGAAAATTGCACAGGTAAAAGTGATCAGAACGCATCCGCTGACTTTCTTCATCCGCTCCGTCACCTGATCAGCAAGCGGATTATGATGGTTGATGAGCACAAACGCCAGAATCAGACCAAGCCCCCAGAATATAGCAATTCCTGCGGGCTTTCCTAAATGTTTTGTCTTTTTCTTCGTATTATCTGTAGTTTCTATCTTATCTACACTCATGTTTCCTGACTCCGAAATACACCACCAATATGACACGTCTGTCATATTGGTATCATTTGCGATACATCTTTGTAAATGCCGCAATGCCTTCCCGATGCGCATCTTTTTCGGACAAGATCGGCTGTGTGCCCTCAGGAATTGGCCATTCGATACCGATTTTCGGATCGTCCCATGCAATACCGCCCTCATCATTCGGGTGGTAAAAATCGGAACACTTATACGCAAATCCCGCATAATCAGACACTACATAGAATCCGTGGGCAAAATCCTTTGGAATAAAAAATTGTTTCCTGTTCTGTGCCGAGAGCAATACTCCATACCACTTTCCATAAGTTACCGAGCCTTGACGTAGATCCACCGCCACATCATATACCTCTCCGCACAGGACGCGCACAAGTTTATCCTGCGGATAATGGATCTGGAAATGCAGACCGCGCAGAACACCTTTGGAGGACGCCGATTGATTGTCCTGTACAAATACCTGATCGATCCCGGCATCCCTATAATCATTGTAATTGTATGTCTCCATAAAATAGCCTCTGGCATCCGGAAATACGGTAGGCGTGATTACCTTAAGCCCTTCTATCCCGCATGTCTCCACTGTTATTTTACCCATTCTCCCCGGTTCCTTTCCTCACTATACTCAATCTTCTTCCTCGCCACCGATAGGCACATTGCCACTGTCGCCGTCAATCACGCCCGAATACCCCTCCGATCCTTTGGCATGATTGATCGAGGTATCAATGTTCATATAACACAGATTCAGATCAACTCTTGTCTCTATACCACTCACCGTACCTTTGGATGTGTACTGCCACATATGATAATACTCGTCGTAGGTCGGTATATCAGCATATTCCGCAAGCCACGTCTTATAATCTGACACTCCTGTCATATCAACTTCATCATTCAGCCAGTTTTTGGAACCATAGATTCCCGTCTCGTAGCCTGCCGAGGCGATCGTTTCCAGAAAAGCCTTGTGAATATTCGTTCGCTCTTCGGCGTCAAGCCCGTCCGCACGGCCTTTGCCACCGGCACTCTCACTGTCCAGAAATACCGGATAATCCACATCATAATCTTCAATCAGGCGAATGACCATGCTTGCTTCTTCCACCGCTTCCACTTCATCAACCGCCTGCGTAAAGAAATATACACCTACCGGAATCCCAGCTTCTATCGCACCCTCAATATTCTTCTCATACATGGGGTCAAGCACCAGCGCACCGCTCGATGCACCCCTGTATCCGCATCGGATCATCGCAAACTCAATACCCGCATCTTTCACCTGTTCCCAGTCAATTGTTTTATTCCATTTGGAAACATCGATTCCCAGCTTCGCGCTGCCGTTGGCAAACTGCAATTCCGTATTCTCACTGCCGTCCGCCGCCTCTTCTGCACCGTTTACTGCCTTATCCTCTTTCTCCGCATCGATGTCATCCTCTGTCATAATCAGATACTCGATATCATCCAGCACGCGATATTCGATCTCCTGTCTGACCTGTATGGAAGTGATGGTGTTCGGTACTTGAAATCCCTCTTCTTCCTCAAGTGACACACTGTACTCTCCCGAACGCAGCCCGTCAATATAGATCACTCCGTCCTTATCGGTGTCGGTATATTCACCGACCCCCTGCACCTTGATCGTAAAAGCCGTTCCCGTCACGAGTTTCCCGACACTATCCACAATCATGACGCGCAGATCCTTCGCCACGGAACTCATCACGAGAAACACACTCCTGCCGGAGTAAGTCTCGATACTCTTAAATCGGACTTCCGGATCAAAAAAAGTTTCATCTTGCAGAAAAGCAGACAGATTATTGCCCCTCTGTCCACCGTTTATCTCTGCCTCTTCTATCACTGCTGTCTCCGTTACTTCTTCCCCTGCAGTCAGCCCTAATTTTTGTTTGACCGTGTCCAGATTGGTAACTGCGATCACACCGACTGCTACAAGGAATACCACAATCATGGCAAACAGCATTCTTTTCATCTTCTTAGAGTCCATTGGCAACCTCAACCATATACTGACCGTATGCGGTCTTCATCAGCGGTTCCGCCAGCTTCAATAACTGTTCCCTGCTGATGAATCCCCTCTTATATGCGATCTCCTCAATACAGGAGATGTACAACCCTTGCCTTTTCTGGAATGCCGCCACGAAATCCGCCGCATCTAACAAAGAATCGTGATTTCCGGTATCCAGCCATGCAAATCCGCGTCCCAGCGTCTCCACGTGCAGATCCCCTCTGCGCAGATACTCGTTGTTGACGCTCGTAATCTCGATCTCGCCCCGCGCAGACGGCTTCACATTCGCCGCAATCTCCACCACATCGTTATCATAAAAATATAATCCGGGAACTGCATAATTGCTCTTCGGATGCTCCGGCTTCTCCTCGATAGACAATGCCCTGCCGCTCTCGTCAAACTCCACCACACCGTATTCCCTCGGATCTCTGACATAATATCCAAAGATTGTCGCACCCTTCTGTCGTGCCGCCACTTCTCTGAGCACTTTGGAAAAACTCTGCCCGTAGAAAATATTATCTCCCAGAATGAGCGCCACACTGTCCTTTCCAATAAAATCCGCACCGATGATAAAAGCGTCCGCCAGTCCTCTTGGATATTCCTGCACCGCATACTCCATATGCAGACCAAGCTGCTCACCCGTACCGAATAATTCCTCAAACACCGAAATATCCCTTGGCGTAGATATGATCAGTATCTCCCTGATCCCCGCCAGCATTAAGATAGAAAGCGGATAATAGATCATCGGCTTATCGTATACCGGCATAATCTGCTTGGATACCGCTTTTGTCAGCGGATACAGACGCGTGCCCGAACCGCCCGCCAAAATAATTCCTTTCATCGAGTAAACCTTGCCCTTTCCTGTCTCTGCAGCTACCGTGATGTTTTGCATCTGCAGATTATGTTTGTACACTTTATTATCGATACCTTCTATTGTCTGTACATTTCTTCATAGTATTTCTGGTAATCGCCGCTTGTGACATTTCTCATCCACTCTTCATGCTCGAAAAACCACTGGATCGTCCGGCGAATGCCCTCTTTAAACATCGTTTCCGGCTCCCAGCCGATCTCCACCTTGATCTTGTCCGGCGCGATCGCATATCTTCTGTCATGCCCTTTGCGGTCTTCCACATAAGTAATCAAGTCTTCGCTGACTAATACTTTTCGCGGATCGCCTTCCGGAAGCGTCTCCTGTAACGTCTCTATGATAATCTGAATAATCTCAATATTCTGTTTCTCGTTATGCCCGCCTATGTTATATGTCTCGAACAGTCTGCCCTGTTCCTGAACCATATCAATCGCCTTGGCATGATCTTCCACATACAGCCAGTCACGCACATTCTTACCATCACCGTAAACCGGGAGTTTCTTCCCTTGAAGAGCGTTATTGATGATAAGCGGGATCAATTTCTCCGGGAACTGATAAGGTCCGTAGTTGTTGGAACAATTCGTGATGTTCGCCGGAAAATGATAGGTGTCCATATAGGCTTTGACCAGCATGTCCGCCCCCGCCTTGCTTGCCGAATAAGGGCTGTGGGGGGCATAGGGCGTCGTCTCATAGAAATATCCGCCGTCCTCCTCAAGCGAACCATACACCTCGTCCGTGGACACATGCAAGAATTTCTTGTCCGCCTTGAAGCTGCCGTCTTCAAGTTCCCACGCGGCTTTGGCGCAGTTTAGCATCACCGCAGTTCCAAGCACATTCGTCTGCACAAAGACCTCCGGATTACGGATACTCCGGTCCACGTGGCTCTCCGCCGCAAAATGCACTACCCTGTCGATGTCGTTCTCTGCAAAAATCTTTGCGATTGCTTCCTTATCACAGATATCTGCTTTGATAAACGTATAATTTTCTCTGTCTTCGATATCTTTCAGATTCTCCAAATTTCCTGCATAAGTCAACGCATCCACATTAATGACACGAATGTCATTATCATATTTACGAAACATATAATGAATATAGTTAGAACCGATAAAACCCGCTCCGCCTGTCACCAGATATGTCCTCATAACCTCATTTTCCTCCGATTCTGTTCTTTATGATGTTGTAGCATAACTCCATGCTTTTTGCAAGTCTAATAGCTCATATAGCTGATATTCATATCCACGTTTCCACTGATACCGCTCACCTTGCCCTTGGAAGAATACTGCCACATATCGTATCTGGTCGCGGAATAGGTCGGCGCGCTCGCATACTGTGCCAGCCAGATTTTGTAACCTGTCAGACTTCCTGTATTGATCTTCTCGGTAAACCATGTCTTGTTGGCGTAAACGCCTGCTGAATAACCCGAATTCTGGACCGTTGCGCAGAATGCTTTGCAGACTGCGGTTCTCGTGTCCCTGCTGACGCCATCGCCTCTGCCGCCGCTGGATTCCACATCTAAGAAGATCGGATAATTTAATCCGTATCCGCTGCACAGATTGACAGCCATGGACGCTTCCTCTACCGCCTCCACCTCATTGACCGCCTGGCTGAAGAAATAGACTCCCACTTTCAGTCCTGCTGCCTTGGCGCCTTTGATATTGCTTCTGAATAGCGGATCTTCAATGAGTGCGCCTGTGGATGAACCCCGGTAGCCGCAACGGATAATGACATAGGATACACCCGAGTTCTTCACTGCATTCCAGTCAATGCTCCCGTTCCATTTGGACACGTCGATTCCCATCGAGCCGGAACCCGATGACAGCTTTCCGTCACTGCCAAAATTATATTTCGCGCCCTGAATAACCTGTTCGCCTGTCACATAATTGCCATCCTTATTGTAGAAATATACATGTCCATCGATGGTCTGCCAGCCGGTGTAGCGATATTCTGAAAATACTGCCGTCTTCTTATAAAAAGCGTTCCGCGTCTTATAGTCATCATAGGTTGCTTCATGATATGCCCCCTGTGAATCCTTATAGTATAATTGGTTGCCGTCCTTATCTTTCAGTTTGGCGGATCCACTTATATCTTTCTTGACCGTCACAGTGTAAACAGTATTTGTGTTCATATCACCTTCGAGGTGTGCTACGATCTGCACGGAACCCTCTGCAACCCCGGTAACCACCCCGTTGGCATCTACCTTGGCGATCTTATCATTCCCGCTGCCCCATCTGACAGCTGTTCCCTTCGGCTCTGTCTGGGCGGTAAGTGTAATCGTCTTGCCGATAACCACTTCTGTCGGGCCGCTGATGGTGATTTTACGTTCAGAGTCCTTGACTGTCACATTGCAGGATAATGCTCCTTTATTCACCCCGTTCACAGAAACCGTCGCCGTAATACTCGTTGTTCCCACACCCACGGCACTGACAACACCGTCGGAAACTGTCGCTATCGCATTATTTTGGCTGAGCCATACAACGGAAGGACTGACATTGTTAGGATTTGCTGTTACGGTAAGCGTTGCATTGTCACCCTTTTTCAATTCAAGGGCAGTGCTGTTTAAAGAAAATACCGCCTCCGGCTGTTGCGGCTGTTGTGAGGAAGTTTCCACAGCCGGACTGCTCGTCGTTGTACTTGAAATACTTGGAGTCTCTGTAGTAGAACTACTGGGAGTTTCCGTACTTGAGCTGCTAGAAATTGGAATTTCCGGTTCCTGCTCAGAGGGCGTCTCTGTATCCGAAGTCCCGGGAGTCTCTATGCCCGAACCATCAGGATTCTCCGTATTTGCATCGTCTGGCAGAGTTGCATTGTCATTATTCGGATCTTCAGAAGCCATCTTCCTATACACGCTGCTGCCCGTCCAGGGATCCGCTATCTTCGTCTTGGGAACTTCCTCATAACCCTCCTTCGCATCACCGACCGGTGTCTTCGTGGATTCCACCCATTCCACGGTATCCTGCAATACGGATTCCACCGCAGTATCCTGTGCTGCGGTGTCTTCTGCCGCCACATTGACCTCAGCCTCCGTTTTTACCTCGTCAGCCACGTCTACTTTCTTGTATGCAATCGTATCCGTGACCTTAACGCTACTGGCGGAAGCCGGAAGCCTGTAATCCTGATAAGAATCTCCCTGTAAAGGCTTGACCGTTACGTTATATGTCCCCGCCGGAATTTCCGTCTTATAAATAATTCCATCTTTATCATCATCTGTGTAATTCAGTGTCGTCTTTCCGCCAGTTACTTCTACCTCGAACGGCACTCCTCCAATCAGTTTCCCCGTCGCCTTGTTGACAAACTTGATCTTGATATCCGACTGGATGGAGGTCAGATGAAGCGTTACATCGATCGTTTTATTCTGCGTTTCCCCGGACTGCTGTTCCTGCCCTTCTCCCATCGTCTCTTCCATATCGATCATATTGGAAATCCTCGCTGACTCTGCTACAGCGATAAGTCCGCTCTCACCGATTACAGAAATCCCCTGAATCTCCTCACCCACACTGGCGAATGCCTCCACCTGTTTCTCCACAGACTTCGCATTGACATAGAGTCCTCCCGCAAAAACAGCGCCTACAAACACCACGATTCCCAGCATGGCAACCACCATGTCCATCGTGGTCATCTCTGTCAGAAAGCGTTTGAAACGCACAATGATCCCGTCGTCGTCATCGTCGTAATCATCATCCTCATAGTCTTCTTCGTCTTCATAATCGTCATCCTCATAATCTTCTTCGTCTTCATAATCATCATCTCCATAATCTTCTTCATCTTCGTAATCTTCTTCATCTTCATAATCTTCTTCGTCTTCGTAATCCTCTTCCTCGGCGTAGTCGTCATCCTCTTCGCCTTCGTAGTCCTCTTCCTCGGCGTAGCCGTCATCCTCTTCGCCTTCGTAGTCCTCTTCTTCGGCGTAGCCGTCATCCTCTTCGCCTTCGTAGTCTTCTTCCTCGGCGTAGTCGTCATCCTCTTCGTCTTCGTAGTCTTCTTCCTCGGCGTAGTCATCATCCTCATAGTCTTCTTCATCTTCTTCGTCTTCTTCATATCTTGCAGACGACTTTCTCTTACCGGTCAAGGCTCTCTTCTTTTTCTTATTTTCACGCTGGTAAGACTCTATCATTTCATCATCAATGCTGAGAAATTCCAATGTATCATCCGTTACATCGTCCTCATCCTCATCATCGAATGTCCGATCCTCATCCCAGAGAAACTTATCCAGTGCAATCTCTCTCTTTGCCTCTTTTCTCTTTCCATTCTTTCTATTCTGCATATTATGTAAACCCTTCTTTGTTAACATTTTTGTAACATTATAGCATAAACTGCCGATACTATCAAGGATATTTGCTATTCTTCTCATTTTGGCAAGATTTACATAATATTTACATGCCTGCGCGATATTTTACACCGCTAAATCTGCCATATTCCGTTAAAATACGCTTGACTTTATCAACCATAACTGACACAATACAAGTGCAACCTTACAATTTCAACATTCATTTCAAATCAAAAAGGGGATTTTACTATGATGTACATGCACTATTGTAAGCGTTGCCATCGGATTTATATGCTGAACGGGCATAAGCAGAATTGTCCGAAGTGCCGTGAAAACATTACGGAACTGAAAATTTCATACATGGACTATGTTTCCATGGACATGAAAGCAAGAGAACAATTATGCCTCTGCTGCGCAGACGAGGGGCAGCTCCAGAAGCTGAGTACTACATACCGTATGTATAAGTACAGTAAATGGTACAAAGAGCTGCACACTCCGTTCCCGCAGACCACGATCATTGCTTATCCGACCGCAGACAGAACTCCGATGGAAAACGCCGTGTCCGTGGTTTAGACGCCATGTGACACAACTCCCAAAAGAGCGTTGCTGAAAATCTGAGAATTTTCGGCAGCGCTCTTTTAGGCAGGATAAAATATAAGATTTTATTAAAAAAAATGGAAATCATAGATTTTTGCGATGTTTCATAGTAAAATAGAAAAATGAGCAAAGCTCGTTTACATCAAAGATGCAAGGAGGAACCCATGAACCAAAATAAGGAAACAGACAACCAGCTTGTCGATACTGAAAAGCAGGACAGACATTTTCATATCAATATACATTTTATCTTCCTGGTTATCATTATACTGATTGTAGTTTTTTGTGCCTATCGGCTGTATAAATGGAACAAAGGCGTTGCATCCGAATATGACCCGAATATCCAGACCACTGAATTTGATATCGAAGCGATGGATAATATCATCCCTCTTGCCCCGGACAAACTCGAAGGGCATGAGGACGACGGCGTAACGACGATCCTATGCCTGGGCGACGATCCTTTTTCCTTAAACCAGGGAGAGGGCGGACTGGCGGAACAGATTGCAGCCAAAACAGGGGCTGCTGTGTATAACGGCTCATTTACCGGCACCACTGCAGCGGCACAGTTTGAATCTTACAACGACGGATATATTCTGGATGCCTTTTCTTTTTCATATGTGGCGCAGAGTCTTGCCTCAGGCAATTTCGATCTGATGAAGACAGCGGCGACTTACAGCTATGACGAAGCATTCCCGCGCACGACAGCCATGCTGGAAACCCTGGATATGAACAGCATCGACGTAATCTGTATCATGTATGATGGCAGTGATTATATCAACAAACGTTCCTGCGACGATCCCAATGCCCCGCAATCCATTGTGACATACACGGGCGCGTTAAGAGCCGGAATTACGGCGATACAGGAAGCGTATCCTCACATTCGCATCGTAGTGATGTCGCATACCTTCTGCCACACCATCAACGAGGAAGGCAACTTCGAGAACGGGGATCGCGTAGATTTAGGACATGGGACATTAAGCCATTATCTGCAGAAAGAGCTGGACGCTGCGAGCGACTGCGGCGTTTCGTTCATTGATAATTTCTACGGTTCCATCAATGAGGATAATTATCTTGATTATATGACGGACTATATTCACTTTAACGACGCGGGCAGGGAACTTCTGGCAGAGAGGTTCGTACAGTGTATTTTCCCAAATCTGGCAGGTGGGACAGCGGAGTCTGAATAGACCCGGGAAATTATAGATCACACAATTAATAACCCGGAGAAAAGAGTCCAGCATGGATATTCATTACTCAAAACAAGCTGAAAAGTTTTTAAAAAGAAAAAGGGTGCTGATTGACAGACTCGGCACCCTTATTATCTGCTACGATTCTATTCTTTGATCTTGTCTAATTCTGTAAGATTAACACCGGCAACATTAAGAAAATTTTTAAGATATATATATTCATCTTTCAAACTTGCATATGTTTCCGTTGCATTTTCTTTTCGTGCAATTAACATATGCACTTGAATCTTTCTAAAGTCTTCCATAGCCTTTTGCGTGATCTCCAAATTTGTATTTGGCATCGTACCACCTCCTAATGACAGAAAACAATCCTTAACTCAGTTATAGCATATCACAAGGAGCACATAAAGTCTATCAACTTTCTAACACTTCAGCACTGGCAAGTCCATACCCAGTCAATACTCAACCGAAAACAACCCCTCAAAGTCAAACCCATCGATCACTTCCCGCATTTTGGCAAGTTCCTCTCGCATCTCGTCCATGCTCTTCACCTCACAGGTTCCGTCCGCGAAACATTCCGTCATATACCGGTTGATATCCCTGTGATAATGCGTGTAATCCGCATAGTTATTGAGATCCGTCACAATCCACTCTTCATTCGGGAAAAAGAATATGCGCACATTCTCGTAGGCAAGCAAAGTTTCCACGATGTACTCATATTCGTTCATCGTCGCCTCCAGATGATTCTCATGTATCACATCATTCCAGTACAAAATGCTGTAGGGAGGAAAGAAAATATAGAACTCCGTCTGTGGATTCTGCTCGATGTACGGACAGAGATTTGTCTTAAGATTTAAATCCACGCTCTCGATATACGCGTCCGGTTCCGTCTCGACCGCTACCGTTTCGGGACGCACATAATTATGCATCACCCACTGGATATTGTAATATTCGTCCGTCCACCAGCTCTGATAAACTGTCGCCAGATCCGTTTTGTCGGGATCCGCAATGGGTCTCAAAATATAGTTTAAAACCACATCTTTATTGAACAGATATTGTACGTCGTTTAAATAATGATTATCGTAGAGATATTCGGGAATCGGGTATTTCGTCTCCTCAACACCGCCGGTATAGGTCATCACATCGACCCCTAAGAATACGGCATCCACCTCATGACCACTAGTAAAAATAATATCCATGATATTCGCCTGATCTTTGGGATAAGCGCCGCTGTAATTTAATTTGATCGTCTGCAGATCCAGTAATTCTTTAAACCAGTTCGTATTGAAATTCACCGTCATGGAAGAGCCGAGGATCACGCTGTCATACTCCATATTTTTCGCCATCCCCGGATTCTGGGAAAGCTGGTTGTCCACCAGATAGGGGAAATTCTCAAGCGGAGCATGATACTGAAAAAAAGGATCGACATAGACCACCATCGCCGCCACCAGAACAAACAATATGCAGATTGTCACGATTGTGGATAGAAGCCACTTTTTATACCGGTTCATGTTCCTCTCCCATTCTTACCAGTCTGTGAATTTGCAGCAAGACACAAATATGTCAGAAATTGAAATACAGAAACGTGCTGACTTTTGAAAAGGTAAGCACGCACCACACGGTAAGCACTGCAAATACCGCCGTCGTCCACGCCCCGTACTTCACGCGCTCCATCCGCTGCGCCGCGTTTCGCCCGATCAAGGCAAAATACAGCCCAGCCGCCAGAAGCGCCCACATCAGAATATACCTGCTGTATGCCATGTTATCTAAGTGAAGCACCTTGATCACATACCACAGCTCGTCCACCTGAAAGCACTCCGCCAGCTCCATGGACATCTTCTGTACCTTTCCCCTGATTGCGGTAAAAAGCATCTGGTTTGCCTGCGCTATGTTCTCCGCCCGGAAATATACCCATGCCACGCTGACATACAGGAACAAAAGCATTTGTGACACAATCGTCATAATCTTATGCATGATTGTTCCAAGAGAAACATGCGGCTGCACATTTTTCTGCCACCATCTAGTCAGCACATACAGCACACCGTGCATTGCACCCCACACAAGATAATTCCAACCCGCGCCATGCCATAGCCCGCTGAGCAGGAACACCGCCATCAGATTGAAGTACATCCGCGCCGCCCCCTTGCGGTTGCCGCCAAGCGGAATATAGACGTATTTCGTAAAGAAACGATTCAGCGTAATATGCCATCTTTTCCAGAAATCAACGATGTTGACCGCCTTGTACGGAGAGTCAAAATTGACCGGAATCTCCATGCCGAGCATCTTAGCGATTCCCCGCGCCATATCGCAGTATCCGCTGAAATCAAAATATAATTGCAGGGTATAAAACAGAATGACGACGACCGCGTCTGCGCGCCCCAAAAGCTCAATATTCGCATACCCGTAGTCCACGCCGACGCCAAACGTATCCGCGAGCAGGACTTTTTTGGACATCCCTAAGATAAAAAGCCCGAGCCCTTCCGCAATCCTGTCCCACAATACATTGCGTTTCCCCGCCTTAGCAAACTGCGGAAGCATCTCGTTGTGGTTGACAATCGGTCCCGCGATCAGCTGCGGGAAAAAGGATACAAACAGAGCGTAATCAACAAACGGACAATCCTGCACCTCGCCCCTGTACGTATCTACGACAAAAGAAATCTGCTGGAACGTAAAAAAGCTGATGCCGAGAGGCAGTAAAATATGCCGAAGCGCCACATCCGTATGAAACACCACATTCACGGTAGAGACAAAAAAATCATAATATTTAAACCAAAACAGCACTCCTAAGTCAAGCGCCACTGCCGCGATCATAATTCCCCGATGCGGTCTGCGTGACAGCCACCGGTGAAACAGATAGTTGCCCCCGATGCTGCATACCATAATCAGCAAGTAAGACAGGTTGAAATACCCGTAAAACCAGAAAGACATGGCAATCAGGAAAACTTTTGCCGCCGTGCTTTTCTCATAGTGTGCCAGCCCATAATAGCCAAGCAGACATATTGGAAAAAAAAGAAATACAAAAATATAAGAATTAAACAGCATCGTCCGTCTCCAAATCCTTGTAGATCAAATACTCCCCTACACGGTCATACAACGTATATCCGCACTCGGTAAGCGGTTTGTCTGTCTCGCGGTCCTCTTTTAATATCACATAAGCACAGGGATACTCCCTTGCCAAACTGGCAAATTCTTCCGTCTCGATCACTTCCGCTTTCTCCATCGCCTCATACATGGCATGATGGTAATCCCATCTGGCAATCAGCATTTCCCGTCCGTAAGGCAGTTCGATGTTCGTGCTGTACTGCCGCACATAGTAGATCAGATCTGCCGGAACGAGCACCGTGATCCGCCCTTCTTCCGGTTCGATCCGGTCCACGATATCGATCGCTTCCTGCGGAAGATGGTAAGCGTTTTCCGCCTTCGTGATATGCTCGCTGTCATAGACATAATTGCCGCACGCCACAATCGCCACACACATGACAACAAGCCCGATCCTGCGGTGTCTGCCGCACAATCGGATCATGCCGTAAGCGCTGACAAGGCTCATCTGCAAAAGCCACAAAAGGCGATAATACGTCTCAGAATCTTCCAAAATCCGCACAAATACCTTGCGAAACAGCGGACAGAAAAACAACACCAGAAGGATCGTCGGGGCATAGACGAAGATCGCCCGTCTGTGCTGATCCTTCTCCGTCAGCCACAGATACAGCAGCATAAAAAGATAGATGCCCGCCAGATAGCCATTCTCATGAAAGCCCATATAATTTTTAAATATGACGACACTCTCTAAAAAAATACCCCACATAGACTGCTCCTATACTAGTTTGCACTCAACTTTCTTTTCCACATCCTATAAATCAGATCAGACGGAATATAAAGCAGATACCATAACACCTTATTTCCTATCTCTTTATACAACTTCCGATCATCATATTTCGCGAAATGACCATAGATGATATACAGCATCATCATCTTGATTTTCACTTTCAGACAAGTGTCTTTGTTCTGCAGATATATTCGAGAACGAAGCGTCATCCCTCTGGGTGAATAAATCTTCATCTTCCGTCCAGTCTGCGTCAAACCACCTTCCAGATAATCGCAGAAATATACATTTTGGTTAATATGCACCATCTTATATGGTCCGGACATCTGCATCCATACAGCATCCTCCGGCATATACTTCTCGCCCTCAAACACTGGAAAAGGATACTGTTTCAGAATATCTGTATAAAAAACTTCTGCCTTATCACCGCCGATATTTCCGTTAATTCTCGCTTCCAGATAGGTCGCAATCAGTTCATCTTTGGGAAAATACGCCGTGTTGACGCTGCCATCCCCATGGCATCGTAAAAAACTGTAACCGCACAGTCCTTTCGTATCCCTGTATTTTCGGTGGTATGACAGAATGATAGCTACCGCATCCTCCGGCAGATAGTCATCACTGTCCACAATAAAAGTCAGTTCGGACCGTATCCGGGTAATTCCCCTGTTAAGCGCCGTGTGTTTCCCTGCATTCTCCTGTCGTTCATAATCAATTTTGATCACATTTTCCCGACAATATTTTCCAATCAACTCTTCTGTATCATCCTGACTGCCATCGTCAATCACAAGCCACTCAAAATCGCCATTTGTCTGGCTGCAAAGACTTTGATACAGCCTTGGAAGCAGACCTGCCCTGTTATATGTGGGGGTTATAATGGTAATACTGCTCATAGATTCCTCTCCGAAATATCTGCTGCTTCAAGAAATCTCCTTGCAATGCCCGCAACAGAATATTTATCTTTCATCTTGGCGGCATTCACAGACAGTCTCTGCGCCAGTTCCTCGTCCGACGCAAGTCTGATCATGGCTTGTGCCAGCGCACGTCTGTCTCTGACCGGAACCAGCAGCCCGCTTTCTCCAGGTTCAATGTAGACTCGCGCTCCACCGATCGGGCAGTCTGTAGAGATCGTAGGCACTCCCATCGCCAAAGCTTCCAGCATGGAATTAGAGATTCCCTCAAAATCGGACGAAAGAACAAACATTCTTGCATCCTGGATTTCTTCTCTGACATTCGCACAAAAGCCGTGCCAAATAACTTTATCGTAAATTCCCAACAGCTTTGCCTGTCCTTTTAACTCCTGTTCCAGCTCGCCTTCGCCGTATATATGCAGTTCATAGTCCGCAAACTTCTTAGAAAAATCCGCGAAAGCCTCCAACAAAAGTGCATGGTTTTTCTGTTTATGCAATCTGCCCACCGTCACAATCCGATGTTTCCTAATTCCCTCATACCGCCCCGGTACGGATTCATCGATCGGATTTGGTATTACTACCGCTTTCTCTGCTATTTCTTTCGGAAAATAACTAATTCCGTCCGGTGTCTGAAATGTGATCCGATCAGCACGCCGATACGCCCAATTCCGCAGTTTCTTGACATTACAACTGTCCGGACTGTTGCGTTCCGCTACCAGAATATACCGCTTCATTCCCCATGTCGTCAGAACCGAAAATACTGCCCCCATAACACAAAAAGCAAAGATGTACGCATCGGAATTCTGTTTAAAATATCTACGCATAGCGACGAATCTTTTCCACATAACAATGGGATTGCCTCCCGATTTCGATGCGACGCTAAAATCGTCCACCCGATCATTCAATTCATAGGCATGCTCATATCCCGCAAACTGCATGATTGCAACTTCATGCCCCATTCTGATATACTCGTCCGATAATAGCGATATGACCCGCTCTGTTCCCCCGCCTGTCATGTTCGGAATCACAAACACAATCTTCATAGCCTGTCCGCTCTTCTCCTATCCTTTCAACAAATAACTGTATCCCATGACCACATAGATCATCATATAGATCACATTCGGGATACATGCCGCACCCATCCTGAGTATCACCCGGTAATCCCGCTCCGCTATCGCAAGCCCAAACGCCGTGAGCGCCATCAAAATACACACCAGGAAAACGGCGATAGAACTACATATCCCCGCCGTCATATTGACACACACGAGTACGATCCACAGCCCGATATCCGTGCGCCGCCTCTTCGCCGCCCCGTCATAAATCGACAGAAAAAGCCAGAAGAGCGCAGGGATCACCAGACTGCCCGCCACTGCCTTTCCCTGCCATGTCCTTGTCAGGAAAAATGTCTCGTTCGTGTAGATCGACACATTCCCGAATATCTGAAACATCGCAATCATAATCATAAAAATCGGTAAATCTTCCCGGTAGCTCTCCTTCTTCCGGCAAAAAAGAACCTTCCCCACCTCATAATATACGAGATAACTTAACGGAATCAGCACAAAAGGCATGACTAAATGCGACACGATTGTCGCATGGATATCACTTTTAACAGCCACATAAGCAACCCACATCGGAAATACCGCCAGCACATGCCTGACATCCAGATCGGTAGGTCTGCCGGTGTACGGCAGGATACGGTACATCACATCCGCCTGCTGTGCGATCAGAGACTCCACCACATAGTATGCGTCATCCCCGTCAAAGGAAGCGTAAGCCGCCGCCTTATAAAGCTGAAAACCAAGCAACGCAAAAAACAGCAGCCATTCTATCCGCTCCGCCCATGACATATTCCATACATACGTGACAGGTGAAGTCAGTTCCCACTCTTTCCTGTCACGGTACAAAAGCCACAGCCCCACCATGGCACACACAATACTAAGTACCATAAAGCAATTAGACGCTACCTTAAAATTATGATATTTTACAAAGATCACCGCTGGGATCGTGACCACCTCAAACACCGCCCACATGCCAAAATATCCCGCAAGCATCACGAACCCCAAAGTCCTCCTCCTCACAGGCATGAAATGCGCCGGTATCAGCCCGATACCAGCCGGAATGACCACAAGCCAGATTAACAGACCGATCAACTGTATCATTTTCAGTAAACTATCTCCTCTGATTCCGTGTTGTAATGCCGCCAAATCACAGCAATTCTTGTGACGCAAACCGCCGAGTCTGCGTCTACTATATCATAATCACAGAAGCTGTAATCCTTGGCAACACCAGCAAAAATTGCGCAGCAATTCTTGTGACGCAGACTGCTGAGTCTGCGTCTATTATAGCATAGCCAAAATTAGTTTACCACATTGATTCGGATGTCAAAAACTTTTTCGATAAACTGTAGCTGGCAGATTGCACAAAAAGTTCACGCAGTTGTCTTGTGAAGGAGACTGAGATTTTCTTAGTATTCCGTCTAGGAAATAGCAATTTCGGGACATG